>JAZNQX010000147.1:0-6188 GCA_045590395.1 Acutalibacteraceae bacterium
CTGCTATTTAAGTAAATTAATAAAATTTCCTTGTTTTTCTTAAAATACAACTTTAATCAGTTTTTTTCTAATGATACTCAGTATGTTTTAAACAAACTGATTAAAGTTATATATTTTGAATTTCTGCTGATTTTTGAAATCTGCAGTTAAATTAAGGTTTAATCAATAATATCGGATAAACTTAGATGGTTATTTATTAAATTACTCAATAAACTAAATATATTAACCGGTACAAAACTATATGTTCTCTATCTTGGATATTGACAACATTGGAAAAGTTTTGTATAATTCGATTAGAGGTGTAAATATTATGAAGTTTGAAGTTTTGTATAATTCACCACAGATACTCCGGGACTTTTTATCATACAGCGAATCTATTAAAGGCAAATCTTCGCGTTCTATTGAAGAATATTACCACGACCTTATTACCTTTTTTAAATTTTTAAAATTAGTTCGCGGTAAAGTACAAAAAGATACTGAGTTTTCTGAAATAGATATTTCTGATATTGATATTGAAATTATCCGTACAGTTACCCTTCAAGACCTTCATTCTTTTCTTGTTTACTGCAAGACCGAGCGTTCAAACGGTACTGCCGCACGCGCAAGAAAAGCTTCAACTATCAGAATATTTTTTAAATATCTTCATTCGCACTTGAGGTTAATTGAAAATAATCCTGCACTGCTTCTTGAAACTCCACAAATTAAGAAGTCCCTCCCCCGCCATCTATCTCTTGATGAGTCGGTAAAGCTTCTTGAAAGTGTTGACGGACCAAATAAAGAAAGAGATTATTGTATTTTAACGTTCTTTCTTAATTGCGGTATGCGTCTTTCTGAGCTCTGCGGAATAAATCTTACCGATATCAGCGCTGATGGTGCCCTGCGTCTGCTTGGTAAAGGTAACAAGGAACGCATAGTTTATCTCAACAAAGCCTGCATTGATGCTCTGAACAGATATTTAGTTGTCAGACCGCGCGAAGATATACCGCCAAGTCATGCAAACGCCCTGTTTATAAGCCGAAATAAGCGCAGATTAAGCAACAAAACCGTACAGCACCTTGTTAACACATATCTTGAGAAAGCAGGTCTTTCCGGTATGGGCTTTTCTACCCATAAACTGCGCCATACTGCCGCTACGCTTATGTATCAGGAAGGCGGCGTTGATATCCGTGTTTTAAAGGAAATACTGGGACACGCTAACCTTGGCACTACCCAGATTTATACACATGTTGCCAATAAACAAATTGAGGATGCAATAAATGCTAATCCACTTGCAAATATTAAAAATGACAAAGAAAAAAGCACTGATTAACAGTGCTTTTTTCTTACAAAATTATGCAAATAAGACCGCTACAACCCTCGTTAATTACTCTCTCTAATGTTTCCTGAAGTCGCATTCTTGCGTCTATCGGCATACGCGCCAGCTTTGTGTGCAGACCCTCATTAACAAGGTCGTGCAGCGATTTACCGAATATATTAGAATCCCATATTTTAATTGGGTCTTCTTCAAACTCGCTAAGTAGACACATAACAAGGTCTTCGCTTTGCTTTTCGGTACCTACTATCGGGCTTATTTCTGTGGTAATGTTTGCTTTCATCATATGAATAGACGGTGCTGATGCTTTTAGTCTGACGCCGTATCTACCGCCTTGCTTCATAATTTCAGGTTCTTTCAGAGTCAGTTCTTCAATGGATGGCATAACGATTCCGTAACCCGTTGCTTCAACCTCATCCAAAGCATTTTTTATTCTTTCGTAATCTTTTCTGATTTTAGAAAGAGATACTATGTTAGACATTAATGCGCTATCATCACTTATATCAATACCTGTTTGCTCTTTAATAATGTTATAGAATAAATCTCTGCCTACAGATAAATCAAGCTTTGCTGAGCCATCGCCGAAATTAATTCCGGAAATTTTACTCCCTAGTATATTTTCGCTCATATCAGCTACATTTTCCAGGCTATATACATCTCGAATGAGATTAATATCTTTACCGCCGTTTTTTATTGTTTCCAGTAAATCTGCACGAAGCCAATGGTCAGTCGGCAAGGTATTTATCCAATTGGGATAATTTATCTGTACCTCTTTAATCGGAAATTCAAACAATACTTCAGATAGTATTTTATTGATTTCCTCTTCACCAATTTCAAGACAATTAACGGCAATTACGGGTACGTTATGCATTTCACTTAATGAGTTTGCAAGGCACTTGCACTCATCGGAATCAGGATATAAGCTGTTAAGTAGAACTGCAAAGGGCTTCTTTATTTCTTTAAGCTCTTCTATTACCCTGCTTTCAGCCTCGGCATATTCTTCACGCGGAATATCACTTATACTGCCATCTGTAGTAACCACAAGACCTATGGTAGAATGTTCAGTTATTACCTTTCTTGTTCCGACTTCTGCCGCCATATTAAATGGTACAGGCTCATCATACCAGGGTGTTCTTACCATTCTTGGTTGGTCGTTTTCTATGTATCCCAGTGAGCTTGGTACAATATATCCAACACAGTCGATAAGTCTTACCCGTAAATCAGAGTTATTTCCAAGAGAAATTTGAACAGCGTTTTCCGGTATAAATTTAGGCTCTGTAGTCATTATTGTTCTGCCTGAAGAAGATTGCGGAAGCTCATCATTAGCGCGTTCTCTGCTGAATTCTTCACTTATATTAGGAATAACAAGATTATTCATAAACTGCTTTATGAAAGTGGATTTACCTGTTCTTACCGGACCGACAATTCCAATATAAATATCTCCGCCGGTTCGTGCTGCTATATCATCATAAATGCTCGAATTCGTCATACTTATTTCCTCCGCAAACGTTTTTTATCTCTTTGTAATAAAATATGAATTGGGTCGGCTTAATATGACAAAAAAATAACCGCAATTAAATTTGCGGTTATACTTACATTTATTATTTTGCCATGGGATGATATTTTTTATAAGCTAAAGCATACTTGTTTTTAACTACCTGAGCATATATGTTTGTGGTGGAAATATCGCAATGACCAAGCATTTTCTGAATGTCATTGAGTTGTGCGCCGTTTTCAAGCAAATGAGCGGCAAAGGAATGACGGAAAGTAAGCGGCGTAATATCCTTAGATATATTAGCCTGTGCGGCATAGCCCTTTACAAGCTTCCAAAGGCCCTGACGTGACATAGGTTGTCCCGACATATTTGTAAACAGTCGTTCCTCATTTATATCGTATACTACCGAAGGACGAACATTGGTTATGTAATAGGATAAAACCTTTACAGCTTCGGGATAAATAGGAACAATTCTTTCGTGCTTATCATCATGAAGATGTAAAATACCAATAGATAAATTCAGGTCAGAAACCTTCAAATCAACAAGCTCGGTAACCTTAATACCCGTAGCGTACATAAGTTCAAGTATAGCTTTATCTCTGCAGGATTTAAAATCATTTCCACTGGGCTGTGATAAAAGCTGAATTACCTCTTTATCAGAAAGAATTTCAGGCATTTTTTTCTTAAAGCTTCCACTTTTTATTCCAATAATAGGATTGTTGAGAATAAAACCGGAACGGTTTAAAAAGCCAAAATAACAACGAAGTGTAGCAAGTACACGCATTTCTGTTGCCTTAGATTTACCGGTAGAGGTTAAAAACTGTAAATACTTATGTAAAAATTCATTATTAACTTTTGCGATGTCCTTAATGCCGTTATCTTTGCAGTAGGATAAAAACTGTGAAAGGTCACGCATATAAGATTGTAAAGTATTAGCAGAGCTCTTTTTGGTGAGCTCTAAAAAAGATTTAAAGTCAATAGCGTAATCTTTCATCTGTTTCCCTCCTATACAAAAAATTTTTTAAATGCAAATAAGCAAAACACTTCAAACAGTGTGCCTACAGTTATTATTAATACCAGTAAACCAAACTTTTTCAGAACCAGTTTAATATTAATTCCGCTATGTAAATTTCCGCCACTGAGCATCATTTTGCTAAGTGAATACGAAAGATTAAGACCGCACCCTGCACCACTTACCTGCGACAGTACATTTATTATGGTAGACGGCAACAAAGTGAGCAAATTAAGCGTAATGCCGGTTAAACCAAGAGATGAGTACAAACCGCACAAAAGCAGTCCGCTGAAGGCTCCCCTGACGAAAATTATAAAAGGAATAAACGCCATACCTAACAGCGAAGTGCCAAATAAAAATATCGCAAACAAAAAAGTAAATTCAAAAATATAAATAGTAAAAAATGATTTTGAAAAGGCAAAGTTTTTACGTATATCGTTGAATATACTTAAAATAGATTCCGCCTCATTAATCATTTTGTTATCAGCGAAAAGCAGAACACCAAACAATACACCAAGAGCAAAAAGTAAAGTAAAAATTACTATTGCCAGATTCTCACGTATAACGGTCAGTAATTTAAAATTCCCTAAATGTACAACACCTGTAGCTTTCATAATATCTTCCTCCGTTTTTATATAATATGAATAAAACGGACAAGATATTACTGCTAAATTTTACAGTATTATGTAACCTAAATTTAGGCAACAGTTATATACGCAATGAGGCAAATTTGTCGGTAATACTGATTATACAACAATTAATTGGCGGTGTCAATCAAAAAATTGTCCAAAAAATATATTATGTAAACGTATTATGTAAACTACACTACATATAGATAAGTCCGTTATTTTTAACTACAACCAATAGTAAAAATAATGAAAATACTTTAAATTTTAATTTATTTATGATATACTGATTTCAGTATATTTTTTGTGTGAGGAAATATTATGAGTAAAACAGTAATTATTACAGGTGCCTCAGGTGGCATTGGAAGCGCTACGGCTATCTTATTTGCTGAAAAAGGCTGGAACGTTGTTATGAATTATTACCGTTCAGCAGAGTCGGCAAAAATACTGGCGGCTTCCCTCTCCTCTTGCGGTTACAGCGTTATGCCTTACTATGCCGATATTAAAAACCGTTCAAGTGTTGAGAGAATGATATACGACGCTGAAAACAAGTTTGGAAAAATAGACGTGCTTGTGAATAATGCAGGCATTGCCCAACAAAAGCTATTTACCGATATAACCGATGACGATTTTGACAATATGCTGTCCGTTAACTTAAAAGGCTCTTTTTTGTGTGCTCAGGCGGTGCTTCCCGGTATGATACATAATAAATCGGGTAAAATTATCAATATTTCGTCTATATGGGGTCTTTCGGGCGCGTCATGTGAAGTTCATTATTCAGCATCAAAAGCGGCTGTTATAGGTTTTACAAAAGCGCTGGCAAAAGAGGTAGCCCCAAGCGGTATTCAGGTTAACTGTGTTGCACCCGGACTTATTAATACTCGAATGAACAATAATATATCAACCGACGACCTTGCCGATTTTGTTGACAATATTCCTCTTGGCAGAATGGGTGAACCAAATGATGTGGCTCAGGTTATTTACTTTTTAGCAACCGAGGGTTCAGATTATATTACTGGACAGGTTATTTCTCCTGACGGCGGCTTATCAATATAAATAAAATAGAGAGATGAAAATCTCTCTATTTTTTTAATGTTATAACTGTTACACCGTTTTCGCCTTCACCAAATGTTCCGACTCTGAAACCTTCAACGTTTTTGTGTCGTCTTAAAAAAGAATGAACGGCGTTTCTAAGTACCCCTGTTCCCTTTCCGTGAATAACGGTTACGGTTTCTATACCTGTAAGAATTGCTGAATCAATGTATCTGTCAACCTCTAATACACCCTCGTCAGACGCCATACCTCGTATATCAATTTCACCGCTGACATTTTTGTTCTTACCCGAGGGTTTAGTTATATTGCGTGTAGTCTTTCGCGCAGGTGTTTTACTTTCATTTAGCCGCAGATTAGCAAAATCAACCCAGATATTAATATTACCAGCGCTGACATATGCTCTTCCGTTCTTTTCGTCAATATTCTGCACAGTTCCGCTTTTTTTAAGGTCAGCAATAATAACGCTATCATTTAGCACAAGTGGTCTTGGCAAAACATAGTTATCATTAACGCTTTCATTTACGGGATCTGAAATATTTTCAATGTTTTCGAGGACTCGCTTTGCTGTCAGTTTTGCCTCTGATAAAAGCTTTGAGGAATTTTCATGATTAAATTCCTTTTTCATTTCTTCGAGTGAGTTTAACAACTGATTAGATTGGAATCTTGCATTATTTAAAATATTTTCAGAAT
>JAZNQX010000148.1:0-1765 GCA_045590395.1 Acutalibacteraceae bacterium
TCTGCCTTAACGGTTTCCTTGTTTGCTTCAAAGTCGGTAGCAATAAGGTAGAGCCAATGAGCAATTTTCTTCATTTCCTCTTCCTTAAAGCCTCTGGTGGTTACTGCAGGAGTACCTATTCTAAGACCGCTTGTAACAAATGGGCTCTGGGGGTCGGCAGGAATGGTGTTTTTATTGGCGGTAATGTGCACCTCATCAAGCATATGCTCAAACTCTTTACCTGTAAGGTTCATATTGCGAAGGTCAAGCAGCATAAGGTGGTTGTCGGTTCCGCCTGAAACAATGTTAAAGCCTTCTGCTTTTAGAGACTCTGCAAGACAAGCGGCATTTTTAACTATCTGCTTCTGATACTCTTTGAATTCATCAGTCAGTGCTTCACCGAGAGCAACAGCCTTTGCGGCAATTATGTGCATAAGGGGGCCGCCCTGAATTCCGGGGAATATTGCCTTGTCTATCTGCTTTGCATATTCTTCTTTGCAAAGGATAAGACCGCCTCTGGGACCTCTTAAAGTTTTATGGGTTGTAGTGGTAACAACATCAGCATAGGGAACAGGACTTTCGTGAAGACCTGCGGCAACAAGACCTGCAATGTGAGCCATATCAACAAGAAGATAAGCGCCAACCTTATCGGCAATTTCTTTAAAACGCTTAAAGTCAATTTTTCTGGCATATGCAGAAGCACCTGCTAAAATCAACTTAGGCTTATGTTCAATGGCTAACTTTTCAACAAGGTCATAATCAATGGTCTGAGAGGCTTCGTCTACACCGTAAGGGATTATGTTAAAGTATTTACCCGATATGTTAACAGGAGAGCCATGGGATAAATGACCGCCTTCCGAAAGGTTCATAGAAAGAACAGTATCACCCGGCTGAAGAAGCGCAAAGAATACAGCAAGGTTTGCACTGGCGCCTGAGTGGGGCTGAACATTAGCGTGCTCTGCACCGAAAAGCTTTTTGGCGCGGTTTCTTGCAATTTCCTCAACCTCGTCAACATATACACAGCCGCCGTAATAACGCTTTGATGGATAACCCTCGGCATATTTATTGGTAAGGGGAGTGCCTGCGGCAAGCAGCACTGCCTCGCTAACAACATTTTCACTTGCAATAAGCTCAATGTTGTGTTGCTGACGCTCATTTTCTCTGTTTACCGAAGCATAAACCTCCGGGTCAAACTTTTCTAATTTGTCGTAAAACATAGTTATTCCTCTTTTTAAATTATTTTAATAGATTTTACCATAAACAAAGGGGCTTTTCAATAGCAAAAGCTTATTTTTGCAGTTCGAAATCGCTTTTCGGGTGCATACAGAGAGGGCATACCCAATTATCAGGCAACTGCTCAAAGGGCACCTTTTCTTTATCATCATCATAAACAAAGCCGCAAATAGTGCAAACCCACTTTTTGCCGCCCTCGCTTTTTACCTCTACCTTTGGCTTAATGTTCTTGTGATAATAAGCGTAGGTTGCGCTTGGCTGGTCATTTAAAATCAAAGTTTCCTCTACATCGGCAATAAAAAGAGTATGTGTGCCAAGGTCTACGGTAGAGATAACCTTTCCGCTTATAAAGGTGTTAACGTTTTTGTCCACATAGGTTATGCCGTTTGCAGTGCGGGGCGCATTTTTTGCTACCTTGTCGGTATCCTTTCCGCTTTTAAAACCGTACTCTTTGAATACATCAAAGGTAGCACTTTCACAAAGTACCGACAGATTAAACATTTTTGTATCCATTATCATATCGTGGGTGTAGTTGTTTTTATTTACGGCGACG
>JAZNQX010000149.1:0-3388 GCA_045590395.1 Acutalibacteraceae bacterium
AAAACGGTACTGTCGTTCTGCTGCACAAAAATGAGACGAAGCCGAGCTTATAGAATATTTAGCAGCGCCGCTTTCTATCAATACGCTATTGATAATAAGCGACAGTGCCATAGTTGAGCAAGCACCGTAAATACCAATAAATGGTATGCCGTAATCTCTTATACCAAAGGACGAGCCGATGCACTGATTTAAAAGGTCACCGGCACATACATTACTTATATCCTCAGGCTTTAAGTCTGCCCTTTTTAAAGCGTTTGTAATTGCAATTTTCTGAAGTTTGCTTTCTGCCTTTTCAAAGGAGTCTTCACCGAACAGACTGTCCTCACTTATATAGTCAAAATATTTTGAGTAAGGACCCTGCCCTTCCTTTTTACCCACTACCGAGCCATAACCGATAATATTTATTTTTTTCTCAAATTTTATACTTTCTTTTCCAATAATCTGTGCCATAATATCACCATAAATATCTTTTTACAAAGAGCAATTTTTATTACAGTAATTTATTGACATATTATTCTTTTTTTTATATAATAAATTTGCAGTTTTGCATCATTTTAAGTTAAAAGGCCGAAATAGTTTATGTACATTTTAGGATTTGATATCGGCGGTACAAAATGCGCCGTTACGACAGCAAACTGGGACAATGAAAATATCACATTGCTCAAAAAAGAGAAATGCGATACCGACCTATCTGTCTCCCCCGAAATTATGATTGAAAGGCTTATAACGCTGGCTGACGGCATTTTAGACAAAAAGCCCGACAAAATCGGTATCTCCTGCGGAGGTCCCCTTGATTCAAAGCGCGGTATAATAATGAGTCCGCCAAATCTAAAGGGTTGGGATAATGTTCATATAAATAAGCAGATAGAAAAACATTACGGTGTTCCTGCATTACTTCAGAACGATGCCAATGCCTGTGCGGTAGCCGAGTGGAAATTCGGCGCTGGAAAAGGCTGTAGCAATATGGTTTTTATGACCTTTGGCACAGGGCTTGGCGCAGGACTAATTCTCGATGGCAAACTATATAGCGGAACTAACGATAACGCAGGTGAAGTAGGCCATATAAGATTAAGCAATGAAGGCCCTATAGGTTTTAATAAAATAGGCTCTTTTGAAGGCTTTTGTAGTGGCGGAGGACTATCTCAGCTTGGCTATAAAAAGGCACTTGAAAGCGCTGAAAAAGGCGTAATGCCGCTATATTATTCCGAAAATATGTCTGCTAATGATGTTACCGCCAAGGCTATTGCAGAGGCTGCGCGTCAAGGCGACAAAGCCGCCATAGAGGTTTTTAAAATCTGCGGTGAAAAGTTAGGGCTGGGGCTTTCAATAATTATTGATATACTGAACCCAGAAAGAATTATTATCGGCAGCATTTTTATAAGGTGCAATGACCTATTACTACCACATACACAAAAAATAATAGAAAAAGAAGCTTTGACACCAGCGGCAAAATGTTGTAAAGTATTACCTGCCGCGCTGGGTGAAAATATAGGTGATTATGCGGCTGTTGCAACCGCCATTATATGAGGTGTTTTTTATGATTAATGAATTAACAAACAGATATCCTTCCCTTCTTTCCTGCAAAAAGGAAATATCAGACGCAATTAACAAACTGATAAGCTGTTATGAAAATGGGGGCAAACTGCTTATTTGCGGAAACGGCGGAAGCTGCGCCGATGCCGACCATATTTCAGGCGAGCTTATGAAGGGCTTTTTGTTAAAGCGTCCTTTAAGTGATGAACAGATAGCTTTAATGAAAAAGAATAATCCTGAAATTAATAACGAAATACTTTGCAAACTACAAAATGCTCTTACCGCAATACCGCTTCACAGCTTTGCGGCTCTGGGTACTGCCTTTGCAAATGATGTTGACCCAAATCTTTTATACGCACAAACTGTTTTAGGCCTTGGAAGAAAAGGAGATGTAATAATCTGTATCAGCACTTCTGGCAATGCCGAAAATGTTTTTGCGGCGGCCAATACCGCAAAGGCTTTGGGACTTACCGTTATAGGTCTTACCGGAGAAAAAGGTGGCAAATTAAAGGATATTGCAGATATCTGTATACGTGTTCCTGAAACCGAGACCTTTAAAATTCAGGAGTTGCATCTCCCCGTTTACCACTGTATATGCGCCGCAGTTGAAGCACATTTCTTTAATTCATAACTTTTTTGTAAAATAAAAGACCGAAAGGTCTTTTATTTTTTACATTCGTGTAGATCGAAGGCAATTATAATAAAGTTGTGTACGTACACGATATTACTTATTTCGAGGTGCTATTATGAGGTATAAAGGCGAATATTTATCTGAGATTTCTTTCCCTATCGGCGGTATAGGTACAGGCTCAATAGGTCTTGCCGGTAACGGCTCGCTTGTTGACTGGGAAATTTTTAACAGACCGAACAAAGGTAGCTTTAACGGATACTCCTGTTTCGCCATTAAGGCAGAATTTCAGGACGGCAAAACAGTAACAAAAATTCTACTTGGTGATTTAACAAAGGATTTATCAGGACAATTTACGCGCATTAGAGGACTCGGCTTTGGTTTTGGTCCTGATAGCGCTACATTATGCGGATTTCCACATTTTAAAAATGTTAAATTTGACGGCAATTTCCCTATTGCAACACTCACCTTTGAAGACGAATGTTTTCCTGCCAAGGTGATACTAACTGCCTTTAACCCTTTTATTCCGCTTGATGCAGACAATTCAAGCATACCTGCGGCATTTTTTGATATAAAAATCAAAAGTTTCTATGATAACATAAAATATACTGTTATATTGTCGGTTAATAATCCCTTTGAATCCTCTAAAAATATAAAAATTGAGCATGAGCATTATACCGCTATTAAAATGCTTTATGACGGTATTGACAAAAGCGATAAATCCTACGGTGATATGACCATTGCAGTTGACTCACCCGACAGCTTTTATCAGGAGTATTGGTATAGAGGCGGTTGGCAGGACAAAATTACGACTTTCTGGCGCGATTTAACCGAAGGTAACCTTAAAAACAGAAGCTATACGGACAGCGGCAAAGCCGATGTGTGCTCGGTTGGTGCAACAAAAATAATAAACAAAGAAAAAAGTAAGTCTTTTCGCTTTGTTTTGGCTTGGAATATGCCGAATAATTATAATTATTGGAGTCCTTATACCGACGAAAACGGCAATCACATCACTTGGAAAAACTATTACGCAACCTTGTTTGAAGACTCTGCAGCATCCTGTTTTTATTCATTGGACAACTGGAGCTCGCTATACAAAAGGACCAAGGAATTTTGCAAATCTCTGCACAGTTCTACCCTTGACAAAGCAGTAATTGACGCGATTTCTTCAACTATATCCGTTTTAAAATCTCCAACTGTATTTCGACTTGAAGACGGTACCTTCTA
>JAZNQX010000150.1:0-7460 GCA_045590395.1 Acutalibacteraceae bacterium
ATTCGGTCCCAAGGGTTTGGCTGTTCGCCAATTAAAGCGGTACGCGAGCTGGGTTCAGAACGTCGTGAGACAGTTCGGTCCCTATCTGTCGTGGGCGTAGGATATTTGAAAGGAGCTGTCCCTAGTACGAGAGGACCGGGATGGACGCACCTCTGGTGCACCAGTTGTTCTGCCAAGGGCATAGCTGGGCAGCTAAGTGCGGATTGGATAAACGCTGAAAGCATCTAAGCATGAAGCCAGCCTCAAGATAAGATATCCCATAACGTAAGTTAGTAAGGTCCCCGGTAGACTACCGGGTTGATAGGCACCAAGTCTAAAGGCAGTGATGTCAAAGCTAGGGTGTACTAATAGACCGAGGGCTTGACCTATATTTCGATTCTCCAGCAATCACTTTGTTCAGTTTTGAAGGTGTGATAAAAGCAGTCACTTATGTGGCTGCTTTTTTTAATTTTATCAACAATATAGAATTGAAATGTTCACAGTTATATGATATACTTTAAATACTGATTATTTTGCAAAGGAAATTTAAAATTATGAAAAGATTATTAGCTTTTTTGCTGTGTATTACATTAATTTTCGCCCTTTCTGCTTGTAAAAAAGACAAGCTTTTAGAGGGCGAAGAGGTGCTTTTTGATATAAATTCTACTGCTTCTACATCCTCTGAGGAAGCCTCGTCCACTGATTCATCGACTGCTGCCTCCAGTTCTTCACAGAGTGAGTCTTCATCACAAGCTTCTTCAAACACTTCCAGCAATTCAAAGCCTACAGTTTCTGTGCCTGAAGAAGAAATTTTTGAAACAGGTATGGAACTTGTTTCCAGTGGTGGAGTATATTTTCCTGATATAAATCGCAGTTATAAATATGCGGCAGAAATTTATGCCGACCTTAAAAACTTCACCTTCTCTTATGATGAGCAGTTAGGTTCCTTTGAAATTGTGAAGGACGGTTCTACAGGCTACTACTGGCGTGTTAATGATGACAGATTTGACTCGGTAGCAGAGCTTGAGCGTTACCTTGACGCTTTCTTCACTAAGGAATGTCAGAAGACCTTTTATGACCCCACTCGTTTTATAGATTATAACGGTCATTTATATGCATCTTTAGGAACTGTGGCAGACAGCCAGACCTATGCAGGTTGCTCCTTTAAGCTGACAAAACAGACCACAAAGCGTATTTATTTTACGGGAACGGCTTATTACTATAAAAATATTAATGATGCTGACCCCTCAAAGCTGCTGTTTACCATCGCTCCTGCCGATACTTCAAAATTCACAACCCGTACTGTAGAGTTTGAAATGCAGTCAACAGAGGACGGAATGAACTGGCAGTTTACTAAATTTGGATATCTGGGTTAAAAAATGAAAAGAACAAAACTTAAAGACCGCAAACTGCCCGACTATACAAAGGGCGAAGAAATTTTTAATATGGTCACCCATATAGTTGGTGGCGGTCTGGGCGTTATTTATCTTGTTATCTCGGTGCTTATAGGCGCCTTTAAGGGAAACCCTTGGGCAATAGTTTCTGCCGCTATTTACGGATTTTCAACCGTTACACTTTTTACTATGTCAAGCGTGTATCACGGTTTAAAGCAGGGAACAGGCAAAAAGGTGCTTCAAATTCTTGACCACTGCACAATTTATTTTATGATAGCAGGTACCTATACTCCCATAACCCTTTGCGCTATGCGAGAAAACTACCCATTTATTGCCTGGACGATTTTCGGCGTGGTATGGGCACTGGCGGCGCTGGGTGTAACCCTTACTGCCATAGATATTAAAAAGTACGAAAAATTTGCAATGATTTGCTATCTTTCAATGGGTTGGAGTATCATTTTTGCCTATAAACAGACCCTTAATTCAATAGGAATCGGCGGTTTCTGCTTTATGCTTGCAGGCGGTATACTTTATTCTATCGGCGCAGTTTTTTACAGAGTCGGCATAAAGAAAAAATATATACATTCTGTGTTCCATATCTTTGTAGACCTGGCAAGTGTGGCGCAGTTTTTGGGGATAGCGTTATATGTGTTGTAAAAAGTTTTCTACGGTATTATTTGACCTTGACGGCACCCTTACCGACCCTGCCGAGGGCATTACCAACTCGGTGGAATATGCTCTTAATTTCTATGGAATAAAGGTTGAAAGTAAAAAATACCTTGAATGCTTTATCGGGCCGCCCCTTTACGCTTCTTTTGAAAAATATTACGGTTTTTCTCGTGAGAAAGCGGAGGAAGCAGTTGCAAAATACAGAGAATATTTTGCTGTTCGCGGTATTTTTGAGAACAAGCTATTTGATGATACCGAAAGCCTTTTGAAAGCCTTAAAAGAACAGAGCATAAAGGTGGTTCTTGCAACCTCAAAACCCGAAGTGTATGCCGTAAAAATACTGGAACATTTCGGAATTGATAAGTATTTTGACTGTGTTACAGGCTCACTTCTCAGTGGAGAGCGAATAGACAAGGCAGATGTTATAAAAGAAGCCTTAAAGCGTATAGGTAACAAGGATAAAGAAAACTGTATTATGGTCGGCGACAGAAGTCACGATATTATAGGCGCAAAGAAAAACGGCGTGAAAAATGTAGGTGTGCTTTTCGGTTACGGCAGTTTAAAAGAATTAAAGGATGCAGGCGCCGATTATATAGCGGAAGATTTTGATGAGCTTAAAAGGATATTGATGTAAGGAGGAGTACTATGAAAAAAGTAATATTGCTGGGTGATTCTATAAGAGAATGGTATACCTTATTAGTGAGAGATATATTAGCAGATAAGGGCATAAAAATAATTTGGCAACCCCATGATAACGGCAGGTTCGCCGCATATTCTTATCACCAATTAGCAGTGCTTCTGAAAGAGCACGGTAAGGTGGATATGGTTCACTTTAATAACGGATACTGGGATATGAATAAGGTGCCGTTTTTAGATGAGTATATATTTCCTCCTGAGGAATATACCTATTATTTAAGAAAAATAATCAGGCTTTCCCGCGCCGCAGGCGCAAAGGTTGCCTTTGCTACCACAACACCCTTGCCGGGTAAAAAAGTAGAAGCCAACGATAATACCGGCACCGATGTTGATTTTGCTTTTGAGAGCGATGATGTGCTTCTGTATAACAATGCGGCTCTTGAGGTAATGAAAGAAGAAAATGTGCCTGTAAATGATTTATACGCAATTTGTAAAAAGCATGAAAACTATTATAAATGCGAGGATAATCTGCATCACACCCCTGAGGGTAATCAGGTACTGGCAGAAGCTGTAGCCGCATTTATCTTAAAAGAACTTGGCGAATAAAAATAAGACTTCAGAGTTTTTCTCTGAAGTCTTTTAATTTTAAAACTCGTTTGTCAGTTTTCTTCCAAAAAGCTCGTCAAGTGCGGTTACAGGGTCTTTTTCTTCAAAAAGTATGCTGTATACAGTTTGACATATAGGCAACTCTACACCGTCCTTTTCGCCCATTTTCACAAGGGCTTTAACGGTATAGTAGCCCTCGGCAAGATTCTCAAAGGCTTCTTTTTTAACAAAGCTTTCACCAAACTGACGGTTGTGGCTGTACTTTGAAAAAACAGTAGCCTCATAGTCACCTAAATGGCAAAGACCGTAAGCGCTCATTTCATATCCGCCCTCAGCAGCTATAAGACGGGCAATTTCCCTTGTACCTCTCGCCATAAGAGCACCTTTCAGGGAGGAAAGACCAAGTCCGTCAAGAAAACCTGCGGCAATACCTATTACATTTTTAGCCGCCGCGCCGATTTCGTTGCCGATAAGGTCGGTGCCGTAATAAAAACGTATAAGACTGCTGGAAAATTCGTCTACAAGCAGTTTTTTTATTTCCTCGTGCTCACTGTCTATAACCATACAGTTAGGGGTGCCGTGATAAAATTCCTGCACGTGACCGGGGCCTAACCATACAGCAATCTTGTTAGAAGGGTCAAGGTTGTCGGTAGCTATCTGGCTTAGTCTTCTGCCGGTAGAAATTTCAATACCCTTCATACACAGTACGAAAATTTTGTTTTTGATATTATATTCTTTGAGCTCATCAAACAGCCCCTGAAGCGCCTGAGAGGGAATAGAAATAACTATTACCTGAGCGTCATTTACTGAAGCAAGGTCGGTGGTGATACTTACCGACTGGGGCAGTGTTAATAGGTTGTTGCTTCGGGTATTTATGAAGCTTTCAATATGAGGAGTGCCCTTTTGTCCGTAAAGGGTCACCTCGTGGTGCTTTTTGTCAAGATACCAGGTGATAAGAGAACCCCATCTACCGGGGCCGATAACGGTAATCTTCATCTACTTTACTCCTTTATTACACGTTTACAGATATTATTATAGCATACTTTAAATAAAAATGCAAAACCCTTGAAAAGCGGTTTTTTTCGTGGTACAATAAAAGCAGTTAATTACATAAAAGGAGAATATAAATGGAAACCTTAAAGAAATTCTTTCCCCATGCATTTAAAGCTACTGAAGTAAATCCCTTTATCGTATCGCTTATTATTTATGTAGTAATCGATGTGGTTTGCGGTCTAATTATCGGTTTGCTTTCAAAAATTCCGCTTATCGGCCTTATTTTTAGTCTTATCGGCTCACTTATCGGCCTTTACGCGCTGATAGGTATTGTACTTTCAATATTCGTCTTTGTAAAGGTTATAAAATAGTAAAAGGAGCACTTATTATGAACAAGGAATTATCTATACAGGCTTACGGTATAAGAGATAGGCTTACCAACGAAAATGATGCGAGAGAAGCCTTTAAGGCGCTGGCTTCTTATGGCATTAAGGGCGTTCAGACCGCAGGTGTTTGTGAATGGGGCTATGAAAACTATGCCGCCGCCGCAAAAGATGCAGGTCTTAAAATCATCGGTACTCATTTAAACCTTACACTTTATGAGGATATTGAGGAAACTGTGCATATTCATAATGCTCTTGATACAAATTATGCAGGTATAGGCAGTTTGCCTGGGCTGTGGGGTAAGGATTTCTCGGCAGAAACCGTTTATAGCTTTATAGAAAAGGCTAATAAAATTATTCCTGAGCTTAAAAAACACGGACTTACCTTTACATACCACCACCACGCTAACGAGTTTGCTAAAATAGGCAACGAAACCATTATGGATATTCTTTTAAAGGAACTTGATAAGGATACATCCTTTGTTCTTGATACCCATTGGCTTCAGGCAGGCGGCGTAGATATTATAGAGTGGCTGAAGAGGTGCGAGGGCAGAGTTAAAATTCTTCACCTTAAGGATTACGCTATACAGTTTGGCACAGGTAACAGAGTTATTACCGAGCTTGGAAGCGGCAATATTAATTTTAAAGAGGTTATTAAGGCGGCTGAGGCCTGTGGCGTAGAGGAGCTTTGCTATGAGCAGGATAATGCCGTAGAGGGCGACAGCCTTGCAAGTGCTAAACAGTCGGCAGAATATTTCTATTCTATAATTTAATAAAGCAAAAACGGCTATCTTAGGATAGCCGTTTAATTTTATTTATTTCTGTCCAGCCATACGCTTGCCAGGTCAAGAGCCTCATAGAAGCCGTGCTTCTCGCTGGTCTTCTTAATACGGTCCTTATCGCTAAGACCTGTATCGCTTGACATAAGCTCAATTTTAATTGCATCGGCAATATCATTATTGCTTGAAAGAATGGTAAGACGAACGATGTGCGAATCAGACATATTACCGTAGTAAACGGTATTTCCTTTTCGAACTAAGGGTCTTCCTTTATAGGTTAAAAAATCAGCCACTGTTTAACAACTCCAATTTAAATTTATTTCTCAGGCATTTCGTGATAGAGATTAAAACGGAAGAGAAGGGTTTCGTCTTCGGGATTACTGCAACGAATACGTGCCTCGGTAACGGTGGCGTTGCTTAAAATATTAGCGATGCCCATAATCTGACAAAGCTTTGATTTAAGATTCAAAACGTCGCCCTCTTCGGTCTCTAAAAAAACATCGCCCTTGCAGGAATCAAGAGCCTGTATGAATTCACCAAAGTCTAAATCGTGTAGTTTTAAAATTCCTGGCATAAAAACCACTCCTTCGTTTATTTTACTTAAAAAGTATAACTTATTTAAGTGTATAAGTCAAGAATGAGTTGACAACAAATGACTTTAATAGTAAAATATAAAAGAATATAATGCAGTATTATGCGCTTTAAATTTAGCGTTACTTGAAAAGAGGTTACTTAATATGAAAGCAACAGAAAAAACAATGGAAAAGGTTGTAGCACTTGCAAAGGGCAGAGGTTTTGTTTATCCCGGTAGTGAAATCTACGGCGGACTTGCAAACTCTTGGGATTACGGCCCCTTGGGTGTTGAACTTAAAAACAATGTAAAAAAAGCTTGGTGGAAGAAATTTGTTCAGGAATCTCCCCTTAACGTAGGTCTTGACTCTGCCATTCTTATGAACCCTGAAACCTGGGTAGCTTCAGGTCATCTCGGAGGCTTCTCAGATCCTCTTATGGACTGTAAGCAGTGCAAAACCCGTCACCGTGCCGATAAGCTTATTGAAGACTATATTGCAGAAAAGGGTCTTGACCTGAACCCTGCAGGCTGGTCAGATGAAGAAATGATGAACTACATTAAGGAAAATCATATTGCTTGTCCTTCCTGCGGTTCTATGGATTATACCGATATAAGAAAATTTAACCTTATGTTCAAAACCTTCCAGGGCGTAACTGAGGATTCTACTTCAACCCTTTACCTTCGCCCCGAAACCGCACAGGGTATATTTGTCAACTTTAAAAACATCTGCCGTACAAGCAGAAAAAAGGTTCCCTTTGGTGTTTGCCAGATAGGTAAATCCTTCCGTAACGAAATTACCCCCGGTAACTTTACCTTTAGAACAAGAGAATTTGAACAGATGGAGCTTGAATTTTTCTGTAAGCCCGGTACCGACCTTGAATGGTTTGATTACTGGCGTTCTTTCTGTAAGAAATGGCTTTTAGACCTTGGTATGGAGGAAGAGAGCCTTCGTCTTCGTGACCACGACCCTGAGGAGCTTTCCTTCTATTCTAAGGCAACTACCGACTTTGAGTTCTTGTTCCCATTTGGCTGGGGCGAGCTTTGGGGTATTGCCGATAGAACCGATTATGATTTAACTCAGCACGCAAACCATAGCGGTGAGAGTCTTGATTATTTTGACCAGGAAGCAAATGAAAAATACATTCCTTATGTTGTTGAGCCTTCTCTGGGCGCAGACAGAGTAACACTTGCTTTCCTTTGCAACGCTTATGATGAGGAAACAAAGGACAACGGTGAAGCAAGAACCGTACTTCACTTCCATCCCGCCCTTGCTCCCGTTAAATGTGCAGTACTGCCTCTTTCCAAGAAGCTTGCAGAACCTGCTCAGGCTATTTTTAGTGACCTTGCAAAGACCTTTATGGCTGATTATGACGATGCGGGTTCAATAGGTAAGCGCTATGCAAGACAGGACGAAATAGGCACACCCTTCTGTGTGGTATATGACTTTGAG
>JAZNQX010000151.1:0-2072 GCA_045590395.1 Acutalibacteraceae bacterium
TCAAAGGTAATGGTGTTATAGAGGGCAAAGGCACAGCCCACACTGTCAAAGCCGGGGCCGAGATTTGCCGTAGTTGCAGGAACATTAACGGTGCATTTTACCATTTTTCTTCCGCCACCTTTTTCATTACAAATTCAGTAAGATTTTCTTTTTCAATAACAGTATTGTGAAGCACTTTTTTGCTTTCAAGACCTGACAGATTTTTAGGGATTTTCACCCCTGTAATCTCACAAAGCTTATCCATTACCCTGAACTCGTTTTCCTCGGGGGTAACACCCAGCGCAGAAAGAACGGCAACGGGGAACTTGTAGGGAGAAGCGGTAGAAAGAATTACCGTTTTGCCCTCTACCTCTGTGTCAAGTGCGGCACGGAAGGCAACAGCCGTGTGTGTGTCGCAAAGATAACCGTTTTTATCGTAAACCTCTTTTATGGTTTCAAGGGTAACGCTATCATCGGTGTAAGCGGCAACAAAGGTCTCCTGAAGCTTTGAAAGTAAAGAGTCACTTACCTTGTAAAAGCCTTTTTCGCTTAAGTCCTTCATATATCCTGCAACCTCGTCTGCATTGCCGTCGGAGAGCAGATATAAAAGACGCTCAAGATTGCTAGATACAAGAATATCCATAGAGGGGGAAATGGTTTTATAAAACTCTCTTCTGCGGTCATAAACGCCTGTATTTATAAAATCGGTAAGTACATTGTTGGCGTTAGAAGCACAAATAAGCTTGTTTACGGGAAGACCCATACATTTCGCAAAGTAACCTGCAAGAATGTCACCAAAATTTCCTGTAGGAACAACAAAATTTATTTTATCGCCTACATTAATTTCTCCTCTTTTAACAAGGTTTGAGTATGCGGTAAAGTAGTAAACCACCTGAGGAGCCAGTCTGCCTATATTAATAGAGTTTGCGCTGGAAAGCTCAACGGTATCGTTGCCGCTTTCTCTGAATGCGGCAAAGGCGTTTTTAACGCCTGTCTGTGCATCGTCAAAATTACCCTTAACGGCGCAAACACAAACATTGTTTCCCTCCTGGGTTACCATCTGTGCTTTCTGTACGGCACTAACACCGCCGTCGGGATAAAATACAATAATTTTAATACCCTCTACATCGTGGAAGCCCTCAAGAGCAGCCTTGCCGGTATCACCGCTGGTGGCGGTAAGAATAACGGTGTCCTTTGTTTTATTCAGCATTTTTCTGCTCTGCGTCATAAGACGGGGAAGCATAGAAAGTGCAACGTCCTTAAAGGCACTTGTGGGGCCACGGAATAATTCCAGAACAAAGTGTTCGCCCACCTTTACAACGGGAGTAAGCTCGTCGGTTTCAAATCTGCCCTTGTAGGCGGCTTGTACCATACAGTGCATTTGTTCTTTGCTGAAATCGTCAAGCAAAGCGTGAAGCACCTTTTCGGCAGTTTCCATTGTGGTAAGATTTAAAACGCTTTTATAGTCAAAGTTTAAAAGTGAAAAGTCTTTAAGCATATAAAGACCACCGTCACTTGCAATGCCCTTGACGATAGCCTCAGCGCTGTTAACCTTTTCGTTATTGTTTCTGGTACTTTGATAAATCATTTCTTATAGCTCCAATCGGCTTTGTTAAATATAGTATAAACCTTTTAATGATTTTTTGCAATAATTATATTACTTTGCATTTCGCATATAAAGGGTGGCTTTTTTCATGGTTTTTCTAAGGAATATAATGCTTAAAATAAGGGAGAAAATTTCTGCAATGGGGAAGGCGAACCATACAAGTGTAACATTTCCCGTAAGAGATAAAAAATATGCGGAGGGTATAAGAACCACAAGCTGTCGGCAAACGGACACAATAAGAGAATGGAATGGGTTGCCTATAGCCTGACAAACACTGCCCGAAATAATACAGAAGCCTGCAAAAATAAGGGGCAGGGCGATTATTCTAAGCGCCGGAACACCAAGCTCTATCATCTGCGCGTCGGCGTTGAAGAAGGAAAGCAACAGCTTTGGAAAAAGCTCCATAACAGAAAGGCCTGTAAGCATTATAATTACAGCAGTTATAATAGAAAGCTTTACGGTCTTTTTAACACGCTTTTCATATTTT
>JAZNQX010000152.1:0-2008 GCA_045590395.1 Acutalibacteraceae bacterium
GATAAGGCTTCAACTCTTTATAACGATAAAGAGCGTTGGAATAAAATGGCGCTTGTTAATATTGCAAAATCGGGCATATTTGCCGCAGACCGTTCAATAAAGGACTACGCCGATAACATCTGGAACATTAAACCTGTTAAGTAAGGAATTTAGTTTATGCAGTATTATCCTTTTGACTCACGAAACAGTCTTTATAAATCAGTTTACGGCGCGATAGCCTCAGAAACTTCTCTGGGGCTTCGCGTTCTGCTGCACTTTGACGCTAAGGCTCAAGGTGTGTTTTTGTGTATAAAAAAGGATGATTCCGACTGTGTCTACGAATACGAAATGAAGGCTGATTCTACCATAGACAGCTATACCGTTTATAAAACCGAGCTTTCCTTTGACGAGGGTATTTATTGGTATCATTTTCGCTACACCAGTGAATACGGTGACTTTTACATATCAAAATCAGAGCATTCTCTTGGTATAGTTTCTAAGGAAATTGCCAACTGGCAGCTTACCGTTTATAACAAAGACTTTAAGACACCCGACTGGCTAAAGGGCGGAATTATTTATCAGATTTTTCCAGACCGTTTTTATAACAGTAAAAAAGAAAAAATAGGTATTCCAAAGGATAGATACATACAGGAAAACTGGCAGGCGCTTCCCAAACATAAGCAAGATGATAAGGTAAAATATCTTGGCAACGACTATTTTGGCGGTGACTTAGAGGGTATAAGACAAAAACTGCCTTATCTTGCCAAACTCAGCGTTTCGGCAATATATTTAAACCCCATTTTTGAGGCTCACTCAAACCACCGTTACAATACTGCCGACTACATGAAAATAGACTCAATGTTAGGTACTGAGGAAGACCTTATAAACCTTTGCAGAGATGCCGAAAAATATGGTATTTCGGTAATTCTTGACGGTGTTTTTTCTCATACGGGTGACGACAGTATTTATTTTAATAAATATAGCAGATATGATAGTTTAGGCGCATATAACAGTAAAGACAGTCAGTTTTCAAGCTGGTATACCTTTGATAATTTCCCAAACTCTTATAAAAGCTGGTGGGGTATTTCCACACTTCCCGAAACTAATGAGAATTCCCCCTCTTTTACTCAGTTTATAACGGGCGAAAACGGAGTTATTCGTTACTGGCTTAAAAAAGGTATTAAGGGTTGGCGCCTTGATGTTGCCGACGAACTGCCCGATGAATTTCTTGACAATATAAGAAAAGCCGCAAAGGCAGAAAATGATGATGCTTTTATTTTAGGCGAAGTCTGGGAAGACGCCACCAATAAAATAAGCCACGGCGGAAGGCGCAGATACTTACTTGGAAATCAGCTTGACTCTGTAATGAACTATCCCTTTGCCGATGCTATAATCGGCTTTTTAAAGGGAGAAAGTTCAAGAAAGCTAATTGACGCTGTTCTGGATATTACAGAAAATTATCCGCCACAGTGTGTCAGCCTTCTTATGAATCATATCGGCACCCACGATACGCAGAGAATACTGACAAATCTTGCTAACACAAATAATTTAAGCGGAGACAGAAACTGGCAGGCAGAACAGAAATTAAATGATGAGCAATACGCTCACGCCGTTAAATTTTTAAAGCTTGCCGCCACCCTTCAGTACACCCTTCCCGGTGTTCCCTCGCTTTATTACGGTGACGAAGCGGGTGTAGAAGGCTTTGGCGACCCATTCTGCCGTAAAACATACCCTTGGGGAGCGGAAAATGAGGATTTGTTAGCCTTTTATAAAATGCTGGGTAGAATTCGAAAAGAAAACAACTGCTTTAAGGGCGGCAAATTTATACCGATTTATGCAAATATGGGTCATATTGCCTATATAAGAGAAAGCAAGGACAAAAAGAACTCCCTGCTTATTGCGGTAAACCGTTGGTGTGATGAGGCTTTTGTAGATATCCCCGAAGAATTTATAGATGCTAATGTTCTCTTCGGCAATGCCCCCGAAAACAACAAACTTAAAATAGACAGCGAAAATATCTGTATACTAA
>JAZNQX010000153.1:0-8726 GCA_045590395.1 Acutalibacteraceae bacterium
CTTCTCTTTAAGCTTTACAGAATACTTGCAAAAATTCTGCCCACTGCTTTAGTTATGCAGTTTGCCAAAACTTAAAATAAACGGACAAACAAAATCCCCGCTCTTTCTTCATATACATTGAAGTAGAGAGGGGATTTTTTATGTTTTTAGAGCTGCTTACAAAAATCATGAGCGTATTCTTTTATCTTGCGCTTCATGTAAAGAAAAACGGCGCTTTTCCGCCGCCGCTAAGCAAAAGCGAGGAAGAAGAATTGCTTAAAAAATCAAATGCAGGCAATATAGAGGCGCGAAATAAGCTTGTTGAACATAACCTGCGGCTTGTTGCCCACATAGCAAAAAAATATTCGGGCAGTGCCGACAACGATGACCTTATTTCCATTGGCACCATAGGACTTATAAAGGGTATTTCTACCTTTAAGGCGGAAAAGGGCAACCGCCTTGCCACCTATACCGCCAGATGTATTGAAAACGAAATTCTTATGCATTTCAGAGCACTAAAAAAAACCGCGCAGGATATTTCACTTAGTGAGCCCATAGACACCGATAAGGACGGCAACACACTTACCCTTGGGGATATAGTTTCCGACGACAGTGATGTTTTAGAGGAAACCGACACAAAGCTAAAGATAGAACAGCTTAAAAAAATACTTCCTATTGCCCTTGATAAAAGAGAAAAGGAAATAATTTTTATGCGGTACGGATTATCGGGCAGAGAACAACTTACCCAGCAGGAAATAGCGAAAAAACTGGGCATTTCCCGTTCTTATGTATCACGAATAGAAAAATCGGCGCTAAAAAAGCTTAGACCATACTTTAAATAAAAAAAGGCTGAGGTGTTACCCTCAGCCTTTTGTATTGGTTATTACTTACCGTAAAGCTCAACGAGTTTTTCGAGATGTTCTCTGTTAGCCTTAGCAGTCTGTGCAGCCTTTTCAAAGAGTTCCTCTGCGCGTTCGGGGAAGGAACGGGTAAGAGAAGCATAACGAGCTTCGCCAAGGAGGAATTCCTTATAATCGCCGGTAGCTGGCTTGCTGTCAAGAGAGAAGGGATTCTTGCCCTCTGCTTTGAGAGCAGGGTTGTAGCGGAACATATTCCAGTAACCGCAGTCAACAGCCTTCTTCATTTCCTTCTGACAGTTAACCATACCGCCCTTAATGCTGTGCATTTCACAAGGAGCATAGCAGATAATTAGAGAAGGACCGGGATATGCTTCTGCTTCACGGATAGCTTTAAGAGTCTGATTCTGGTCAGCACCCATAGCAATCTGTGCAACATAGATATATCCGTAAGACATAGCGATTTCAGCAAGGCTCTTCTTAGCGATAGCTTTACCAGCAGCAGCGAACTGTGCAACCTGACCTATCTGAGAAGCCTTAGATGCCTGACCGCCGGTGTTAGAGTAAACCTCGGTATCGAATACCATAACGTTTACATCGTTACCGCTTGCAAGCACGTGGTCAAGACCACCAAAGCCGATATCGTAAGCCCAACCGTCACCACCGAAAATCCATACAGACTTCTTGGAGAGGTATTCTTTGTTTGCGAGAACCTCGGGAGCTGTGGGACAACCCTGAACAGCAGCCTTTTCGAGTTCAACAATAAGAGCCTCAGTAGCGGCAACATTAGCCTTACCGTCTTCAGCAGTGTTAAGATAATTTTCAGCAGCAGCCTTAAATTCAGCAGAAGCCTTATCAGAAGCAGCCATTTCGGAAACAAGAGCTATAAGTCTGTCACGGATAGCCTTCTGACCGAGATACATACCAAGACCGTGCTCAGCATTATCTTCAAACAGAGAGTTAGCCCATGCAGGACCGTGACCATCAGCATTAACGGTGTAAGGTGAAGTAGCAGCAGGACCGCCCCAGATAGAAGAACAACCTGTAGCGTTGGAGATATACATTCTATCACCAAAGAGCTGTGTTACAAGACGTGCATAAGCAGTTTCAGCACAGCCAGCGCAAGAGCCTGAGAATTCGAGTAAGGGTTTCTTGAACTGAGAAGCGATAACGTTTGCATCAGAAGCAACTTCAGCCTTTTCGGTTACGTTAGCTACGCAGTAATCAAATACCTTCTGCTCCTCAAGCTGAGATTCGGTAGCAACCATGGTAAGTGACTTTGTGGGACACTCGCCGATACAAACGCCGCAACCCATACAGTCCATAGGAGATACAGCAAGAGTAAATTCATAACCCTTATTGGTAACAGCCTTAACCTTATCTGCAACCTTGATGTTAGCAGGAGCAGCAGCCTTTTCATCAGCAGACAGAGCAAAGGGACGAATGGTAGCGTGAGGACAAACATAAGAACACTTGTTACAGCCTACGCAGGTCTCGTTGTTCCAAGCAGGAACCATAACAGCAACGCCGCGCTTTTCGAAAGCAGAAGCGCCCTGCTCGAAGGTACCGTCAGCGTGGTCAACGAAGGCAGATACAGGCAGAGAGTCACCGTCCATAAGAGCAACGGGCTTCATAACGTTTTCTACCATCTTAACAAGCTTAGAAGAATCTTCAGCTACAGCCTTAACATTTTCGTCAGTAGCATTTGCCCAAGAAGCAGGTACGTCGATTTTAACGTAAGCGTTAGCGCCGGCATCAATAGCCTTTTCGTTCATTTCAACGATTTCTTTACCCTTCTTCATAAACTTCTGGGCTTTTTCTTTCATATAGCCGATAGCATCTTCTCTGGGAAGAACACCTGAAAGTGCAAAGAATGCAGACTGTAAAACGGTGTTGGTACGCTTACCAAGACCGATTTCGGCAGCAAGGTCAATAGCATTAACGGTGTAAAGGTTAATATTGTTGTTAGCAATATAACGCTTTGCTTCAGCAGGCATATGATGGTCAAGCTCTTCAGCAGACCACTGGCAGTTGATAAGGAAGGTACCGCCGGGTTTAACGTCGTTAACCATCTTATAACCCTTAGTAACATAAGAGGGGTTATGGCAGGCAACGAAGTCAGCCTTATTAATATAGTAAGGACTCTTTATAGGCTTGTCGCCGAAACGAAGGTGAGAAATAGTAATACCACCGGTTTTCTTAGAGTCATACTGGAAGTAAGCCTGAACATATTTGTCGGTATGGTCACCGATAATCTTGATAGAGTCTTTGTTAGCACCAACAGTACCGTCACCGCCGAGACCCCAGAACTTGCATTCCTTAGTGCCTTCTGCAGCAGTGTTGGGAGCGGGCTTCTCTTCAAGAGAAAGATAGGTAACGTCATCGTTGATACCAATAGTAAACTGAGCCTTGGGAGCATCCTTAGCCAGTTCATCAAATACGGCAAATACGCTGGAAGGAGGAGTATCCTTAGAGCCAAGACCGTAACGGCCGCCGATAACATTGTCAATCTTTCTGCCGGTAGCGGCAAGAGCAGATACAACATCAAGATAAAGAGGTTCGCCGATAGCGCCGGGCTCTTTGGTACGGTCAAGTACAGCAATAGCCTTAGCAGTGGCAGGAATAGCCTCTACAAATTTAGCAGCACTGAAAGGACGGTAAAGTCTTACCTTAATAAGACCAACCTTTTCGCCCATAGCGGTAAGGTAATCAATAACCTCTTCTGCAACGTCACAGATAGAGCCCATTGCTACGATTACGCGCTCAGCATCAGCAGCGCCGTAGTAGTTGAAGAGTTTATAGTCGGTGCCGAGTTTCTCGTTAACCTTGTCCATATACTTTTCAACAACAGCAGGAAGCTCATCATAATATTTGTTACAAGCTTCTCTGTTCTGGAAGAATATATCGCCGTTCTGGTGAGAACCGCGCATTACAGGACGCTCAGGATTAAGAGCGCGCTTACGGAATGCATCAACAGCATCCATATTGCACATTTCCTTAAGGTCATCGTAATCCCAAACCTGAATTTTCTGAATTTCGTGAGAAGTACGGAAACCGTCAAAGAAGTTGATGAAAGGAACTCTGCCTTCAATAGTTGCAAGGTGAGCAACAGCGCCAAGGTCCATAACTTCCTGAGTATTGGTTTCAGCCATCATAGCAAAGCCTGTCTGACGGCATGCGTAAACGTCAGAATGGTCGCCGAAAATGTTAAGAGCGTGGGAAGCTACACAACGTGCGGATACGTGGAAAACGCAGGGAAGAAGCTCACCGGCTATCTTATACATATTAGGAATCATGAGGAGAAGTCCCTGAGAAGCAGTATAGGTGGTAGTAAGAGCACCTGCTGCCAAAGAGCCGTGAACAGTACCGGAAGCACCTGCTTCAGACTGCATTTCTACTACATTAACGGTGGTACCGAAAATGTTTTTTACGCCCTGAGCAGACCACTGGTCAGTATAGTCAGCCATAGGGCTGGACGGAGTAATAGGATAAATACCGGCTACTTCAGTAAACGCATAAGATACATAAGCAGCAGCATTATTACCGTCCATAGTTTTAAACTTTCTTGCCATGGATTAAATCCCCCTTATATAATCTGGAGAATGTGCATATCGGCACATATTCTCATACGTTAACATTTTAACACTTTTCTTATCTAATGTAAATACATAAATTCATTTTTTTAAAATTTTTTAATATATTTTACAAATTTAACTATCTTTAGCAATACTTACATCATAAAAGTCAACATAAAAATCCTTACCGTCAAGCTCTGCATAAAGAGGCAAGCCCGCTCCCGACACAAAAAGCGAAAACTCACCAATTGCAGTGCTTCCCCGAATTATGCAGTCACCACCCTCATTTTCCGCTATACAGCCTCCCGATTTTTCGTTCATATCAAAAAGTACGGCAAACATTCCTTTGTCATATAATACGGGCGATGTACTTTCCTTGCCCTGATACGAATACGAAACCGTATCACCGCAAAACAGAGCGCAAAAGCCGTCCATATCACCGTCTTTTATAACATACTCTGCACTGCCGTCATTTTTCACCGTTACAAGACAGTCATATTCCTCGCCGTAATAAAAAATATGCGCCCTGTATGCTATATTTCTGTTAACGGCTGTAGGATTTTTTTCACCCTTACAGCCGGTAAAAAATATAAAACATAAAAGAACGCATAAAAATTTTTTCATTTAAACTACTCCCCGAGTTTTTTAAACACCTCAGGCAGACTGTCAATAAGGTCGGTCGGTAAAGCCGATATTTCCCCTTTTTTATCCCGCGATATATCACCTGCAAGGCCGTGGATATATGCACCGTTTACCGATGCCTCCAGAGAGCTTTGCCCCTGAGCCGCAAGGGAAACGATTATACCTGCCAGCACATCACCGCTTCCGCCCTTTGCCATAGAGGGATTACCCGTAACATTAAAGTAAACATTGCCGCATTTATCAGAAACAATAGTAACGGCACCCTTTAAAACTACGGTACAGGAAAGCTCACCTGCAATTTTTTTCGCATAAAAAACTCTGTTTTCGTTAATTTCCTCAGTAGTTTTTTTGCAAAGCCTTGCCATTTCTGCCGGATGGGGAGTCAGAACAATATCTGCCGCAGACTGTTTTATACATTCTATGTCGTCTGCTAACATATTTATTCCGTCGGCATCAATTATAAGCTTTTTGTCATAGTTTTTAATTATGTATGACAGCATTTCTCTTTGTCTTTTACCCTTTGAAAGACCACAGCCTATAAGAAGCGCGTCGCAATTCATTGCTGTTTCGCATACCGTTTTAATATCATCGGTATCGCTATACACATTGCAAACCGCCTCAGGCGCGCTTACCGTTACCATAGGATAAATATCCTTTAAAACGGTAGCCTTTGCTATACCTACGCCGCTTCTTAAACAGCCTTTCAGCGACAGTATTGCGGCGCCTGCCATACCGAAACTGCCTACTATAAGAGAGGCGGTGCCGTAGGTGCCTTTATGGGTATTGCTTTGTCTTCTGCTGAAAATGGGTGGCTGTATTACCCTGCCGATAATATCTATACCATCAAAAGCAGAATGCTCAATTCCTATCATAGACAGCACAATCTCACCGCAAAAGCTTCTTGCAGGGAACATTAAATGGCAGGTTTTATAGGTAATAAAGGTAACGGTTAAGTCGGCTTTTATGCAAAGACTTTCCTCACCACTGTCGGCAAAAAGCCCTGACGGAATATCTACCGAAACCTTATATGCTTTTGAATTATTTACCGCCTTAATTATATCGGCATACTCGCCCTCGATTTCTCTTTTAAGGCCTGTACCGAAAAGCGCATCTACAATTATATCGGCTTCATATATATTCTCGGTGGTTTTATCCGCATAGTCACCTATATAAAGTTTTTTAGCAAGCTTTGCCGCTTCACTTTGAGGCTCTGAAAAAGCTATTACCTTACAAAAGGCACCCTTTTCTTCAAGAAGTGTTGCCACAACAAAGCCGTCGCCGCCGTTATTACCGCCGCCGCAAAGCACCAAAACATTTTTGCCCTTTACTTCTTTTCTTTTTAAGATTTCTTCTGCAACGCTTTTTCCCGCATTTTCCATCATAGAAAAATAGGACATACCAAGACCGTTTGCAGTATTTTCTATCTTTTTAACATTTTCGGCACTGCATACTATCATCATTTAAAAGCCTCGCGAGCAATAGTTTTATCAAGATAGGGTCTGATAGCCTCTCTCATACCCTCGTCAAACTGCATTACAAGGCATACCTTACCCATACGGTGTTTAAAGGAAATACAGTATAAATCCTCGTCATTTTCGTTACAGTAAAAGCTTTTTTTGGCGTAATCGGTTTTACTGTACATAGCAAGGTTTTTTGTGTACTTTTCAATTCTGTCAATATCCTTGCATTTAAAGGTGATAAGACGCTTTCTTGCCGCTTTGTTTGTAATAAGGTCTACATCAATTTCGCCGTTTGTAAAAATGTATTCGTACTCCACATTAAGCTGTCTTGTTAACCATACACCGCCCACAATAGCGGCAACACTTAAAATAAAGGCAAACACACCAAGCTTACCTATAAGCAGAAAGCACAGCACGATAACGCAAAGCAGCATTGCCCATATTATAGCCAGAAGACCTATGGTTTTTGCATCCTTTCTTATGGGAATAAGATGTTCGCGACAATTATCCATTATTTAAAACCTCACTAAAATTGGAATATTCTTTGAAATTTGATAATACTATTATAAACAAAATCAGTTATACTTGCAATATAATTTATAATAAGTTATAATAAATTCACAAATACTTGGAGGTAAGATTTATGAAAATCAAAAACGGATTCATTTTAAGAACTGTTGCGGGACAGAACCTTATTGTTCCTGTAGGAGAAAACACAATGAATTTCAACGCCGCCATCACCCTTAATGAGTCAGCAGCTTTTCTCTGGAACAAATTGACAGATGAGCAGACCGAAGAACAGCTACTAAATGCTCTCACAGAGGAATATGCTATTGACGAAGAAACTGCAAAAGCCGACATTAAGGTATTTTTAGATGTTTTAAAGGAGCATAATATTCTTGAATAAGAAGGTTTCACGCACTGCTGTGAAGCTTATTCGAAGCTGTGTAAAAAGCCAACTGGTAAGGATAATTATTTCGTCTATTTTGTCGGTTTGCACTTCGGTAATCTACATAGCACTGGCTCTGGTTTCAAAAAAAATAATAGATGTTGCAACAGGCGAGATTTCGGGCAAACTTCTGCCCCTCGCCATTGTTGTTATTTCTCTTATTGTTTTTCAGGTTGTTTCTGCTGCCCTTTCTTCCCATATTCACGCCGTTACAGCTTCGAAAATGGCAATAGGCATTAAAAGAGGGCTTTATCACACCTTATTTTCAAAAAAGCTAAATACTCTTAGTGATTATCATTCAGGCGACCTGTTAAATCGCTTTTCATCTGACACAGCGGTGGTGGTTTCTACCGCTTCTTCTATTGTGCCCACAATAGTGTCTATTGTATCAAGAATAATAGCGGGTAGTATTGCTATTCTTATTATTGACTGGAAGTTTGCTGCCGCAATTATTTTATTGGGCATTACCGTTCCTGCTATATGTAAGCTGGTGGGCCATAAATACCGCTATCTTCACACAAAGCATCAGCAAAGTGAGGGTAAGCTTAAAGCCTTTTTACAGGAAAGCTTTAAAAATTTAAGCGTTATAAAATCCTTTTCCTCTCTAAAGCCCATTGGTAAAAAGCTTGACAGTTTGCAAGAGGAAAATTACAAAATAAAGATAAAAAGAAACACACTTAGCATTGTTTATTCTGTTGGTATGTATCTTTTCTTTACCGCAGGTTATTTTCTTGTGCTTTTGTGGGGTGCCGCAGGTATAAAAGAAGGTATTGTAACCTACGGTTCACTACTTGCTTTTTTGCAGATAATTTCTCAGCTTAGAGCGCCAATGCAAAGCATCTCGGGAATTATCCCTGCATACCAGAGTATGCTGGCTTCAAGTGAGCGAATAAGCGAGATTATTGACCTTGAGGAAGAGCTGCATCCCTTGGACAAGCCGGTTATAGATACAATTAAAGATGTTTTTACCGAAATAAGAGCCGAAAATTTAAACTTTTCGTATGACGAACGGGAAATTTTAAAGGACTGTTCATTTAGTTTAGAGCGAGGAAGCGTAACGGCTGTTACAGGCGAATCGGGTGTTGGCAAAAGCACACTGTTCAAGCTACTTTTAGGTTATAATGATGCAAAGGGCGGCAGGCTTTCCTTTGACGGAAAATATGACATAAATTCTTCCACCCGTGCGCTTTTCTCCTATGTGCCTCAGGGCAATATGGTGCTTTCGGGAACAATAAGAGAAAATATTACCCTTTGCAGTTTAAAT
>JAZNQX010000154.1:0-3464 GCA_045590395.1 Acutalibacteraceae bacterium
AAACCTCACAGTTAAGCTTAATTCCCGTAAGGGCTTTAATTTTAGTTAAATCGGTTTTAAGCTGAACAAGGGATGGATTAATCGCCGTGCTTTTATGACCTAAATCGTTAAGTAATTTATAAGGGTTTTTATAAGAAATTAGTGCCTTACCACCTGCAACAGAGCCTGCGGCAATTATTACATTTCTTGAAGCATACTGATTTTTGGTAGTAGAAATTTTATAACTACTTCCCACTTTACAGATACTTTCAGCCGCTTCGTCAAAAACGGTTTCAACACCTGTCTCACTTGCAGAAAGACGCAAAGCATCAACAACAGAAGATGCTTGCAAGCTGTAGGGATACATTTTACCGTTTTCTCCTTCAGTAAGCGGAATACCGATACTTTCAAAAAATTCTTCAGTAAAATCATAACCGTATTTTTTAAGTGCAAATTCACAAAACTTTGCATTTTCACCGTGATATGAGGAAGCATCAATATAACGATTAGTAACATTACAGCGTCCGTTACCTGTAGTAAGCAATTTTTTGCCTACGCGGTTTTGTGCTTCAATAATTAGAACATTAAAGTCAGGCTTTTTTCTTTTAATCAGAATAGCCGCGCACATGCCTGAAGCGCCGCCGCCGATTATAATAACATCATATTTCATAAGCGTCACCTATTCCTCATTACCCCAATATTTTCTGTCAAGGCTTCTGAACTGAATAGCCTGAGCAATATGTTCAATATGTATAATTTCATCATTACTAAGGTCGGCAATAGTTCTTGCTACCTTTAATATTCTGTCATAGGCGCGAGCCGACATACCAAGATTATCAAAAGCCCGTTGAAGTACTGCCGCCGCATCATCGCTCATTACACAGTATTTTTTAAGCAGTGACGGAGTAAGCCGCGCATTACAGGAAATGTCGGTGCCCTTGTAGCGTTCGTTCTGAATTTTTCGTGCCGCATTAATGCGCTCTCTTATAACTGCCGAGCTTTCCTCCTGAACCTTTGAGTTCAGTGCATCAAAATCAACAGGCGGCACTTCAATATGCAGGTCCATTCTGTCAAGCATAGGACCCGAGATTTTATTTAGATATTTTCTGACTGCATTAGGTGAGCAGGTACATTCTCTTGTAGGATGACCGAAAAAGCCGCAGGGACACGGATTCATTGCCGCAACCAGCATAATTGAGCTTGGATATGTAAGACTGCCGGCAACACGGGAAATAGTCACCTTACCGTCCTCAAGCGGTTGGCGAAGCCCCTCCATAGTAGACCTGGAAAACTCAGGCAATTCATCTAAAAACAGCACGCCGTTATGAGCAAGTGAAATTTCACCTGGGCGCGGAACAGTACCGCCACCCGTTAAACCGAAGGCGGAAATAGAATGATGGGGCGAACGGAAAGGTCTTTGCTTGATTAAAGGATTTTTATTGTCAAGAACACCTGCTATTGAGTGAATTTTAGTGGTTTCAATAGACTCCTCAAAGGTCATTTCAGGAAGTATTGTGGGAATTCGTTTAGCAAGCATACTTTTACCCGAACCCGGAGGGCCGATAAAGAGCAGATTATGACCGCCTGCCGCCGCTATTTCTACAGCGCGTTTCGCCTGTGACTGACCTCGCACATCGGCAAAGTCCACCGTATAAGAATGGTTTTCTCTGAGGCGCTCATCAGGCTCTTCAGAGGGCAATTTTTTAACACCATTAAGATGAAGAAGTACATCCTTAAGAGCAGTTGCGCCTAAAACATTGATGCCTGCAATAACTGATGCTTCTTTAGCGTTGTCCTTAGGTAAAAATATATCGTGAAAATCACCGTCGTGAGCCGTAATAGCCATAGCAAGAGCGCCCGTAACTGTGCGCAGATGACCGTCAAGAGACAACTCACCAATAAACACCTTATTACTTACATCCACCTTGATTTGTCCGGAAGCAAGTAAAAGTGCTATAGTTATTGGCAAATCATAATGAGAGCCGCCTTTTTTAAGGTCTGCAGGGGCAAGATTAACGGTAATTCTGCCGTTTGGAAAATTAAATCCGCAATTTTTTATGGCAGAACGAACTCTGTCCCTTGCCTCTTTTACAGAAGCGTCAGGTAAACCAACAATATCAAAGGAAGGCAAACCTTTTGAAACGTCTGCCTCAACCTCTACAATATATGAGTTCATACCAAAAAGACCGACACTGCTGACTTTTGAAAACATCTTCTCACCTTTATGCATAAATTATTGTTCTTATTATACAACAACTATTAAAAAAGAGCAACACCTGTTTAGATGTTACTCTGTGCTATTTTATAAAAAACACTTAAATTAAGGAAAACCGCACTTGACAAACAATTGCATAAAAATTATAATACTTTATGTTCAAATATAAATATATGGAGACGTATCGAAGTGGTCATAACGGGGCTGACTCGAAATCAGTTAGCGCGCAAGCGCCCGCGAGTCCGAATCGCGCCGTCTCCGCCAAATAAAAGGGAATCGTGCCGTAAGGTGCGGTTTCCTTTTATTCTTTTATGAGGTGAGATTTGAAAAGACCGGTTCGGCATATGCCGAATTGCGACCTTTCAGTGAACGGTCGCAAAGGTCGTGTGCGTGCCGCAAGAGGTAGCGTAGTGGGCGAATCTCGCCGTCTCCGCAAAAAAACAGTTCACTTTATGTGAACTGTTTTTTTAATTTATTTAAATTGTTCCGGTGTGTAATAGTTTTGTGTTTCATTTGGCGGTGGTGCTGTGGGCTGTACCACAGGAATAGCATACTGGAAAACACCAACAGTGCTGTTTTTACATTTCATCAGACAACCAGCAAGACCAAAAGGCACCAGCAAGCTGATAAGCAAATATTTTATAGCTTTTTCAGGTACAAGATATTCGAAAATTTTGTAGTAACACACTGATAAACAAATATTAGCAGTTCCAATAACTACTGCAGCCGCTATAAAAATTAAATAAAATGGTAAAATCATACCAAGAACAGCAAAAGTAATTTCATCTTCTGCCATATATTCAGCATTCATACCCATATTTATTGCCGCAACAAATAAAGAAATATATGAAACAACAACAGCCACATTTCCAATTATCACAAGAGTAATAAGAAGTTTACGCCAATTAGATTTTTTACTATCAAGGTTGCTGTGATAATCAGCTATTGAACCGACACACCAATAATTTGCAATTGGCAACCAAGCAGTCCAGGCAGATGTGATATTGCGTTTATCAGCAATTGAGTAAAGAGAAAGCGAGGTAAGTATGTAATTAACTAAATTGCCAATTAATATCAAAAAATAAACAATAACAACAACTAATAACAATAAAGTTTCTGTCATAAAAACACCCCTTTTTTGTATTATACCATATTTTGTAAAATTAGTAAAGAGTTCTTAGCCCTTTTGGATAATGATTTTTTGCAATACTGTTTGTAACCTTAACGCCGCCGACAGAACAGCCATCAACCAATATAGCTGCCCAGCCGT
>JAZNQX010000155.1:0-1783 GCA_045590395.1 Acutalibacteraceae bacterium
GCTGTAAAGAAGAACGGACAAAGTGCTGTTGCCATAACCGACCACGGCGTAATGTATGGCGCCGTTAACTTTTTTAAAGCGGCAAAGGAGGCAGGGGTAAAGGCAATTATAGGTTGTGAGGTTTATGTTGCCCCCAGAAGCAGAACCGATAAGCAAAAAGCGCTGGATAGTGAATATACCCACCTTGTTTTGCTTTGTAAAAATGAAACGGGTTATAAAAACCTTATAAAAATGGTGTCACTTTCCTTTACCGAAGGCTTTTACTCAAAGCCCAGAATAGATAAAGAACTTTTAAAGGAAAACAGTGAGGGGCTTATTGCACTTTCTGCCTGTCTAGCGGGTGAAATACCTAGAAAACTTATAAAGGGAGATTATGAGGGTGCAAAGCAAAGCGCCTTGTGGTTTGACAGCGTTTTCGGCAGAGATAATTTCTATATTGAGCTTCAGGACCACGGTATAATGGAACAAAAGCGTATTCTGCCCGATATGCTGAGAATAAGCAACGAAACAGGTATACCTCTTGTTGCTACAAACGATGTTCACTATACCGAAAAAGAAGACGCCAAAATGCAAAAGGTTCTTATCTGTCTGCAAACCGGTAAAAAGTTAAATGAGGAAAGCCCTCTTGAATTTAAAACAGATGAATTTTATCTTAAGTCCACAGAGGAAATGGAAAGTCTTTTTGCAAAATTCCCGGGTGCTGTGGAAAACACCGTTAAAATTGCAGAAAAGTGTAATTTTGAATTTGATTTTGGCCATATAAAGCTTCCTCTTTTTGATATAGGAAATAAAAATCACGCCCTCTATCTTAAAGAAAAATGCTATGAAGGGCTTTATAGACTATATAGCGAAGACAAAATTAGTGAAGCAAAGGAAAGACTTGATTTTGAACTTCAGGTAATTGATGAAATGGGTTATACCGATTATTACCTTATTGTTCAGGATTTTGTTGCTTTTGCAAAAAGCAAGGGAATTCCCGTAGGCCCCGGCAGAGGTTCTGGTGCAGGAAGTATTGCCGCCTACTGTGTGGGTATTACGGGTATTGACCCAATAAAATATCAGCTTCTTTTCGAAAGGTTTCTTAATCCCGAAAGGGTAAGTATGCCTGACTTTGATATAGATTTCTGCTATGTAAGACGGCAGGAAGTTATTGATTATGTTATTGAAAAATACTCAAGCGACAGGGTGGCTCAGATAGTTACCTTCGGTACTCTTGCCGCAAGAAATGCTGTTAGAGATGTGGGCAGGGTAATGGACCTGCCTTATAATCTTTGCGATAAGGTTGCAAAGCTTATTCCCAGAGATTATCACACTAACCTATCCCTTGCCATAGAAAAGGTGCCTGAACTTAAAACCCTTTACGAAACCGATATGTCGGTTAACGAGCTTATAAATATGGCTCTTAAAATTGAGGGTATGCCCAGACACGCCTCTACCCATGCGGCAGGTGTGGTTATCTGCGACAGAAAGGTAAGCGAGTATGTGCCCCTTTCCACAAATGATGAAGCGATAGTTACCCAGTACACAATGACCGCCCTTGAAGAATTAGGCCTTTTAAAAATGGATTTTCTGGGCCTTAGAAACTTAACGGTTATAAATGATACCGAAAAAAGCATAAGAAAAAGTATTCCCGATTTTTCTACTAACAAAATTCCTCTTAATGATAAAGCAACCCTTGATATGATGGGCAAGGGCCATACAGCAGGTGTTTTTCAGTACGAAAGCGAGGGTATGACAAATGTGGTCAAAACCTTTAAGCCTGAAAATATTGAAGACCTTATAG
>JAZNQX010000156.1:0-27452 GCA_045590395.1 Acutalibacteraceae bacterium
ATCGTAAGCAATATGACGCTTACAGTGACGGATAATTTCCTTTGAAAGACCGCCTGTTGCCACTACTGACGAAACCTTGCCGTATTCATTTTCCATACGCTCTACTATTCCATCTATCATAGAAGCCGCGCCAAAAACAAGGCCTGATTTCATACAGTCAACGGTATTTGTACCTATTACACTGCTTGGAGCTTCTATATTTACAGAGGGTAGCTGAGCCGTATTTTCAAACAGCGCCTTTAAGGTAAGCCTTACGCCTGCAGCAATAGCACCGCCCAGCATTTCGCCGTTTTTACCTATAAGGCTTATGGTGGTTGCCGTACCCATATCAATAACTATACAAGGAAGCGGATACTTATCTATTGCCCCTACTGCACCTGCGGCAAGGTCGGCGCCAAGCTGAGCAGGATTGTCTATTTTTATATTAAGACCCGTTTTAAGCCCAGGCCCCAGCACCATAGGCTTGACCTTACAAAGCGCTTCAATAGCGTGGACAACAGCATCACCCACAGAGGGAACAACCGATGAAATAATACAGCCCTCAATATTTTTATAATCCTCACCGTGAAGCAAGAGAACATCCTTAATATCAATGGCGTATTGGTCGCTTGTTCTGCCTAAATCGGTAGCAAGACGGGCGGTAAGCATAAATTTATCATTTTTGCAAACGCCCAGCGTTACATTAGTGTTTCCGATATCTATTGCAAGTAACATATCAAAATTCCTTTCAAGCGGTTACTTCGTTTTTAATTACATAAAAAGCCTTAACCATATTTATAAACTTCATAACAAGTTTGCCGTCATTTAAAACACAGCGATAAATAGTTTCGCCGTTTTGTATTTCAAAATATCTGCCGGGGGAAAACGGCAATGTAGGAATTCCGTTTATAGAGGTGAAAATTTCAGTTTCTTCACCTTTTATTATGCCCTTTAAAACAAAGCCGTCATCGTTAAGGGTAACACTTCCCTTTCCTACTACTGTAAATTTATCCTTATTTTCGTCTATCATTTTAATATCGGTCAAAGAGGTGATTTCCTTTAATTTTCCACTTTTTATTTCCTCTTTAACGGTTTCAAAAATAAATTTACTCCAGTCTGATACATAGCGGATTTCTTCTCCCTCACCTTTTTTATGCAGGAAAGAATATTCATCGCTATACTCCTCAAAGCCGCACTTTTCGCAGTAGATAGTATCGCCGTCTTTTACCTTAACAGAAAATTCGGCATTACAGTGTGGGCATATATAAAGCACATTTTCAATACCCTCAATATTGCCCTTCTTTGCATAAACAACTTTTCTTTCCTCCTGCTCTCTGTAAGCATCGAAAAGCAAAGCCTCATCGGTTTTTTCCTTAATTTCTTCTAAAGCCGCTGTTTTAAGCTCCTCTTTTGCAAAAAGCTTATACACATCGAGAAAGGTTCTGCCTGCCCGCATACCCTTACTCCATTTAGGCATAGCAAAGTAGGTGCCGTAGGTTCTGGCAACATAAACATCAGCATCCAGCCACTTTAAAAATTTATATGTAGCTGAAGGAATGGGCGTTGAAAGCCCATCCTCGCACATGAGCCCTGCAGGATAAATTACAAGAGGACTGCCATTTTCTATAACAGCCTTCATATCACGCATATCCTTAACGGTGGTCTGAAACTGCTGTTTAGGTATAACACCGATTTTATCAAGAAGTTTTCTTATGGGCAAACTTTTATAAAAGGAATTGCTTATAACAAAGGACATTGGTCTTTTTGTTATGCCTATAAGATTAACGAAATCATACGCCGCCTGATGATTTGCAATAATCACAATAGGTCCCTTTTTTCCTTTTACTTCATTTCTTATTATTTTTCTTTTAAAAATAAGCTTTGCCACCACAAAAGACACCGCTTGTACCAAACGGTAGCAAAAAAGGTTGGGTTTTTTATATCTCATTTTTCTCTCCCCTAATAAGATTATTTTATCACACAACCCCTTTAAATTCAAGAATAATAAAAAAGAGGTCTTTCGACCTCTTTTTTTAATCACAGCAAACGTCTTTTTTCTTTGTAGCTTTTTCTTCCGTTGCAGACGGTGTAACATCGCCAAGACCTGAGGTTTCAGAGAACACAACATTTGATTTTGTCATATCCACCGCATCGGTAGGAACAATTATCTTTGATGCTTTACCGTTGGACATAGAAACCAGCGCTTCATATTTTTTAAGCTCTAAAACTGCTGCATCTGCACCGGCAGATTTAAGCGCGGCAATACCGTCCGCCTCTGCCTGCTTTGCAAGAAGAATTGCCTTTGCTTCACCTTCTGCTCTGGCTATACGGGCATCTCTTTCACCCTCGGCAGCAAGTATCATCGCCTGCTTGTCACCTTCCGCACGGGTAATAACGGCGGCCTTGTGTCCTTCTGCTTCAAGAAGGGTTTCACGTCTGTCACGCTCTGCCTTCATCTGCTTTTCCATGGCATTCTGAATTTCAGCAGGAGGAATAATGTTCTTAAGTTCCACTCTGTTTACCTTAATACCCCACTGGTCAGTAGCGCTATCAAGAATTTCGGTCATTTTACCATTTATGGTGTCACGAGAAGTGAGAGTATCATCAAGCTCAAGCTCACCAACAATATTACGAAGCGTTGTAGCGGTAAGGTTAGAAAGGGCGCTGATAGGGTTAACTGCGCCATAGGTAAACAGCTTTGCGTCAAATACCTTGAAATACACAACGGTATCTATCTGCATAGTAACGTTATCCTTTGTGATAACAGGCTGTGGAGGAGAATCCAGCACCTGCTCTTTAAGTGTTACCTTTTTAGCAATACGGTCGAAAACGGGAACAAGGAAATGAAGACCTGCACTCCAGGTATATTTATACTTTCCAAGTCTCTCAATTACATATTCTGTTGCCTGTGGTACTACTCTTAGACAAAGGAGTAATAACACCAATACAACTGCAATAATAATAAATTCCATAAAATCACCCTTTTTAAAAAATTTTTAAAGCATAAGACGGTAAATATTTTTACAGTCTTCTTTACTAAGTTTAACAAAGCCCTCTATATAACCGTGTCTTTCCGGAGAACAGCAAAGTGTCTGAACAAGACGGTCAATATCCTCTTCCTTTGCACCCAGCTCCTCAAAGTTTTTGGGCATACCGAGAGAAGAAAGGAAATTCTGCAAAGCGTTAATACCGGCAGCGGCAGTAATTTCGGGATTATCGAAGTCCATATCGCAACCCCATACTCTGTTTGCCACCTTTGCAAATCTCATAATATCGTGCTTCATAACATACTTAAGCACTGCAGGCATTGCCACCGAAAGACTTGCTCCGTGAGCGCAGTCGTAAAGAGCTGACAACTCGTGGCCAAAGGAATGGCTGTTCCAGTCCTGAGTGCGACCTACACCGCAAACATTGTTATGTGCCAACATACCTGCCCACATAATATTGGCTCTTGCCTCATAATCGTCAGGATTTTTCATAACCTTTGGCGCCTCATTCTTTAGACTCAAAATAAGAGCCTCAATAAGTCGGTCGGTAACCTCAACATCCTTTGTGTTAGTCAGATATCTTTCATAAAGATGAGCAATTATATCGGTTATACCGCAAGCAGTTTGAAAGGCAGGTAAGGTTTGGGTTAGTTCAGGGTTTAATATACTGAATTTCGGACGCAGGCAGTCGCCCCTTGTGCTTCTTTTAAGATTTCCGTTTTCGTGAGTTATTACGGTATTGGGACTGCCCTCGCTTCCTGCTGCAGCAATAGTCAGCACAGTGCCGATAGGCAGTGCATTTTCTACAGGGCCATAGCCGAAATAGTCCCAAAAATCGCCGTCATAAACAGCACCCAAGGCTATTGCTTTTGCCGAATCAATAGTACTTCCGCCGCCAACAGCAAGAATAAAGTCTACCTTTTCTTTTTTGCAAAGCTCAATACCCTCATAAACAAGAGAGCTTACCGGATTAGGCTTAACTCCCCCAAGAAGCAGATAGCTGATATTTTCTTTTTCAAGAGATTCTTTGACTCTGTCTAAAAGACCCGAGCGGACAACACTTCCGCCACCAAAGTGAATAAGCACCTTTGTGCCACCGAACCTCTTTATAAGCTGTCCCGCATTTTCCTCGGTTTTTTTGCCGAAAGCAAAATAGGTTGGGGAATAAAATTCAAAATTATCCATAGCAAAAACACCTTTCTTCATTGCTTTAATAATATCATAAAAGAAGGTATTTGTAAAGAAAAAAGCGGTGATTAAATCACCGCTTTTTAAGTTTATTATTTTGTACCGAACAGTCTATCGCCTGCATCACCAAGTCCCGGTAAAATATATCCGTTTTCGTTAAGACATCTGTCAAGGGTTGAAACGAAAATATGAACATCGGGATGAGTTTCAGCAACCTTGCTGACACCCTCGGGAGCGCCTATTACAGCCATAAACTTAATATCCTTGCAGCCACGCTTTTTAAGGGAATCGATAGCGTCACAAGCACTTCCTCCCGTAGCAAGCATAGGGTCAACAAGCAGAACAAGTTTATCTTCAATTCCGTCAGGAAGCTTACAATAGTATTCACAGGGCTGAAGAGTTTCTTCGTTTCTGTACATACCTATATGACCTACTCTGGCAGAGGGGAACAGCACGTGAACACCGTTTACCATTCCAAGACCTGCTCTGAGAATAGGCACAATAACTATTGCGTTATCCTTAACCACGCTTTGTGTGCATACCTCAAGAGGAGTTTTAACCTGCTTTTCGGTGGTAGGCACACCCTCTTTAAGACACTCAAAGGTCATAAGGGTGGTAATTTCCTCAATAAGCTCACGAAATTCCTTCATACTGGTTTTTTCGTCTCTCAGTATTGCAATTTTGTGATTTATAAGCGGATGATTGAAAATTGTAACATTATCGTAATGTTTCATTTGGTAGCTTCGCCTCGCTTTAGTCTGCTTTCTTCTTAGCGTGAAGAACTATATTAACAATGATACCGAGGATAAGAGCACAAGCAATAGCGGTAATGGTTACCTTGCCTATCTTCATTGCCATACCGCCGATACCTGCAATTAGTATAACCGAAACAGTGAAAAGATTTGCATTATCTTCAAGGTCAACCTTCTGAATCATCTTAAGACCGGAAACAGCGATAAAGCCGTAAAGTGTAATGCAAACGCCGCCCATTACACAACCGGGGATAGAATCAAGGAATGCAACAAAGGGTGAAACAAAGGAAATAAGTATTGCCATGAAAGCGGTGGTGGTAATGGTAGCAACAGAAGCGTTCTTTGTAATAGCTACACAGCCAACAGATTCACCGTATGTAGTATTGGGACAACCGCCGAAAATTGCACCGGCAATAGAGCCTACACCGTCACCAAGCAGTGTTCTGTGAAGGCCAGGGTCTTCGAGAAGGTCTTTACCGATAATGGTAGAAAGGTTCTTGTGGTCAGCAACATGCTCTGCAAATACAACGAAAGCAACGGGAATATAAGCAACAGCTATGGTTGCAAGGTAAGAAGTATCAAAGTCCTTAACACCCTTAAGTGCATTTGCGAAAGTAAACTGTGGAACTGCAAGGAAGGTGCCAAGATTAACACCTTCTGCAACAAGAGCCTTAAATGGAGCAAAATCCACTATTTTAAGCGCATCGTTACCTGTAGCATAGCCGATAGCGGTAAAAATAATACCAACAGCATAGCCCGCAAGGATACCGATAATAAAGGGAATAAGCTTTGTCATTTTCTTACCGTAGGTAGAGCAAAGAACTACTACGAAAAGAGTAACCATAGCGCAGATAAAGGATACCCAACTAAAGCCGCTCATTATAAATGAACCATTATCATCAGTTGCGCCGTAAGAAAATACGTCTTTAATAGCAGCACCTGCAAGAGAAAGACCGATAATTGCAACTGTAGGTCCGATAACTGCGGCAGGCATAAGCTTGTTTATCCATTTAACGCCAACAAATTTTACAACGATAGCGATAATTACATAAACGAGGCCTGCAAAAGCCGCACCAAAAATAAGACCGAGATAGCCAAGATAAACGTTTGACAGTGCGCCTGAGAAGGCAGCTACCATAGAGCCTATAAATGCAAAAGATGAACCTAAGAATACGGGACTTCTGAACTTTGTGAAAAGCTGATATACGAGTGTTCCTACACCCGCACCAAACAGTGCGGCAGAAGCGCTCATACCATTTCCAACTATTGCAGGTACAGCAATAGTTGCTGCCATAATTGCAAGTAATTGCTGGAATGCAAATACAAGCAGTGCGCCGAACTTCGGCTTGTCATGAATGCCATAAACAAGTTTGTTTTCCATTTTTTTGACCCCTCACTGAATAAATTAAAATAAACAGGTTTCCCTATTTCTTTCCATAAAATTGTACCACATATAGTGTATTTTTTCAACATAAAATTACTTTTTCTACTATTTTTGTGTATATTGCCATAAAAAAAGGGGGTCGGGCTTGAGGCACACTTCCTTACAGAGTGTGCCTCAAGCCCGACCTTTTTTTAAGCATTTACAAGATGGATACCAAAGCCACCGATTTCCTCTTTAAAGTAAATAAAGGTGATTTCGCCTTTATCGTTTTTAACAATAGACTTTTCGTCAAATTCAAAGCCCTGAGACTCGAAGAAACGAACAGCACGTTTAACGCTCGTTACCGAAAGACCGATATGTCCGCATTTACCAACGCCCATAAACTTCATAACCTCAAATTCGCTGCCTGCGAAAATAGATTTCGAACGAACGTCCTGTGGCTTACCGCAAATAGCGGATAAAAGACCGGCTGTTTTTTCACATTCTTTTTCGTCCTTAGAGTTTATGCCGATATGTTTAATTTTAACATCAAGCATTGTAAGTACGGCTTCTTTAGCAAGCTCGGTAATAGCATCCCACTCGCCATTATCAACTAACTTTTCGGGTACCATCCAGCTACCACCGCAAGCAATAATTTTGGGGAATGCAAGATATTCATTAAGGTTTGCAGGAGAAATTCCGCCTGTGGGGATAAAGCGCATATTGGGGAAGGGACCTGCAAGAGCCTTTAATACCTTAAGACCGCCTGCTGCTTCTGCAGGGAAGAATTTAACAACCTCAAGTCCCATTTTCTGAGCGATAGATACTTCAGAGGGGTTAGTACAGCCGGGAGTAACGGGAATATTGTTTTCTACACAGTATCCAACTATCTCGGGGTCAAAGCCCGGAGAGATAATGTATTTAGCGCCTGCGTTTATAGCGGCTTTGCACTGCTCCAGTGTTACAACGGTGCCTGCGCCAACAAGTATATCGGGTGCCTCTTTAGCGATATTAGCAATAGCCTTATCTGCGCCTGCTGCACGGAAGGTAACCTCAGCAACAGGGATACCGCCCTTTTTAAGAGCATTAACAAGGGGTACTGCTTTCTCTGGGTCGTTGAGCTTAATTACCGGCACAAGACCGACTTTGCTTATTTCTTCTAAGATAGGATGCATAATAATTCTCCTTCATATTTTTCTTAATTTCATTTTAAAACTCATTCAAAATATTGTCAAGGCTTTGCTTTAGTCTTTCCATACAAAATTTTGGTTTATGCTTTCTCCGCCGTCTACAACAATGCTTTGTCCTGTACAGAAGGTATTAGTTATTGTCAAAAAGTACGCCCACTGTGCTATTTCCTCGGCAGTCGCCCATTTTTTAAGAGGGGTTTCAGACATAATCTTTTCCCATAAATCAGCGTCATTTATAACACACTCGTTAAGAGGTGTAATAACTCCACCGGGGTCAAGGCTGTTACAGGTGGCGCCATACCTTGCTATTCTTTTTGCCACATTTTTTGTGTAAGCCACAACGCCGCCCTTACTGGCGCAGTATTTTGGAAATTCAGAGCCTGTGTGAGCACTGGCAGAGCCGATATTTAAAACAGATTTTATGCTCTGCTGAACACCATACTTTTCGGTAACATCTATAAGAGCGGTAAGATTAACCTCAATATCGTCCTCATTTTGCGTACCTGCATTATTTATAAGTATTTCTACATTTTCTATATTCGGCAGATTTTCGCTATCCCTTATATCGCACTTAAAATGGGTATAATTTTCATCATTTATTGATGCCTTTTCTTTATCTATACCGTAAACAGTGTGACCGTTTTTTATAAAAAGCTCTGCTACCGCCTTGCCGATGCCCCTTGAAGTACCTGTAATTAAAACCTTCATATTAGTTATCCTTTTTTATATAATCAAAATATGCTTTGCCTATGTTTTCTTTTCTCCACTTTTTTGTAATTTTATAGCCGATGGGCGAGAAAATTATTTCCATAATAAGCTCAGCCACAGCGCCCGTCAGGGCACACATAGCACACTGAAGCGGTGACCAGGAAAAGCCGTCCCAGAAAACAGGGGCAAAGAAGTAGAAAACTATAACAGAAAAAATAAAATTATCAAAAAACTGACCTATAAAGGTGGATACATAGGAGCGCATCATAAATGCGGTTTTTCCGTCGGGATTTTTAGTAAAGCATTTGCCTATAAGCCAGTTAAGGCTGTTGTTTATAAGAGCAGACAGCAAAAACGCCACCGTACTGCCAAGAAGTATAAACCAGGTACCGCCGAAAATACTGTCGAAGGTGGTATAGTCGTCGGCATTTGAAGGAATTATGCTGACAATAAAGAAAATTAGGCAGGTAAGCAGGTTTATCATGACCGCGTGTATGGTAATAAGATTAGAGGCTCTGGGGCCGAAATGCTTTGTTATAACATCCATACACATAAAGGAAAGCCAGGAGATAAGTATACCGCCGTCAAGCGCTATAAAATCAAGCTTTAAAAGGGTTTTGTTTGCAAGAAGATTCATACATATAACGCTGACCGCAAACAGTGTTACCACCGTGGCAGGAATAGAGTTAAGCAGTATTTTAAACTCCTTAACGCTCTTTTTTATACCCAAGGCACTCTCCCCTTTCCTGATACTGAATACAATTATAGCACAATTTGTAAAATAAAGCAATGAACTTAAAAGTTTTCGCTAATATGTTGAAATTTGTACGATTTTATCATATAATTAAATAAACTGATAAGGAGGTTTTATTATGAAATGTAAATATTGCGGTTTTGAATCAGAGCAGGATTTTAAATTCTGTGCGAAATGCGGAAGTGATTCTTCTCTTGACCAGGCAGAGCCTGTTCGTGCGGCAGTTGTTATAAACCCTGCGGCAGATAAGCTTTTGCCCGTATTTAATGACAAAGCTTTTTTAACTCTTTGTATTTTAATGACAATTACTGCCGCTTGCGGTATATTCTCGGCAGGTTTGCCTGTAATTGATATACTTCTTGCCGTATTTTTATGGATGACCTATTCAAAGGCTAAAAACGGTTATGTCGATGCTTCACATCTTCGCTGTGTAAGTGGTACCGTTTATGCTGATTATGTAATAACCAATGTTGCGGCTATTATATTAATTGTTTGCGGCGGTATAATCACTGTGTTATTAAGCGTTTTAACAGCTAATGGCGATTTAATGAGAGAGGTTATTCGTGAGCTTGGCAGCGAGATTCCCCAGTTCTACGATATTTATTACGAACTACCCTCATTCCTTGTAAACGGTATCGGCGTTATTTTTGGCGGAATTTTTGTACTTATTGGCGTTTTTGGACTTATTATCAATGTTCTGGGCAAAAAGAAGCTCCACCGTTTTGCAAAATCGGTTTATCAGGGTGTTTTAAATTATAACGCTGATTTTTATAAACCCTCTGCTATTAAAGGTTGGCTTATTTTCTTTGCTGTTATGGAAATAATTTCTGCTGCTTCCTCTATTTCTGCCAACTTCTTGGCTGCAGCCTCGGCAGGTTGCGCGGCGGCATCTTGCTTTGTATCAATTTCGCTTATTAAAAAGCATCTTCTCTAAAATTTAAAAGTGTAAAGTAAAACACCCAAGTTAATGCATAGGATTACTATTATGTTTAAGATTGACAATGAACTGAAAAATGCAAACACACCGCGTACCGTACGATTTACCGAATCGCTTTTTGAGAGGCTTAACAGAATCGCGGCAAACAACAATATTTCGTTTAATTTACTTGTGTTACAGTGCTGTAAATACGCGCTTGACAACATAGAAAGCGAAGAAAACAAATAAAGACGCGCCGCAACGAGTTTATAATTTAAAGAACAGAAAAAAGATGCACGAAATTTCGTGCATCTTTTATTTTTATATTATGCCTTTAAAGGCAGGGAGTTTGGGATTTTTTATTTATCTATCCTATTACGCTGTCAATAACATTTTTAAGCTTTGCCTGTCTTTCCTTTGCGGCTTCTTTACTGCTTTCTCTTACAGAATAGTAAACCTTGATTTTCGGCTCGGTGCCCGAAGGTCTGACAGCCAGCCATGAGCCATCCTTCCAGACGAATTTCAGCACATTTTCTTTGGGTAAATCTCTAACGCCTACTGAGTAGTCAATTACCTCATCTACACCGTCAAAAAGCTTTTTGCCGTTCTCACGGAAATGTACCATAAGCTGACCGATTTTTTCGGCGCCGTCTTTACCTTTAAGCGTAAAGCTGTCAAGACAGTCAAGATAGTAGCCGTATTTTTCGTAAATTTCATTAAGGCCTTCAATAAGGGTTTTGCCCTGCTTTTTGTACCAAGCCGCCATCTGACAGATAAGCATCGAGGATACAACTGCATCCTTATCGCGAGTATGGGTGCCTACAAGATAACCGTAGGATTCCTCATAGCCCATAACAAATTCCTGAGAGCCATCAAGCTCATACTTATTCATTTTATCGCCGATATACTTAAAGCCTGTAAGGGTTTCCTCTATCTGAAGACCGAAGGCTCTGCCTATATTTGCGCCAAGCTCTGAGGTTACAATGGTTTTAATAAGGGTGCTCTTATCATTCAGGGTAGCCTTTTTCTGTGTCAGCACAAAATTAACAAGCAGTGCGCCCGTCTGGTTACCTGTAAACAGCACATAACCGTCATCACCCTTTACGGCAATACCAACGCGGTCACAGTCAGGGTCGGTACCAAGAACTATATCAGCGTCAATTTCTTTCGCCTTTTCTATTGCCATATTAAGCGCGTCTTTTTCTTCGGGGTTAGGACTACGAACCGTTGAGAAATTGCCGTCAGGCATTTCCTGCTCTTTAACCACCGTTACATTCATACCCTCAAGCATTTTTCTGACGGGGATATTACCCGTACCGTGAAGAGGGGTATAAACTATTTTAAGGTTGCTTTCTTCCTCAAAAAGACTTTGCTGTTTTACTCTTTTAAGAAACTCACCCAGTACTTCCTCGCCTATCATTTTGATATTCTGAGTATTGTTTTCAAAGGGTATTTCGCTAAAATCGGTAATGCTGTTTATACACTTTATGGCGTTTTCGGCGTCCTCGGTACAAAGCTGACAGCCCTTGCTGTCGTATACCTTATAGCCGTTATATTCCTTAGGATTATGAGATGCGGTTATCATAACGCCGCAGGTGCAACCGAGATGTGCTGTTGTAAAGGACAGCACAGGTACCGGTACCAGCATTTCATAAAGATATACACTAAAACCGCAGGCGGCAAAAATATCTGCCGCAACCTTTGCAAAATAAGCAGAGTTGTTTCTTGAATCATAGGCAAGAGCTACCTTAATTTCCTCGCCCTCATGTCCGTTTTTAAGATATTTTGCAAGACCGAAAGTGGCTTTACCAACGGTGTATTTATTCATACGGTTAGAGCCGGCCCCCATAATTCCGCGAAGACCGCCTGTACCGAAAGCCAAATCTTTATAAAATCTGTCCTCAATTTCCTTCTCGTCAGTAATAGCAAGAAGTTCAGCTCTGGTGTCCTCATCAAAATTCAGCCATTGCTCATATTTTTCCCGATAAGTCATAGTATCTGTCCTTTCTGTTTGCTTATGTTATGTTTAAGCCCTCTGAAACTTAGAGGTACCTTATATAGTATAACATTTTTGCCATTATAATGCAATAATAATGTAAAAAAGTAAAAGCAACTGTTCTTTCAGTTGCCTTTACTTTTTGCTATGTTAAATTGTGACTAAAAAGCTATGTTTTATTGTAATGCAAAACTAATATCAGTTAAAAAATCTGATGGTGCATTGCCGTTTAGTACAGGTTTGATATTAAATACCAGTTTTCCGTTGGGCAAAGACGGCGTTGAAACATCATAATACAGCTGAATAATCGAGTCCTTATAATTCATATTCTGATTATCAGTGGTATAAAGTATAATTTTATTAGGCTCTCCTAGTCTTGAAATTATATCATCAAGAGTAGAGTCCTTATTAATACCCTCAAGCATTTCAAAATCAGGACGGGTCGGACTTATTCCTTCTTGATATTTAACGGTTTCTTCATAACACATAACGCTGATTTGTGTTATATAGCAATTATTAAAATTAGCGGAATTTCCGTAAAAATCCATTACATACGCTAAAACCTTATTCCCCTTTTTTGACTTAAAAACAGGACCACCGCTTAAATAATTATCATCGAAATTATTTTCGCTGACAGTAAAGCCAAGACTGATAAAATCAGAAACCTTAATGGGCATAGTAAAGGTTACTCCGTCTATTGTAACATCATAATTGGAAGCCTTATAACTAATAGATTTATCGGTCTTTAAATCATAAGTATAGTTTATAATTTTAAGTCCCTCTCCAAAGCTTGAGCTATAATCCTCTTTTGAAAAATTATATCCATCAAGGTTGATTTTTTTAGACATTTCCTTTACAAAATCCTCACGGTCTATAATTTTTCCTATTCTGTTACTTGTATTAATTGCAGTTAACTTGTAAAAAATATCAGACATTCGGGATTTATTATCAAGGTCTGTAATATAAACAGCATTTCCGTCTTTTTGCAATGTTAATGTCCTAACACTTGAATTATTAAGATAAAAATTAAGGTATACTTTGCCCGAAATTTTATTGCTTGATACTAGGTAAAGCCTTATGCAAAAACCATATTTACTGTTATACAAAGCGCTTATTTTTTTAATGTCCTTGTTAGTTATAACTGTAGAGCCCGAGCCGTTTTTAAAAGCAACAGAATTATTGGTAACAGAAGATTCACCATACAAAACCGGGCCGTCCTTTAAAACTACACCGTCATCAACAAAGGAGTTATTGGAGGAAAACATACTTTCCAGTTGCTCGGCGGTAAAGCTCTGCGTTTTGTGTACAACAAAACAAAGATTATCGTTATATTCTATATCATCAGCAACATATTTAAAATTACCGTCATCAGTCTTAAATCTTCCGCAGTTTATGCCTGTTACCTTATCACCCTCAAAATAAACGGTAAATTCATAATTTTCCTGCTCATAATTTTCAACTAATTTAAAACCGCTGACATATTTGTGGGTAGAGAAAGACATAGCGTTCTCTGTAGAAGATGTTTGCAAACATGAATAATATCTGTCACCTTTTCTAAAGGTAATCATATTATTAAAATTATTGCGGGTAATAACAACCTCTACTGAGCCTGTTCCTCCAAGTTTCTGTGCCAAAAATCCTCTTGCATCGCTTATGGTGACAGCAAAATAGCTGCACATTGTGATTGTAAAGGTAGAGTTAGCGTTAATATTTTTAGAGGTTGTGCTCACAAGATTTGTTATTCTGAACCCACCGTTATTGGACAATGTAGTTATGCCGGGGGCTTGTTGCGAATGGGCTAAAACCGTAACCTCTTTTTCGGCAATTGCCTTTTTTACAGCATAAAAATTAAGTTTATCCAAACTGTTGATTTTAACATTTTCGGTTTTTATATTACTTAATGAGTTATTGCTATTTAAACTGTTTTCATCTGCATTTGAAGAGCCGTTATCAGAAAAGCAATCCGATTTTGACGAGTTGCCGTCTGCCTGATAACCGTTCTCATTTTCAGAAAGACCGTCCTTATTATTTTTGCAACCCACAAAGCAGCATACTATTGCCAAAACCAATACAGCGGCAATTATCTTTTTCATAATCAACTACTCCTGCTCTCATCTTTAAAATATACTTCCAATTGGTCGATAGTAAAATTCTGTTTTGTAAAAAGCACTACACAATAATCATCATCAAATGTTACGTCATCAACCCTATACATTGAAGGTGTACTAAAAAAAGGCGCACATTCAAATCCCGTTACTTTTGAACCCTCGTAATGCACTGTAAAGGTATAGTTCTCTTGGTTCGCATTTTTAACAAGATTAAAGCCCGAAATATATTTGTGTGAAGAGAAAGTATGATTTGTTCTGTCGGTAGCCGCATCGTAACTTCCACTGTTGGCAAAACAGGTATAATATTTATCCTCTCTTTTAAAGGTTATCATTTGTCCCAAATCTTCCAAATCACTTTCAGTGACAACAACCTCAACAAATCCTGTTCCGCCCAGTTTTTGAGCCAAAAAGCCTTTTTCGTCATTAAGCTTTATAGTAAAATAGGTCACCATTGTTATGGTAAACACTTTGTTTCTGTCAATAGGATATTCCGCATAACCACCTGTCAACAAAATTACTCTCGGAGAAGAAAAACCGGCATCAGACATAGTAATAGGTAATATTGAGCTTTCGCTTATAATTTTTTTAGCCGAATAAAAATTTATTTTATCTATGCTGTCAATAAAATAATCGGGTGCAGATGTAATGGGTTTACTGGGAGTACTGCTGGAGTCGTTTTCGTACGGTTTAGACCAAGAACTGCTGCTATAATAATTTTTATCCTTAGAGGAAGTATCATAAGACGAACTGCCTGAAACCAATCCGCCACTACCGAAATAACCGTTTTGCAAAATAAGGATTCCTGTTATCACAACAATTAAACCGCAAAACATAGGCGTCAGCGTACCAATCAGTATTTTTCTTATCTTTTTCTTCTCTGCAATATATTTTTCTCTGCGCTCAAAGATGCTTTTAGCTATTTCATCATAGTTTTTCATACACAAATCCCTCCTTATCAAGTACTGTTTTAAGAGATTGCTTTGCCCTGAAAACCAAATTTTCTATTTGGCGTTTAGATTTATTCATTATTTGTGCTGTTTCACTATTTGAAAATTCTTCGAAATAAATAAGCCACAAAACCTGACGGTATTCAGGCTTTAAGTCAGATAAAGCTTTATGTACCATAATTTTTCGTTCATTTTTAATGTATATATTTTCAAGGCTCGTTTCATCTTTTATATAATTTTCCATATTATCAATAGATGAAACAGAGGCCTTTGAATTATGCCTTAAATAATCTATTGCCACATTTCGCCCAATGGTATAAAGCCAAGTTTTGAAGGAGCATTTACCTGCAAATTTCGGCTTTTTTACCGCAATTTTAAAGAAGGTTTCTTCCATTAGCTCTTCAGCTATATAAATATTGTTAACGTAACTGTTGATATACAGTATTAACCCGTCTTTATAATCTTTAATAATCAAGGTCAGACCTTCATCATCACCATCGAGGAAACGGCAGTAGCTACATTCACCGTTATCCACATTATGCCTCCCTCCTGAGTCGCCCTCATCTGTTAGACGAAGAAACTTATAAAAACTCTCAGTAATTTTTATTATACCGCATATTATAAAACCTCTCAAGCCACAAGACCTGGGAGGTTTTTAAATGCACTGATTTATTTTAACAGATAATGCAGCATCTTATCAGGGTTTTCCAAAAAGCTTTTTGTTACCTGATAATGCTCGGTATCCTTGTAGTTTGCTTTTTTTATTCCGTTTTGTGAAAACTCTAAAATTTCCGCTTCGGGAAAGGTCATAAGTATAGGCGAGTGTGTTGCAATAATAAACTGAGAATTTTCTTTTAAAAGTCTATCTATTTCTGCCATTAAAGTTAACAGCCGCATAGGAGAAAGCGCCGCTTCAGGCTCGTCCAGTATATACATACCATTACCGCCAAAACGGTTTTGAACAATAGAGAGAAAACTCTCACCGTGAGATTGGTTATGCAGAGAAACATTCCCATAGTTGTGAGTAGCTTTGACCTCGTCAATATACGTAGCAGCATTATATAAACTTTCTGCCCTTAAAAAGAAACCGTCTTTTGCAAATCCCTTTTTTCCAATAACGATATGTTCGTGAAGTTCCGAATGTGTAGCGTTTGTCGAAAAAGTAAAATTTTTGGAACCCCCCTCTGCATTAAAACCGTAAGCAACTGCTATTGCTTCAAGCAAGGTGGATTTTCCCGTTCCGTTTTCGCCCACAAAAAAGGTTACATTGGAAGAAAAGGACAGTTGGATATTCTCTTTAAGATATTTTATTACGGGCAGGTTATTAAGGTATGAATTATTCGGTAGATTATTATCAAACAGAATTTTGCTTATATACTTTGCAGAAGTCATAGTTTTGCCTCTCTTTAACCGCTGTTTCTAAGTTTTAATATAGCATAATTTTTAAAAGTTTTCAATCCCGCATTATCGCCAAACTCTATGTAAAGTAGAGGTGGATTATATTGAAACAAAAGCAACGGTATGTTACAATATAAAAAACCGAACTATCCAAGAAGCCAAGGAGAAATAAGAGATAAAAAATTCTTAACCTTTAAAAGATTATATAAAGAACAGCAAGCTATTGAAAAATAAAAAAAACAAAGGAGTGTTTTTATGAGATACAAACATTTTAAAAATGCCGATGCAAAGGTTTCTTCGTTGGCAATAGGAACGTGGGCAATAGGTGGTGCCCGTTATGGAGAGGTAAATGAGAAAGACTCCATAGATGCCATTCATTATATGATTGATAATGGTGTAAACCTTATTGACACAGCCCCCGCATATAACTGCGGTGTTTCCGAACAAATTGTTGGCAGAGCACTTAAAAACGGTTATCGTGAAAAGGTATTGATTTCCACAAAGTTCGGTATCGGTGACGGACAGGATACAGCAGGTGTTATCCCCCGCAACGCATCAAGAAAAGCTTGTTTTGCCGAGTGTGAGGATTCTCTTCGCCGTCTTGATGTTGATTATATTGACTTTTATTTTGTTCACTGGCCTGATGCTAATACACCCATTGCCGAAACAATGGATGCCATGATGGAACTTAAAAAGCAGGGTAAAATTCGTTATATAGGTGTTTCTAATTTTGATAAGCCTATGATAGAGGAATGCCTTAAAACCACTATGATAGATGTTATTCAGCCACCCTATTCAATGGTTAACGAAAGCGAAAAAGAGCTTATGAAATGGTGTGCCCAGAAGGGTATTTCTTCATTCTCTTATGCAAGTCTCGGTTCCGGCATTCTGACAGGTGCAATTCGTGAAATTCCTAATTGGGACCCAGATGATTTCAGATTTACTTTCTATGATTTTTATAAAGAGCCTAAATTCTCTAAATGTATGGAGCTTTTGAAAACCTTAGATGAAATTTCTAAAAACAACGGTCATCCTTTAGCACAAATTGCTCTCAACTGGAGCACCCAAAAGGATTATGTTGGCACTGCCCTTTGCGGAGTAAGAAACGTTGCAGAAGCAAAGGAAAATTGTGCGGCATTTGATTGGATGCTTACTGACGAAGAAATGACCATAATTGATGCTAAATTAAAAGAACTTAATATTTAAGCCTATTTAGTATTCAACTTAACCAAAGCATTAAAACCAAAGTCTAGTCACCACAAAGTCGCAACAGCGTTGTAAGATAATGTTGTGCCCTGCGAACATAAATAAAAAACATCCAGAGTAGTATAACTTGGGATGTTTTTTAGTGCGTTTGAACAAAGTGAAACAAATTAAATATGTCTAAGAACTGAAGATTTTCTTAATTGTCATGGACAGCAACTATGGTATCAAATTCTCGTTCTCCTGCCAAGATGGCAATACCCACTATGATATATTCTGCACAGGAGCCGTGAATTCCGTCACAATTTACCCCGTTATATACTTTTCCGTTTTTGCAACAAACAGCCGCACCGACAGTATGGTTGTAAACACCGTCATCAAAATTCTTTTCTAATGTTGTAAAGGCGGCCTCAATCAGTTCTTTGTCTTGTTAGGTTATGTGGTAAAAGTTCATTATATATTCTCCTTAGCGGTGTTGATAGAGGCAACAAGCATTGCGCGTAATCCAACACAAACTGCATCTAATTCTTTATATTGATCTTCAGTTATGTAATTAGTCTTGAAAAGCAATTCTAACCAATACCCTGTTTCATTGGCTTCTTTAAGCGCTATTTGTAATTTAGCAATAAAATCGGCTTTGCCGTGTGCATATTGTGCTTCGCGAATGTTGGCACCTATGCTTGTGCCGCTACGACCAATTTGATTTGAGATAATATGCTCTTTATTCTCCTTTAAATGTTTTACAAGATTTATAATTGATACAGCAAAATCCATTGACCCCGTAGATAATTTATCATTTCGCATAATAGCACCTGCCTTCTAAATTTAATATAGCATAATTTTAAAGTCTTTTCAATGAAAAATGAAGCATTGGCTTCGTCAATATGAAGCACTCGCTAACGCTCGCATGAAGCGAAGCGCTCAATTTTCGTTCTTAATGTTGCGAAGCAACGCTTCATAGCGACAGCGACTTCATTCTTCATGCACCATCAGGTGCGCTTCATTGCAACCAAAAAAAAATATCCCAAGTCTTTCGACTTGGGAATTTTTTTGGTTGCGGGGACAGGACTTGAACCTGCGACCTCCGGGTTATGAGCCCGACGAGCTACCAACTGCTCTACCCCGCGATATATTAAATTTTCTCTCTTTTATTTTAAGGCTGAGACTACCCTTTTATCGCTCGGGGGCTCATTCTCACAAACGCTTTGCGTTTGCTTGCCCTCTTGCGATTCCCAAAAGTTGCTTTCGTGCTTTCGCGACGGCAACTTTTGACCGCGGCGCTTCGTTTTGCTCGCTTCTTCGTCCACCGGACGCGCGAGCAACCTTACCCGACGAGCTACCAACTGCTCTACCCCACGATATATTGCTTTTTTCTTAGCACTTAACCATTATAACACATATTTTATTTTTTGCAAGTCTTTTTTTACTTATCATTGATAATTATTTGTCATTCTTTTTCCTTGAACTTTGTCGCATTGTGTTTTATAATGGATGTAGTTATATATTATTATATACGGTAATCTTTAATTATATTCACGGGAGGTTATTTTTTGGAAATCAAAGAAACCATATTATCCCCTGTTGGCAGAACCGCTGGTGGTTCTTATCTACCGCACCGCAAGAACACTTCAAAATGTGAATCGGTAGTTATATCCCCGCCACAGCAGGTTATTATCCCATTAAGTCAGCACATAGGTGCTCCCTGTACTCCTACCGTTAAAAAGGACGACCAGGTTTTTGTGGGAACTCTTATAGGTGACAGTGACTCTTATGTCAGCGCACCCATTCATTCAAGTGTTTCGGGTACCGTTGAAAAAATTGATACCGTGCTTTTGCCAAACGGCAACTACGCAGATGCGGTATTTATAAATTCTGACGGAAATATGACACCAGACCCTTCTTTAAAGCCACCTAAAATTAAAACAAAGGCAGACCTTATTAAAGCCACAAGAGATTGCGGCCTCGTAGGTCTTGGAGGTGCAGGCTTCCCCACACACGTTAAGTTTAAATTAAAGGACGAAACCCACATTGACACGCTGATTATAAACGGCGCTGAATGTGAGCCTTACATCACCGCAGACGAGCGCTGTTGTCTTGAGGATTTTGACGATATACTTGAGGGTGTTTATCTTATTAAAGAGAAGCTAAGCATCGACAAGGTTATAATCGCCATTGAAAACAACAAGGAAAGCGCTATTGAAAAGCTTTATCAGGTAGCAAGCGACAAGAGAGATGAGGACGACAGTGTTAAGGTGATGCGTCTTACCACCAAATATCCTCAGGGCGCTGAAAAGGTGCTTATCTACTCGGTACTTAAAAGAAAGATACCCCTTGGAAAGCTTCCAAGCGACGTTGGCTGTATTGTTCTTAATATATCCTCTGTTGCCGCGTTGGCTAAATATGCAAGAACGGGTATGCCCCTTGTATCACGCCGCATAACCGTTGACGGCGGCGCAGTTGATAACCCTGCTAACCTTATTGTGCCCATAGGTACAAAAATAAGTGAAATTCTTGATTTTTGCGGAAGACGTGAGGAAGGTCCCTCAAGGCTACTGCTTGGCGGACCTATGATGGGAACTTCAATACCAAGTGATGACTTTGTAATAAGCAAAGCAAACAACGCTCTGCTTTCTCTCACAGAGGACGAGATGCCCACCCCCACAAGCTGTATACACTGTGGAAGATGCGCTTCCCACTGTCCTATGAAGCTTAATCCCACCGCCATTGAGCAGGCGCTAAATATTGGAAACCTTGACAGAGTAAAGGCTCTTTATGCAGAATACTGTATGGAATGCGGAAGCTGTGCCTTTAACTGTCCTGCAAGACGCCCCTTAGCACAGGCTATGCGACTTGCAAAAAACGAACTGAGGAGGAATGCTAAATGACAAACAAGTTAATAGTCAGTTCTTCTCCCCATATACACGCCCCCGATACCACAAAAGGTATAATGTTTGACGTTATAATCGCTCTGCTTCCTGCCGCCGCTTTCAGTATTTTACTGTTTGGCTGGCGTGCCGCGCTTATTATAGCCGTATGCGTTATATCCTCGGTACTTTTTGAGTATCTTGGCTGTAAGGTATTTAAGCACGACAACACAATTAAAGATTTAAGCGCCGTTGTAACAGGTCTTCTGTTGGCTCTGAATCTTCCACCCTCACTTGCAGGTAAAAATATATGGATGGCAGTTGTAGGCAGCTTTGCCGCTATATTTATTGTAAAGCAGATGTTCGGCGGTCTGGGACATAACTTTGTTAACCCTGCTATTGCCGCAAGAATTATACTTCTTGTTTCCTTCCCTGCACAGATGACCACCTATTATGCTCCCTTTACAAGTGCTGTTACCGAGGCTACTCCTCTGGCGGAGGATGCCGCTACCTACGGTATTAAAGAACTTCTTTTTGGAACACACAGCGGTAGTATCGGTGAAACCTCGGTTTTACTTCTTGTAATCGGCGGTCTGTATCTTATAATCCGCGGTGTTATAAAGCCGATTATTCCCCTTTCCTTTGTAGGAACGGTTGCACTTTTAACACTTATTCTGGGCGGTGACCCCATTTTTGCAATTTGCACAGGCGGTGTTGTTCTCGGCGCTGTATTTATGGCTACCGATTACGTTACCAGCCCTGCTACAAATCTCGGTAAACTGATTTTCGGTATAGGTTGCGGTATTATGACCGTAATTATCCGCTCAGGCCCTGCTGTTGAGGGTGTATCCTTTGCGATTTTATTTATGAACCTCTTGGTTCCCCACATTGACAGCATTACCGTTCGCAAACCTTTTGGATGGGAGGCGCAGGAAAAATGAAAAAGTTAGACATTAACCGCGTTCCCGTTACCACCGCAATACTGTTTCTTATATGTATAATAGTTACCGCCGCTCTTGCAGGCACCAACTTTATTACCAAAGACAGAATTGACAAACTTAATGTTCAGGCTGAAAAAACGGCTATGTCACTTGTTCTGCCTGCCGAAAATTACACAGAGGCTAAAACCACCTTCGAAAACACCGAATATACCTATTATATTGCCAAAAGCGGCGAGGAAATAAAGGGTTATCTTATTACCACCTCTACTGCCGGTTACGGCGGCGAAATTAAGGTTATGGTAGGCGTTGACACTAAAGGCACAGTTACCGGCGTTAACATTTTATCAGCCGGTGACGAAACCCCCGGTCTTGGCGCAAATGTAACAAAGAAAAGCTTTTACAGTCAGTTTACAGGCAAGGTAAAGGATATAGTTTTACAGAAAAATCAGGCTGACGCTTCTAAAAACGAAATCAAAGCCGTAACAGGCGCTACAATTTCCTCTACTGCCGTGAAAAACGCTGTAAACGACGGTCTTAATATTTTAGAGAGCGTATACAAAACAGAAAACACAGAAACAAAAAAGGAAGGTGAAGAATAATGGCTAAAAATAAAACCCTTTCATACTTCACCAACGGTATTATAACCGAAAACCCTGTACTGAGATTAGTTCTTGGCACCTGCCCCACCCTTGCCGTTACCACCACCTTTATGAACGGTATAGGTATGGGCGCCGCCGCAACAATAGTTCTGGTTTGCTCAAATATCGTTATTTCTTTACTTCGTAATGTTATACCGAGCAAGGTAAGAATCCCTGCATTTATAACCATTATTGCAGGTTTTGTTAGTATAGTTCAACTTCTTGTTAAGGCTTATACCCCTGCTATTGACAAATCGCTGGGTATATTCCTTCCACTTATTGTTGTTAACTGTATTATTCTTGCCCGTGCCGAAATGTTTGCAAGTAAAAACAGCGTTCTACCCAGCCTTCTTGACGGACTTGGTATGGGCGTTGGCTTTACCGTAACACTTTCGATTATGGGTCTTATCCGCGAAATAATCGGCACAGGTCAGATATTTATAAGCGAATCACTTACAATTCCGCTAACTTCCGCTTTAGGCATTGAGCCTATGCTTATTTTCATACTGCCACCCGGCGGCTTCTTTGTATTCGGTCTGCTTATTGCTCTTTCAAATAAAGTAGCTACCATGAAGGGCAAAAAGGCGGTAGAGAGCATTGGCTGTGAGGGTTGTCCTATGAAGGATGAGTGTGCGGGCAATGAATGTAATACCGATAAGGAGGAAAAGGCTAATGGTTAGTTCTATAGTTTCAATAATCCTTGCGGGAATGTTCACCGACAATATGGTGCTTTCAAAATTCCTTGGAATTTGTCCCTTTTTAGGTGTTTCAAAGAAGGTAAGCACTGCGGTTAGTATGGGTGCTGCCGTTACAATAGTTATGATTCTTGCAACTGCTGTAACCTGGCCCATTTACCACTTCTTTTTAGAAGAAAATTACGCCTATCTTCAGACGGTTGTATTTATTCTCATTATTGCCGCACTTGTGCAGCTGCTTGAAATAATTATAAAGAAGTTTTTAAAGGCTCTTTATAAGTCATTCGGTATTTATCTTTCTCTTATTACCACAAACTGCGCTGTGCTTGGCATAACCCTTCTGAATTTCACACAAAGCTATAATTTCCTGGAGTCCCTCTTTAACGCACTTGGCGCAGGACTTGGCTTTACCCTTGCAATGTTTATTTTCTCGGGTGTGCGAGTAAGACTTGAAACCTCTAATATTCCAAAGGCGCTTCAAGGGCTTCCCATAACCCTTATTGCCGCCGCACTTGTGTCGCTGTCCTTTATAGGATTTGCAGGAATGTAAGGGGGTAGGATATTATGATGGAAATACTTATTCCCGTTATTATAGTTGCCATTATAGGTCTTATTTTAGGTCTTGGTCTTTCTCTTGCAGGTAAATATCTTTCAGAGCCTGCTGATGAAAAGCTGGAGGCCATAAGAGAGGTTCTTCCTGGTGCTAACTGCGGTGCCTGCGGATATACAGGCTGTGATGATTATGCCGCCGCCGTTAAGGATGGCTCTGCAGAACCTAACCTTTGTATCCCCGGCGGAAAAGATACCGCCACTGCACTATCCCAGGTGCTTGGCGTAGAGGTTGACCTTAAAGAAAAGGTTGCCTTTGTAGCCTGTAACGGTGACTGCTTTAAGGCAGGTACAAAATATGCCTACAGCGGTGTTGCTACCTGTGCCGCCGCTTCCGTCTTTTACAACGGCCCTATGGAATGTAGCTTTGGTTGTATTGGCTTTGGCGACTGCGCTAAGGTTTGCGAATATGACGGAATAACAATTACCGACGGTGTAGCAAAAATAAATACCGACCTTTGCAGAGGCTGTGGAAAGTGCGCAGACATCTGCCCCAAGGGTATTATTTCTATGAAGACAAAGGGCAACAGCCTTAATGTTCTTTGCAGTAATACCGACAAGGGCGCAAAGGTAATGAAGGTTTGTGAGGTTGGCTGTATCGGCTGTACCAAGTGTGTAAAGGTATGTAAATTTGACGCTATTAAGGTTGAAAACTTCCTTGCAAAAATTGATGCCGATAAATGCACAGGCTGTGGCGAATGCGCTAAGGTTTGTGCAAAAGGCTGTATCACAGTATAAAAAATAAAAAAGGGTGTTCTGCGAACGCCCTTTTTTTACGGAAGGTTTATTATGACGCATAAAACAGATAATCGTATTCATACCCTTGACTTTATAAGAGGTATCTCCATTATAAGTATGTTTCTTTATCATACTTGCTGGGACCTATCTTTTATGTACGATATTAAAATACTTCAGTCTATGGGTGTATATGCTTATATATGGCAACAAAGCATTTGCATTACCTTTATAATGCTTTCGGGCTTTTGCTTTTCTCTTAGCAAAAACAGTTTAAAACGAGGTATTATAGTTTTTATAGCAGGTGGCATAGTTACTGCCGTAACCCTTGTTTTTATGAAGCAGAACGCCGTTGTTTTCGGAATACTCACCTTTATAGGCGTGGCTATGATAATCTGTTCTCTCGGCAGTAAGCTTCTTTCAAGGCTGAACCCAGCGTTTTCCCTTTCTTTAAGCCTTTTGCTCTTTATGGTTACAAGGGGTGTTAACAAGGGTTATCTTGGTTTTTACGGAGTAAAACTTTTAAGTATCCCGAGGTTTTTTTATAAAAATATATTTACCTCTTTTTTAGGCTTTCCCGACTCCTCATTTTCTTCAACCGATTATTTTTCGCTGTTTCCGTGGCTATTCCTTTTTCTTTCCGGTTACTTTCTCTTTATGCTTTTTAAGAAAAAGGGAATTAAAATACCAAAAGGCAAAAACATACCCGTTATAAATTTTATAGGCAGACATTCTCTGATTATTTATCTTTTGCATCAGCCCATAATTTACGGTGTACTGTCACTAATATTTACAAAATAAAAATCCGCTTATGGCGGATTTTTTTATTCTTCAGTATATTTAATTATGTCAGAAACCTCACATTTTAAGATTCGACAGAAATCATCAATTTTCATAGTGCTGATTCCTCCACCCTTTTTAATGCGGTCGATGGTGGCGCTACTGATATTGTGCTTATTAATTAATGTATATGTTGTAATATTCTTCTTTTTTAATGTATTCCAAAAAGGCTCATAGCTTATCAACCAACTCACCATCCTATCAATACTTATATAATTAGCATAAATGGGTAATTTTATGTTGACAATAGTCATAATTATGACTATAATAGTTGTGGGTGACATATATATGTTAAGACGCATCACTTTTGCCGCCGCTTCGGTTGCTTCTCTTATGATAGGGGCAATAATATATGTGCTGTTCCGTCCAAAATCATATATTGCGATTTTTGTTGATGGCATAATGGATATGGGAACACTAAGACAGATTTTGGCAAATAGCTCTACTGATTTTCTAAAATTTTACTTTCCCGATTTTCTTTGGACTCTTAGCCTTTGTTTTTGTCTATATGCCGTATTTGGCCTAACGAAAAAGAGAATCATATTTTTCTCACTGGTAGCATTTTTTTGCTCGGTAGCGTGGGAAATAATACAGTGGTTTAGCATAGTAAGCGGCACAGGTGATATCATTGATGTTATTATGTACCTTTTAGCAGGAATATGTGCTGCAAGTTTAGGTTTAAAAAAGGAGAAATTAAAATGAAAAAATTAGGCGCATTATTATTGGCAATTCTTTTGATTGCTACATTCGGTATTTTTGCTCTCGGCAGTGGTGAAGACGGTGAATCAGACCAAGGCTCCGGCAGTGCCGACAACACAGCAATCGGTGACTATTCGTTAGTGATAGATAGTTGCAGACTGGCAAAGGATTACGAGAACAAGGATGTTGTTATTGTTAAATACAAATTCACCAACAATAATTCAGACGAACCCTCCTCTTTCTATGTTACCTTTGACGAAACAGTATATCAGAACGGTGTAGGTCTTAATGAGGCATATGTTTTAAAAGATAGTGCCAATTACAATGCCGATAATCAGACAAAGGAAATCAAGAAGGGCGCATCCATTGATGTTGAGGTTGCTTATGAGTTAAACGATATAACAACCGACATTGAGGTTGAGGTAAAAGAGCTGTTCAGCTTTAGTGACGAAACCGTTAAAAAGACCTTTTCTATTAAATAAATAATTCATTAAATAAATTACCACCCGAAAAAGAATGTCAAAGTTCTTTTTCGGGTGGTTTTGATTTGTATGGTATATATAATTTTTATTTTTGCTCATCAAGGGTTAAACTAAAGCCGTCGATAAACTCCTCGAGAAATATATCAACCTCTTTCATTTTAAGGGCCTTAACCGCTTGTTCGTTTGCCTTTTTAGCGGCGGCAAATTCCTTATTACCCATAGCCGTTTCTTCTATACATTTAATAAGGGCGCTGATTTTATCAGCCGCTTTTACTATTTTTAAGGTTTCACCGTTGGGTGTGTACAGAGGTAAAAATTCTTCCCTTAAATCCTCGGGCAGCATAGAAACAAGCTGGTCCTCGGCTATTTTTTCTACCTTTTTATAGGCATTTCTTATTTCGTCATTATAATACTTAACGGGGGTGGGCATATCGCCTGTAATTATTTCACTTGTGTCGTGAAAAAGGGCGGCTGTGGCGCATCTGTCGGGGTCTATATTTCCACCAAGACGCTTATTGTTTATAACAGCAAGGGCATGGGCAATAAGAGCCACCTCAAAGGAATGCTCACTAAGTGACTCACGACGGGTATTTCGCATAAGTCCCCATCTGTATATATTTTTCATTCGGGAAAGTACGGCATAATAATTGCTTTTCATCTTTTTCTCGCCTTTTCTTTTAGTTTGTCATTGAATATTATAGCAGAGTTTGTTATAATATTCAATAGAATATAAATAAGGAGTAGTTAACATAATGGTCTTTTCGTTTGAGAAGAAAAATATATTAAAAAAACAAAAAGAGCAGGGTCTTAGTACCTTTTTAACTGCTCTGCTTGTTGCCTGTGCCTTTTTCCTGCCGTTTATCTTTTTCGGGAAAGGGTATTTTATTTTTTTCGGTGACTTTAATGTTCAGCAAATCCCCTTTTATCAGATGTGCCATGCGGCTATAAGAAGCGGTGAGCTTTCTTGGAACTGGCTTACCGATTTAGGCTCTGACTTTATAGGCTCATATAGCTTTTATTTACTGGGTAGTCCGTTTTTCTGGATGACACTGCCCTTTCCGAATTCCTTTGTTCCATACCTTATGGGGCCGCTGCTTATTTTAAAGTTTTCTCTTGCCGCCCTCACCGCCTACCTATATATACGCAGATTTACTCACACTGCCTTTGCGGCAAAAATCGGCGCACTTCTTTATGCCTTTTCGGGCTTTTCCATTTACAATATATTCTTTAATCATTTTCACGAGGCTATTATTTATCTACCCCTTTTACTTTTATCCTTAGAGCTTCTGCTTACCGAAAACCGTCGCGGTTTTTTTGCGATAATGGTTGCCCTTTGCGCTATTTCTAATTACTTCTTCTTTTTCGGTATGGTGGTATTTACCGTAATTTACTGGTTTATAAGGGTAATATCGGGGGCAATTAAATTTAAGTTTTCACGCTTTCTTGCCCTCTGTCTTGAG
>JAZNQX010000157.1:0-2145 GCA_045590395.1 Acutalibacteraceae bacterium
GTTAAAAGTGTAACCTTAGGCATAATTTGGTCCTCCCAGTACGATAATTTTAACATCTTCGTTCATTATACCAAAAGTATACGATTTATTCAACGAATTTTTTACCTTTATATGTCGAAAAAACTCTTTATTATTTTTTAAGTTTATGTTATTATATTAGTAATAGGACTTTTGGAGGGAAAAAATATGGCAACTATGTCACTAAAGCACACTCCTTATGGCGACCTTGCAATAGTTAATATGCGCGGCTGTGAGGATATTTCGTCTAAGGTAGATTATTATCTTATGCAATGGCGCGGTATGCCGCCTGAGCACAGCTATGTAATCAATGCTAACTGCCCACGTTTTGGAACAGGCGAAGCAAAGGGTGTTTTAAACCACACCGCACGTGGTCTTGACGCCTACATTATCTGCGACTGCTTTAATCACGGCGTAACCTACAAAATGTACGGCAAGGAAGTGCCTATGAGTCCAGATGACCACTTCCAAGATTTAAAGAGAGTTATTGCTGCTTTCGGCGGTAAAGCAAGAAGAATTACAGTAATTATGCCTATGCTTTATGAGGGCAGACAGCACAGACGCTCAACCAGAGAGTCTATGGACTGTGCTATGGCTCTTCAGGAGCTTGTAAGAATGGGCGTAAAAAACATCATTACCTTTGATGCTCACGACCCAAGAGTTAACAACGCTATTCCCCTTGACGGCTTTGACAATGTACAAGCCACCTATCAGATGATAAAGGCTCTCCTTAGAAATGTTCCCGATGTAAAGCTTGACAAGGACCATACTATGATAGTTTCCCCCGATGAAGGCGGTATGGGCAGATGTATCTACTACTCATCTGTTTTAGGTCTGCCGCTTGGTATGTTCTATAAGAGAAGAAACTACTCGGTAATTGTAAACGGTAAAAACCCCATAGAAGCCCACGAATTCTTAGGCAATGATGTTAAGGGAAAAGATCTTATTATTGTAGACGATATGATTTCTTCAGGTGAGTCTATGCTGGATGTTTCAGCCAGACTTAAAAAGGAAGGTGCAAACCGCGTATTTATCTTCTCCACCTTTGGTCTGTTCGTTGATGGCTATGATAAATTCGACGAATATTACACAAACGGACTTATTGACAAGGTGTTTACCACCAACCTCATATATAATGAGCCTGAGCTTCTCTCTAAAGAATGGTACTGTAATGTAAATATGTCAAAATATATCGCGCTTCTTGTTGATACACTTAACTGTGATAACTCAATAAGCGAACTCTTAAATCCCATTGACCGTATTAAAAATATTGTTAGAAAATACAACGAAAACGGTAAAATTTAAATTAAAAACAGCACTCATCAGAGTGCTGTTTTTTTATGCTTTATAATTTTATGCTTTAGGGTTCTTAGCATTCGTCCAACAAAGGACATATATAGTATTTTATATATCTTATAGGTAAACTCGGTGGTTTTAAGTTCTTTCTGGGGATATATATAAGTTACAACTCTCCCCAGTATAGCATCGCTTTTAATGGGCTCGTCTTTCTCGTGAAGTGAATCTCCCTGAGTATACACCGTATCCTTTTTAATTCTTATTATTCTGTGCAGTACGAAGCTTCCGTCAGCCTTTGTGTAAAGAACCACATCCCCCACCTTATACTTATCCATCTTTTTAAGTGATACACTGTCACCGTCATTAAGTATAGGGCGCATACTTTTGCCGTGGGTGGTAAAGGTAACGGTGCAACCTGCAGACAAGGTTTCCTCCATTACAGGAAGAAGCTCTTTAAGCTTTACGGGCATAGATACCTTCATTTTATCATAAGAAACCTGTGCCGCAGAAATATCATTTGTACACTTCATTTTATAAAGCTTTGTATTAGAGAGTACCTTATCCAAAACATAAAGCTTTTTTGCTGTTCTGTCAGCCGCCGCACTGCTTACCGTTTGCTTTAATACATACTGAAGCGCCTGACTTGGTGTAATGCCTTGGATTTCGTTTTCACTGCCTCTTTCCAAAAAGCATATTCCGCCAAGCAAAACTCTTGTGTTAACACTTTTTTTATGCTTACCGCTAAAGGGTGTGCCGTAAACATAAAGTTCGCCATCAACAAACCTTAAGGCAGGCTTGTCGTCGTTAAGTATAACCGCGCCTTCAAAAAGT
>JAZNQX010000158.1:0-10607 GCA_045590395.1 Acutalibacteraceae bacterium
GAATTTTCTACACTTGCGGTTTTGCTTATATACTGAGGAGGCAACCAACCTGTACGGGAATATATTTTCCAATCGTTACCGTCAAGCTTTAGGTCAAGGTTGGGGTTTAAAAGGTCAAGATTAGCATCCCACAGCGATTCAACGGTACCAACATCCTTCCAGTACCCTTCAAAACGGTATGCCATCATTTTTTCACCTGAACCGAGCATTAGCGGAATAACATCTTTACCGAAGTCCTTGCTGGATTCTTTGTTTTTCTCGTCCATAATGAGATATTCTCTCATTTTGTCCCAGGAAAAAACATAAATACCCATTGAAGCAAGGTTGCTCTTGGGGTTTGCAGGTTTTTCCTCAAACTCATAAATGGTGCCGTCAGGCTTTGCGTTCATAATGCCAAAACGGGAAGCCTCCTCCATCGGCACCTCCATAACGGCAATAGTACAGTCGGCACCGCTTTTTTTATGGAACTTTATCATTTTTGAATAGTCCATTTTATATATGTGGTCACCTGAAAGCACAAGAACATACTCAGGGTCGTATTTCTCTATAAAGTGAATATTCTGATAAATAGCGTTGGCAGTACCCTTGTACCAGTCACCACCCTTGCTTTTCTGATAAGGTGGCAAAATGTGCACACCGCCGTCGTTTCTGTCAAGGTCCCACGGCTTACCGCTTCCGATATAGCTGTTAAGTTCAAGGGGCTGATACTGAGTAAGTATACCTACCGTTTCAATACCCGAATTAACGCAGTTTGAAAGCGGAAAATCTATAATTCTGTACTTTCCGCCATAGGGTACGGCAGGCTTTGCAATCTTTTGTGTAAGTACACCCAGTCTGCTACCCTGACCACCTGCAAGAAGCATTGCTACACATTCGTTCTTTTTCAAAACTCTCACTCCAGACAATTTTTAGTTTTTCTTGTGTTTCTCTTAAGATAAGTTACGCTTAAAGGAGGAAGCGTTAAAGAAATGCTGTTTTCATAACCGTGCATTTCTATGTTTTCACTTTTAACAGAGGTTCTGCTTTTCTCGGTATTTCCGCCGAACTCTTTAAAATCAGAGCAAAATACCGTTTTATAGCTTCCTTTTTCGCTAACGCCTATGCGGTAATCATTTCTCTCTACAGGAACAAAATTACAGACAACTATTATTTCACTTTTATCCTTGGCTATTCTTCTGAAGGCTATTACACTCTGGCTGTAGTCATCATTTGATATCCAGTTAAAGCCCTCCCAGGAAAAGTCAACCTCATAAAGAGACGGATTTTTAAGATAAAATTCATTAAGGCTCTTGCAGTATTTCTGCATATTTTTATGAGCATCATAATCGGTTAAAAACCAGTCAATCCTCTTTTTATAATCCCATTCTATAAACTGAGCAAATTCCTGTCCCATAAATAAAAGCTTTTTGCCGGGGTGCGCCATCATATAGGCATAAAAGGCGCGAAGCCCTGCAAATTTCATATCATAATCCCCGGGCATTTTGTTTATTAAAGAACACTTGCCGTGGACAACTTCATCATGGGATATAGGTAAAATGAAGTTTTCGCTGAAAGCATAAAACAAGGAAAAGGTAAGGTTATCGTGGTGGTGCTTTCTGAACAGCGGGTCAAGAGAAGCATATCTTAACATATCGTTCATCCAGCCCATATTCCATTTAAAGTTAAAGCCCAGTCCTCCGTCACTTGCAGGCTTTGTTACCATAGGCCACGCCGTTGACTCCTCGGCTATCATAAGTACTGAGGGGTTTGTATAAAAGGCAGCCTCATTTAGTCTGCGCAAAAACTCTACCGCCTCAAGATGCTCTCTGCCGCCATAGGAATTTGCTACCCACTCTCCGTCCTGTCTGCCGTAATCAAGATACAGCATAGAGGCAACTGCATCTACTCGCAGTCCGTCAACGTGGTATTCTTTAAGGAAATAGCAGGCGCTTCCTATAAGGAAGTTCATAACCTCTACCTTACCGAAGTCAAACACCGCAGTTCCCCACTCTTTATGAAGTCCTTTACGTTCATCGGAATATTCGTAAAGGGGGGTTGTATCAAAACGATATAAAAAGGGATCGTCTTTGGGGAAATGGGCAGGCACCCAGTCAAGTATAACCCCGATCCCAGCACCGTGCATAATATCTATAAATTTCTTAAAATCTGTTGGCGTTCCATACCGCGAGGTAGGAGCATAATATCCGCTTACCTGATATCCCCAAGAGCCGTCAAAGGGATATTCGGTTACAGGCATCAGTTCTATATGGGTATATCCCATTTCCTTAACATACTTTGAAAGGCGCTCTGCCGCCACAGTGTAAGACAGCAGACTGCCGTCTTCATTTTTTTCCCAAGAGCCCAAATGCACTTCATAAACATTTACGGGCGACTCATATATATTCTTATTTTTAACCTCTTTTTGCCACTTCTCGTCCTTCCATTCATATTCATCAGAATAAACTTTAGAACAGGTGCCCGGCGGTGTTTCAAAATGACGGGCATAAGGGTCGGCTTTAAGTACTGTAGTATCACCCTTTGTTATGGCGTACTTATAGTTATCATAAATTTTAATACCCGAAATTTTAATTTCAAAGGTACCGGTATCGGTTCTTTTCATAATATCAGCGTAGCCGTTCCAACCGTTAAAATCGCCTACAACCGACACTGCATCGGCACCGGGTGCCCATACTCTGAAAAGCGTTTCCTTTTCACCGTAAAAAGAACCGAAATATTCATAAGCGTTATATATAATCTCGCTATAGAACTTATTATCATTTAAAAACATACCTCATTCACTCCCTCTCCTTACACGGAACTATTTATCTATATATTTATAATATCAAACATATAACACAATTTCAAGTTATTTTAGTGAATATTTAATTAATACTGTGGTATTTTTTTCATAAAGATTATAAATTTTACACAAAAAAACGCCTTATTTTTGTAATAACACTACATTTCGACAAAAAAGCAAAATCTTTGCATAAAAATACCTGCAGGAAAATTTTCCTGCAGGGTTTGAGTTTTTAGATATTATGCTTTTCTGCTTCTGTCCTTTTCGCCCCACTCTTTTAAGACCTTTGCGGCAGGTCGGTTCTTTATGGGGTACCATCTCTCACTCTTTGGACGGGGCACCTGTTCATCCCATTTCCACCAGTAAAAGCCGTACCACCAGTCTTCTTTTGAAAACAGTTCAAGGACTGTGCTTAGGTAGTTTGCCTTGATACACTTTCTAAAAAAACGGGGATTTGCAAAAGCACCTGTGTGCAAATGCTAAGTACCCTTATTTCAGATTCGCCGGTAGAAAAAGTAAAGTATGCAAAATACCGCCTTGGCGCAGGCTTTGCCACTCCCCTTTTTTGCGGTAAAGAATTTTTCGGCGCATTAGGTCTGGCGGTAAGCACAAAAAATAATATAAGCGAAGAAAAAACGCAACTTTATATAAAACATCTTTTACTTGCCGCAAAGGAAATAAACCGCCGACTGAATTTTTAATCAGAAACTCCCAACCCGTAAGGTTGGGAGTTTTTTATACCTCAAATGGAAGTTCTGTGTCACAGATAATTAAATCCACATCGTCCTTTGTGCAAAGGGTAAAGGTTTTTTTAAGTCCTATTTTTGAAGAATCGCAAACAAAAATCTTTTTTGCCGCGCGGGAAAGCATAGCCCGTCTTATATTGGTTTCTTCTTCGCAGATATCGCTGATTTCACCCTCATCAGAGAGAGCCTGACTTGAGAAAAACAGAATATCGGCATAAATATTTTTAATATAGTTTTCTGCTGTACTGCCTACAAAAACATTGTTCTGTTTTACAAATCTTCCCCCTGTGCAGTAAAGCTCAATTTCCTCGCTGTCGTACTCGTTTATAATACGCTGACTGTTGGTTATTATTTTAAGCATTTTAAAGTCTTTTGTATATTTCATAATACGCCGCACCGTAGAAGAATTATCCATAAGAATGGTTGCGCCGTCAAAAATATGCTTTGCCGCCTCTTCGGCAAGCTTATCCTTAATTGATGAATTAAAGGTATCTCTGAGCGCCATCGGAACAACGGTATTTTCATAGGGCAGAGTTACTCCGCCGTAAACCTGCTTTACATAACCCTTTTGCTCCAGAGCCTTTATGTCTCTGCGCACCGAAGATTCACTTGTAAAAACCTTGGTTGCCAGTTCCTTAATAGTAGCCCATTTAACTTTATTTAAATAATTTAAAATTTCCTCTTGGCGCTGATAAAGAATCACACATATCACCTCAATGACAAAGTTTGAAAAAGTTTCAATTTATCCACCGCTTCTTGCGGCGTATAGCCTACATAATATATAATGATTATAACATAATAAAAAGCATTTTTCAAATCTTTTCAAACTTTTTCATAAAGGAGAGTAATATTTATGAAAACACAAAAAGCAGCATTTATGAACGGTCTTGACAACATTGTAATAAAGGAAGTTCCCGTTCCCGAAATTACTGACGAAAAATCAGTTCTTATCAAGCTTGAATATGTAGGTATTTGCGGTTCTGATGTTCATTACTATCACAACGGTGTCTGCGGTCCCTTTAAGGTAGACCTTAATGAAGATTTTATGTTAGGTCACGAATGTGCAGGTACAGTTGTAGAAATCGGTTCAGGCGTTTCCACCCTTAAGGTTGGCGATAAGGTAGCACTTGAGCCCGGCATTACCTGCGGCAAATGCGAATTCTGTAAGACAGGACGCTATAATCTTTGCCCCGATGTTGTTTTCCTTGCCACTCCTCCTGTTCAGGGCTGTTATGAGGAATATATCACCTTTCCCGAGAATATGTGCTTTAAGCTTCCCGATAATGTTTCAACAAAAGAGGGTGCTTTAATAGAGCCTCTGGCAGTTGGCTTCCACGCCGCTGCTCAGGGTGATGTTAGTGTTGGTGACACCGTTGTTATTCTTGGCTCCGGCTGTATCGGTCTTGTAACTCTGCTTGCCTGTAAATCACGCGGTGCAGGTAAAATCATTGTAACCGACCTTGTAGATGCCCGACTGGAAAAGGCTAAAGAGCTTGGCGCAGATTATGTTATAAACTGTAAGAATACCGATGTTATAAGCGAAATTAAAAAGCTTACCGACGGCAAGGGCGCTGCTAAGGTTATTGAAACCGCAGGCTCTCCTTACACCATCGCGCAGACGGCACATCTTGTAAGCCGTGGCGGTACAATAGTGCTTGTAGGTCTTGCAGCTACCGAAGAAATAAGTTATAATTTTGCACAGATAATGGATAAGGAAGCCGAAATAAAATCAGTATTCCGTTACCGCAATATTTATCCCAAGGCTATTGAAGCCGTCGCATCGGGCATAATTGATGTTAAGGGTATTGTAACCCACGAATATGAGCTGGAAAATATTCAGGAAGCCTTCAAAGAGGTAGTGGACAACAAAACCGACTTAATCAAAGCCATTATTAAAGTAAAATAAAGGAGCCTTAATTATGTTATACATAGGTGTTGATTTAGGCACATCTGCCGTTAAGCTTCTTCTTATGGATGAAGTAGGCAACATTAAAAAAATCGTTTCAAAGGAATATCCTCTATATTTTCCTCACGACGGCTGGTCTGAGCAGAATCCTTACGACTGGTTTGATAAAACCCTTGAAGGTCTTAAGGAGCTTACCTGTGACTGTGAAAAGGAAAAGGTAGCCGGTATAAGCTTTGGCGGTCAGATGCACGGACTTGTTACCCTTGATAAAGATGACAAGGTTATCCGTCCTGCAATTTTATGGAACGACGGCAGAAGCACCGAGGAAACTCAGTATCTGAATACAGTTATCGGCAAAAGTAAACTGTCAGAGTACACTGCTAATATTGCCTTTGCAGGCTTTACCGCGCCGAAAATTTTATGGATGGCTAAAAATGAGCCTGAGAACTTCAGCAAAATAAGCAAAATTATGCTTCCTAAGGACTATCTTGCTTATATGCTGTCGGGCGAATTTTGTACCGATGTAAGTGATGCTTCGGGTATGCTTTTAATGGATGTTAAAAACAGATGCTGGTCTGAGGAAATGCTTAAAATCTGTTCCGTTAAAGCTTCTCAGCTTCCTCGCCTTTGCGAAAGCTATGAGGTTATAGGCACACTTAAAGCCGAAATCGCAAGTGAGCTTGGTCTGGGTTCTGATGTTAAGGTAATAGCAGGCGCAGGCGACAATGCGGCGGCGGCTATAGGCACAGGCACCGTTAAGGACGGCTCTTGCAATATTTCCCTTGGTACTTCGGGAACTATATTTATTTCAAGCGACAACTTCTGTGTTGATGAATTCAACGCGCTTCACTCCTTCGCCCACGCTAACGGAAGCTATCACCTTATGGGCTGTATGCTCAGTGCCGCTTCCTGTAATCAGTGGTGGTGTTCAAATATTCTGGGCTCCGAAAATTTCGCGGCTGAACAAAGCGAAATCAAAGAGCTTGGCAATAACAAGGTTTTCTACCTTCCCTATCTTATGGGTGAGCGTTCACCTCACAACAACCCCCTTGCCCGCTCAATGTTTATGGGTATGTCCATGGACACAAAGCGTTCGGATATGACCCTCGCAGTGCTTGAGGGTGTTGCCTTTGCTTTAAGAGATTCCTTTGAGGTAGCCAAAAAGCTTGGCATTAAAATTGAGCGTTCAAACATTTGCGGCGGTGGCGCCAAGAGTGAGCTTTGGAAAAACATTATTGCAAATGTGCTTAATGTGGAAATTGATGTTATAGAAAACGAGCAGGGCCCTGCCCTTGGCGGCGCTATTCTTGCAGCAGTAGGTTGCGGAGAATATAAAGACGTTGAAACTGCGGCAAAGAAAATAGTAAAGGTTGTAGGCACAGTTAAGCCTCAGGCAGACCTTGTAGCAAAATACGAAAAGAACTATCAAAAATTCAAAAAAATCTACCCAACTGTAAAAGAGCTTTTCTAAAACCGTCTGTATAAAAATAACCCGAGCTGTCTTTACGACAACTCGGGTTTTAATATTAAGATTAAAAACTAAATGAATTAACCTTTTTCGTTATAGTCGGCGTTCATAAGGTTGGTAGCCTTAAATAACTTATGTAAGTATACAAGGGGACCTACAGCAATAAGGGTGCCAAGAACATTCCAAAGCCAATAGTCAGCTGCGCTGAATTTATATGCTATGCCGCGTCTCTTAAGCTCTGCACCGATACGGTTTGATATTCTGTGATACCAAACAATGCCGGCAATACCGCAGGTGATAGGAGCAACAATAAAGAACAGTAAGCAATAATGCATAGTCTTTTTGCCGTCATATCTTGAAGCAACGATATTTACATCGTTAGAAACAGCAGACATAACTACTAACGGATAAATACCGAAAGTGATTATAGAAAGCAAAATTGTTTTGAGCAAACCTTTGTTTGTCTTAAGCTGGCCTACAGGGGCAGTGTTTACAGTGTTTTCCATTTTGAAAATCTCCTTTCGTTTTGTAGCCAACAATATTATAATTGTTAACTATCTGTGAACATTTTACCATATATAGCCATTGTTGTCAACATAATTCGACAAAAACCGCCACCTGTTTTCAGGTGGCGGTTTGTTAGTCCATTATCTTATCATCTGTTGCAGGATTGTCTATAAGCCTTCCGTCATCCGTAAAGCGTGAGCCGTGACAAGAACAGTCCCATGTGTGCTCATTTTTATTATATTTAAGGGCGCAACCCATGTGCGGACAACGATGAATAGTAGGTGTTATAAGTCCCAGCACTGCCTCGGCTCCGTTTATAGCAAGCTGCGGCTTTAAAATATTTCGTGACGGTGAGAAAATTGACGCGAATTTATTTTCCTTTCCCAAAGCTTTATCGCATAAAATCTCTGCCGCTACTAAAGCTGAGGTAAAACCCCACTTATTATAGCCTGTAGCCACAAAAAGATTGGGCGTATTTTTTGAATAGTTGCCTATATAAGCAATCTCGTCAAGACTCATACAGTCCTGTGTTGCCCATCTGTACGCTATTTTAGCATTGGGGTAATATTTTTGAGCGAACTCTTCAAGCTCTGCCCAGCATCCGCCATTTTTACCTGTGCGGTGGCTTCCGCCGCCAAGAAGCAGAAAATTTCCGTAGTTTCTGAATGACAGCCCCTTAATATCTTCATCAATATACATACCGTTAATGTTCTGCGCCCCCTCCAGCGCCAAAACATAAGAACGATGCTGATACATCTTAAGAAAATACCAGCCGTGCTTATTTATAATGGGAAAATGGGTTGCAATAATTGCTTTTTTATAAAATACTTTTCCTCTGTTTGTCTGGGCATACTGTGGGGCAAGATTTAAAAGCTTGGTATTTTCTTTAATATTCAAGTTTTCTGATATTTTGTATAAAAGCTCAAGAGGATGTATCTGTCCTTGGTTTTTAAGCTTTAAAGCCATTGATACCTTAAAGGGCAACTCGGTTTCTTTTATATATTCAGATGTAACGCCTATTTTTCGGTAAGCTTCCACCTCTTTTAAAATTTTATCCGTACCGTCAAGGCTGTACAAATAGGCGTCCTTAGTTTCAAAAGAGCAATCAAACTTTTCACACAAGTTTTTGTAGCGGTCAACTGCGCGAGAGTTAGCATTATAATAAAGCTTCGCCGCCTCTACCCCGTAATCTTTAATGATTTTATGGTAAATAGGCCCGTGTTGCGCAGTCACCTTGGCGGTGGTGTTTTTTGTGATTCCACTGCATATTTCTTTTGCTTCAATAAGAGTGTAATCAATACCTGCTACGTTTAACATATAGGCGCATAGAATTCCCGTAATGCCGCCGCCTACAATAAGCACATCGGTTTTAATATCCCCTTTTAATTCCTCAAACTGCGGCTTTTTCGCCGTTTTAACCCAAAGACTTTTCATAAATACCTTCCTTAGACAAAGCATTTTTAATATTATGCGCAAATTTTTCAGCCGATATAAATGCATTTTACAAAAAAATTCCGCCCATCTTTCGATGGACGGTGGTTTATATAACACAATATGCGAGATAATTTTATAATGCTAAATCCCTCAAATGCTTCTGTTTCAGGCTATTTAAAACGTCTTCTTCAACATTAATATATATGCAGTCTAAGCAGTTCCCTTGTATATTAAGTTGCACGCTTTTTAAAATACAATTCCCCTGTTTTTGATATATACAAAATTCATTTTCGCAAGACAACCCTGTCATAAAATCACCTCAACGGTAATTTTAACACAAATTATTTCAAATATCAAGTACACGAAGTATTTTTAATGCACGCTAACCTATACTTATTCATAGAATTATCGAGTAAATGAAGTATAGGGTGATAGTAATGAAATTAAACGAAGCTGTTGCATACAGAATAAAAGAGCTTTGTAAAGAACGCGGAATAACACAGTATCAATTACATTTAAAAACGGGAGTTCCGCAGTCAACTCTAAGCACAATTATGAAGTGTTCCTATCCAAGTATGAAGCTTAGAATAATATACGAGATTTGTGATGGTTTGGAAATAAGCCTTGAGGACTTCTTCGCTTCAGAAGTTTTCAAACGCGAAAATATAGAGGAATGTTAAATAAAAAATCCCCGCCTATACTTAGGTGGGGATAATTTTTATTTAGGATAAATCTTATTTCATATCCTTGATAGCGGCCTGTGCTGCAGTACGCAAAAGTGGGAAATTAAAGAAGAAGTTAGCACTTGTAATTCTCTTGCTGTTAATTTTTGCTCATTTGTTGAGAAAGCAGTTCTGAAAAGTTGTATATATAATAATCTGCAACAGCTTTGATTTCGTCGGTATATTCTTTGGATGATTCATCGTAAACTCCACAAACTTTCATTCCAGCTGTTTTTGCAGTTTTATCAGCGTTTAAATTATCGTCAAGGAACAAAATAGCGTCAATGTTTTTATTAAGCTTTTTCGCGGCCATAACATAAATTTCAGGATTTGCTTTTGTTGTATTAAAATCATCGCAAGACCATACATTGTCGAACAAATCATAAATATCCAACCTTTTAAGACAGGCATCTAATGTAATATGTGGACTTGCTGTTAATACGTTTAAACTAGCTTCTCTTTTTTTGAGCTCTTTTAAAACATATATAACGTTTTCTTTTGCAGGGATAGTATTATAATACGCGTCTAACATGTAGTTTTTCATCAAATTTATAAGTTCTTCTTTAGATTTATTGACGCATAGAGTATTTATGTAATATTCTGCTGTACCATCGATTCCGAGAGGCGTTATTGTTTTTATAATATCGCTGTCATATGAAATATTATTTTCATTTAATATCCTAAGCATTGCAGATATGTATGTTGGCATAGAATCAACCAAAGTTCCGTCAAAGTCAAAAAGAAAAGTATTCATACCCATCATCTCCTTCATTTAATTATACCATATCGCGTTTTAAAAAGAAAGATTTTTTGCATAAAGAATCCCCACCGATTGCTCGGTGGGGATAGTTTTGCTTTATAAAGTCAGCAATTACTTGCTTTCTTTGATAGCGGCCTGTGCTGCGGCGAGGCGAGCGATCGGAACGCGGAAGGGTGAGCAGGATACGTAGTCGAGGCCAATCTTATGGCAGAACTCAACGGAAACAGGGTCACCGCCGTGTTCACCACAGATACCGCAGTGGATAGAAGGACGTGCCTTTTTACC
>JAZNQX010000159.1:0-7857 GCA_045590395.1 Acutalibacteraceae bacterium
GCGTACATAGTTTCTGCCATATCGTCAAGAATTTCTCCAAGACGGTCATTAAAATCAAGTTGAGAACGGCATACCTTTTTAAGAATAGGGTCTTTACCGTACTCGGTTATTATCCTTGTTGCCATATTTCCTCCTAAATAACCGATTCGGGATTTATATCGATAAATACAGATAAATCGTTTTTACGCTTTATACTGATAGCCTTGCCTATCATCTCACGAAAACGGGCATTAAATCTGCATTTTATAATCAATCTGTAGCGATACCTCATATTTACCTTAGGTACAGAGGCTGTGGAAGGGCCTAATATAACAAGCTTTACATCGCTGAATTCATCGTCGATTAGTTTTTTTATATTACCGAATATTTCGTTAATCGACGACAGCGCAAGCTCGCTGTTTGATGACGAAACCGCAACCATAGCAATATCACAGTAAGGCGGATAAAGCATCATTTTTCTGGTTAAAATTTCGCTGTTATAAAAGGCTTCATAGTCCTGACTCACAGCCATATTTATGAAATCACTTTCGGGGCTAGAGGTCTGAATAATAGCCTTTCCCGAAAACTCACCGCGACCTGCCCTGCCCACTACCTGAGTAAGCAGTGAAAAGGTACGCTCGTAGCTTCTGAAATCATCACTGTGCATTGAACGGTCAGCGCCTATTACACCAACTAAGGTTACATTTTCAAAATCAAGTCCCTTTGCCACCATTTGTGTGCCTATCATAATATCATACTCGCCCTTTGAAAATAGGCCTAAATGATGGGAAAAGGCGTCTTTGGTCATTGTGCTGTCAGCGTCAAGTCGTAAAATTCTGGAATCAGGAAAAAGCATTTTAAGCTCATCCTCAACACGCTGAGTGCCCATTCCGAAAAAGCGCAAATGCTCACTATCACATTCAGGGCACTTTTTACTGACAGGAACAGAATGTCCGCAATAATGACATATCATTCGGTTATTGGCACTGTGGTAGGTCATAGAAATACTGCAATTAGGACAGGTTGCCACATAACCGCAGGTAGGACAGGAAATATATGTATTATATCCCCTTCTGTTCAATAAAATTATCGCCTGTTTTTTATTATTTAAAACCGACAAAAGTTCATCTGCTAACTGTCTGCTGATGCTTCCGTGATTACCCGAAATAATTTCTTTTCGCATATCCACCGTAGTAACATCGGGAAGACGGGCACCTTTATATCTGTTTTTTAAGGTATGAAGGCTGTATTTTCCGCTTTCAGCCATAAAGTATGAATCCATAGAAGGAGTGGCTGAAGCAAGTAGCAGTAGCGCATTATTAAAGTTTGCGCGGAATTTTGCAACATTTCTGGCGTGAAACCTTGGTGATTGCTCAGATTTATAGGTATGCTCCTGTTCTTCGTCCATAACTATAAGGCCTAAGTTATCCAAGGGTGCAAAAACAGCCGAGCGTGTACCGATAGCAACAACCGCCTCGCCGTTTTTGGCTCTTTTCCATTCGTCAAGCCGCTGTCCTTTAGACATAGCGCTATGAAAAACAGCAACCCTGTCACCGTAGCGCTCTCCAAAAAGAGAAAGCGTCTGAGGGGTAAGAGAAATTTCGGGCACCATTACGATAACCGACTTTCCACTGTCAATAACCTTATCAACAAGCTTTAAAAACACCTGAGTTTTTCCGCTTCCCGTAACGCCGTAAAGAAGAGCGCAAGCGCCTCCGTCAACATCCAGCCTTTCGGTAAGCTCAGTATACACCTTATTCTGTTCACCGGACAGCACGATATCTTTTCGCTTTACAGGCCGTGTGTAATTATGAGAGAATCTGAAAACCTCTTTTTCATAAAGAGCAACAATGCCCTTTTTATGAAGAGTATTGATAACGGATGCTGTAACACCTGTATAATACATAACCTCTTTTACAGAACACTGGCTGTTTTCAAGAAGATAATCGGTAACCTCACGCTGTTTTTCTGTCAGCTTTAATACCGATAAATCGTCACCCTGTACGTTAAGACGCAGCATTTTAAGGGTAGCATCACCCATTTTACGAACAGCACCGTCTTCTGAACAAAGCGCACCCATATCACACATTTCCTGTAAAAAGTCATCATCAATGCTTGGATAAGCGGCTAAAACAGTTTCGCGCTTCACCGTACTTTTTGCCTTTACAAAAGAGTATACTAATCTTTGTTCATCGGTCAGCATACCCTCATTTATGCCGTCAATAGCAGAAAAGGATTTCACAAACTTCATACCGATACCGGAAGGTAAAACGGTATGAATAGCGTCATAATAGGTACAAAAAGTTTGTTTTCGAAGGTAATCGCACAGCTTTATCATTTCGTCGCTTAAAACAGGTGTACTGTCAAAAACAGAAATAACTGCTTTAAGACCTTCGGTATTTTCCGAATATTCGGTAGCCATAACAAAGCCTTGCTTTTTAATATCGCCGCGACCAAAAGGCACTACAACGCGCATACCCTTACTGCATTTATTGGCAATATCTGACGGCAAAATATAAGAGTACAGTCTGTCAAATTGCAGAGTCGCACCGTCAATTACTACCTTTGCAATCTTATTCAACAGACTCACCCCCCCGTCAGTTATTACAGTTTAAATTAAAGTAATCCGCGTTTCTCGGCAACCTTGTTTATTGCAAGAGAAACAGGCTTTTCTAAAATGATTTCTTCCTTTTCTATTGCCTCGTCAGCAATTTTTCTTGCCTCTTTAGCAATTTCGTTTACAAGGCTGTAACGGTTGTCACAGTTGTAGATAAGTTTTCCAATAGCGGGATTTAACATTTATTAAGCACCTCTTCAATAAGATTTGTTTGACGCGCAGAGGTTAGTCTTTGCGCGAGAATTATATGAAGAATATCGTCAACACAGTCGTCAACAACATCATTCGTAACAACATAGTCGTATTCCCCTGCTCTTGCAATTTCGCCAAGGGCTGAAGAAAGACGTTTTTCAATAATTTCCATAGCATCGGTACCTCTGCCGATAAGCCTTCCTTCAAGCTCTCTGTAAGACGGAGGCATTATAAATATGCTGACTGCATCGGGCATTTTTTCTCTGATTTGTTTTGCGCCGTTTACATCAATTTCAAGAATCATATCGTGACCGCTGTTAATACAGTCAATAACCGGCTGTTTAGGGGTTCCGTAGTAGTTGCCCACAAACACATTGTGTTCAAGAAGCTGGTTGTTTTCTATCATACTTTCAAATTCCTCACGGGAGATAAAGTGGTATTTTTGGCCCTCTATTTCACCCATTCGCATAGGTCTTGTAATAGAAGAAATTGAAAGCTTGATTTCGGGATGTTTTTCAAAAAGATTTGCAAGAACTGTATCCTTACCCGAACCCGACGGGCCTGAAATAATAAAAAGCTTACCTTTACTCATTATCATTCTCCTCTTCCTCGGGATACTCCTCGCTTATACGGTTAGCCACCGTTTCCGACTGCAGATAAGTAAGTATAATATGGTCGCTGTCGGTTATTATTACGGCGCGTGTACGGCGTCCGTGGGTTGCATCAATAAGATTTCCTTTTTCCTTTGCCTCACTAATCATACGCTTAATAGGCGCAGATTCAGGGCTTACTATTGCCACCATTCTATTTGCTGACACCATATTTCCAAAACCGATATTTATTAGCTTCATATTTATCACCTATTCAAGATTTTGTATCTGTTCGCGGATTTTTTCTATTTCCGCCTTAATATCAACAACTGCATTGGTAATATCAATGTCCTGAGATTTAGAGCCTGTGGTATTTGCCTCACGGTTCATTTCCTGAACGATAAAGTCAAGCTTTCTGCCTATAGGCTCATCACTTTTAAGCAATTCTTCAACCTGCTTTAAGTGACTAGCAAGTCTTACTGTTTCTTCGGCAACAGCAACCTTATCGGCAAATATGGCAACCTCGGTTAAAATACGCTGTTCGTCAAGCTGCATATCACCTACAATTTCGCGGATTCTTGCTTCAAGGCGTTCTCTGTAAACATTAACAGTTTCGGGGGAACGCTTTTCAATAAAGGAAACATAATCTCTTATAGTGTTTATTCTTGAGAGAATATCCTCGCAAAGTCTTTCTCCCTCTACCCTTCGCATTTCGATAAAGCTGTCTACTGCCTTTTCTATTACGAAAAGAACTTCTTCTGTCACCTTTTCTTCATCAACCTGCTTTTTGGTGATTTTGAAAACCTCGGGGTTTTGAGCCACTCGCATTACGGGGAAACTCTCTTCAAGTGAATACTCCTGAGCCAATGCTTTAAGTGCAGACATATAAGCATCGGTATACTCTTTATTTATTTCTATTAAAGTATCGCTCTCGCCCAAATTGTTTATTGTAATATACACTTCAATTTTACCGCGTGAAATACGCTTTTTAAGAGTAGCAGTGATTTTCTCTTCTAAAAAAGAATATCCTCTGGGAGTTTTAACGCTTACCTCAAAATATCTGTGGTTAACGGCTTTAATTTCCGCAGTAATATCATATAATTCTGATTGGTTTTGGGCACGTCCGTAGCCCGTCATACTGTTTGCCATTTTTAAGCTTCCTCTCAATTTGACACAAAAATCCATATTAGCTATTATATTTTACCAAATTTCCACCCTTGTTGTCAACCTTTTAGCACAAATATAAAAGCGAAATCCATGGGTTTTCATAGATTTCGCTATCTTTCATTTTATAAGCGCAATAAATACTTTATTAGTTACTCTTTTTGTCTTGCAAGGGTAAAAACGGCAACGAGTATCAGCACCATACCGATAACAAGAGGCAAGGTCGGTTTTTCACCTAAAAAAGCAACACTGAAAATGGTTGCTGACAAAGGCTCAATAATACCAAGTGTGGTTGCCGTTCCCGCAGGAATATCACGAAGTCCTAAATTATAAAACATATAGGGCAAAAAGCAGGTAAATAAGCCTAATCCTATAATAATAGGTATTATTGTAAGCGGTGATTTCACTGTTATTGATACAGCCTCTGCAGGATCACATACTATAATTCCAATAAGGCTCATAACAATAAAATTGTAGTTAGTAACCGTAAAGGTATCCACCTTGTGCATAGTAAGAATCTTTGTAATTATGTTATATGCACTATATGAAATACCTGACGCTATACCAAAGAGCACACCTGCAAGGCTGAATTTTATTCCGCCTACCACTCCCGAAACAAGAGCGCAACCTACAATCATTAAAAATATGGAAATTATTTTTACTTTATTCAGCTTTTCGCCAAGAAAAAGAACCGAATAAATCAGCACAAAAACGGGCGCAGTATACATAAGAATAACCGCCGTAGAAACCGATGACGCCTTTATAGAGGCAAAATATGTAAAGGCAGTAAGGAAAAGACTTGAACCGCTACCTAAAACAAGCAGGATTTCCCGTTTAGGCAGTACAAAAAGTTTTGGATTTCTTACAATAATAAAAAATATCATAAAAATTGCAGAAACCACACCGCGCAGTGTTGTCATTTGCACCGGTGTAAATCCAAATTGAGTAAGCCAATACGAAAACAGACCGCTTGTTCCCCAAAGAACACCGGCAACCGCTATACTAAACAGCGCACTTTTTTTCATACCTCTCACTCCTTTATCTTTAATTACATAAAATTGTTTTTCCTATACCGAATAATGCCGATTATAGATGAAATTATTACTATCGACTCATAAACCGCACCGCCAATTATACCTATTGCGCCGTTTTGAGAGATATAGATTTGTAATGCAAAAAAAGGAACAATAATTCCTACAGCCGAAAAATAATAACCCTACAAGAAGCGTCAGTAACGAAAATTGTTTTAGCTTCATATAATCACTTCAACTTTTCAGCAGCATACATTATTGCCAAATAATTATAGACTTAAATATATTTGTTGTCAATATTGGTTGCGTTTATTTTTTCTCACATCAACTTTTTTCTCTCATAAAATGGAACGAGGAGGTGAAAAATATGGCTATCTTCTGTTATGATAATAAACCGAGTTGTGTAACTCTGGCTGTGATTGCCAGTGCTATTCTCGGTGTTGTTGCTGCCCTTTTGCAGATTACGGCAGTAATTGCTGTAACACCGGCATTTTTATGGGTGGCTTTGGGCATCGCTATTGTGTATCTGGCTGTGCTGCTTGCCAAAGCCGGGTGTTGCCGTTCCTGCCAATGTGGTAATCGTACGTTAAATGCAGTTTTGACCGGTATTCTGGGCACTGCTCTTACCTCAGTTATTTTACTTGCGGTTAATTTTGTCGCCACCAGTATCATTGGTGCCATTTTTGTTGGTTTGCTGGTTCTATTCCTATCGCTCACTATAACTGCAACCGCATGTTTAGTTTCCCGTTGCGGCACACAGCAAAGCGACAACTAATTCACAATAAACGAAACTCCGTTCCCCTACGGGAACGGAGTTTATTAACTGATATGAATAGTTTCTCCGGGTTTTATTTCGTATAGTTTACCGTCAACATCCAACCAAATTGTAATTAAAGTCGGATTATATATCTTTTGACCGTTAGCACTGTATCTTAAACTTTTATAAGCCTGCACATAATCGTATATTTCTATATTGGTCGCATACCAAATTTCATCGTTGTTTGACAGTTTTTCACATATCTTTTCAATATGCTCCCAGTTATTGTTGTTGTCGAACTCATAGCTGTGACCCAGATATATAAAAGTCTGGGCACTCGTCTTGCATGATATGTTTTAGTTGAAACATCAAGACTTAAAAATTCGTCTATATATAGCAACCAAATAAATCAGCCATTGTCGGCAAAAACAATATGTCTGGTGCAGTTTTGGCGTTTTCCCATTTTGAAACTGCTTAAAAAGTTACACCCAACTTTTTCGCAAGTTCTTCTTGTGTTAATCCACACTTTTTACGATATTTCTGTATATTAGCCGCTAAAACAATGTTTGTGTTATCCATCAAATCATCTCCTTTGCTGATATAATTATAACAGATAACATAAAGGCAGACAATAAAAGAAAAGTTGATATTTTTCAACTGTAAGTTGAAAGTGATATTCTGTGCTAACGCACAGAGTGATATTATGCATTTCTGCATAGTAATACTTTTGCCTTCGGCAAAAGTGATATTATATTCGCCTCTAAAACTCGCGAAGCGAATATCACTTGCGAAGCAAATATAACTGAGCGAAGCTCAATATAACTCGCCGATAGGCGAATATAACTGAAAAAAACTCTTTACTTTCGTAAAGAGGTTTTTTCTGGGTGCTTTGAACTTAATGACACGAATGAAATGTGCCTGAAAACAGAGAATTTTCTTACATTTGTTTAAATTTATTGTAAGTCATACAATTTACACAATTTTCATCATATTTTTTAAAACTTCTAAAAATACCATTATCCAACCCCTCATCACCAAGAGGATTTCCCTTGAGAACAAAAAGAGTATTCAAAACTTTTGCATCAAATTTGTAAATCGGTATTCTATCTCCATATTGTTTGCCTGCAAGTTTAGGAAAACGAGGAATTTGCTCCCAACAAATAGTATTATCAATGAAATGAATTATAGTTTTCTTGTTAGCTCTTTCCCGAGGGATAATAATTGTATATTCCTTATCGTCGCACTTTACAGAATAAACATTTACAAATTCTGTTTGGTTAATAAGTTGTTTGTTTTCCTTAAAAGAATTAAATAATTTCATATAATTCACCTCTTGAATACATTATAGCATAAAATCAGTGAAAAATCAACGGCTTGCCGTTGTATATCATCAATTCCTGGGGGAATTGCATATCATCAAAACTTTAGTTTTGTATATCATCAAGCCGACAGTTTTTTGATACACACCTACGGTGTGATGAGATACAACAACGGTGAACCGTTGTTGGTGATATACACGCTAACGCG
>JAZNQX010000160.1:0-3362 GCA_045590395.1 Acutalibacteraceae bacterium
AATGCCAATGGGTTTTTCGCTTACCGCCGCGGCAACAAAATCACCCGAATGGCTGATACTGATGTATGCAGGATTACCCTTTATATATGGTTTGCCGTTTTCAGCCCTTAAAAGTTCTATTTTTTCTATATTTAAGTTAAGAAACTCTGCCGCTAACTTTTTAGCTGTCAATTCTGCCGCAACCGATAAAGCTTTTCTTCTTTCACTTAAAAAGCCGTCAATATGCTTTTTGCGCTGAAAATCCATAAGCGAAAGGCAATAATCCAAATCGCCGCTTTTAATGCTGTCAATATGCTTTATAATCCAGTTCATTTATAAAAACCTACTTTAAATTTCTAAGCATATTATAACACAGTGAAATACAGATTTCCACAGTTAAAACATAAGTCTTATAAACAGACCACCCTGAACTGTTCTGTGACGGAAACCTTTCATATGTGAGGTATCGGCATAATACCAATCGGTCATGGCAACTCTGGTGCGCATTGTATTATAGGCTGACCAAAGAGTATCAGTAAAGAAGGTAAAATCTTCATTTTCTTTACAAAAACTTGCTACCCAGCAAAGCCAGTCTGATTTTGTGTATTTTTCACGGGAGTCAAGAGGAACACCGTAGGGGAGTATTTCTTTTTTGTAGCGGATAATTTCATTTTCATAAAACTTTTCGGGGAATATGTTTGTGCCCCAGATTAAATCCCATACAGCGTTATATTTAAGCGAGAAGGTATCGGGCTTATCAAAAGCAAGACGGTAACTTCCGTCTTTATTTTCTGCACGGCAAATTATAGATGCGGCATACTCTTTGGCAGTATTCATAAGGCTTTCGGCTTTCTCTTTTTCACCCAAACGGCTGAGTATTCGGCTGTATGCCACAATGCCCATTACCGCTTTTATTGAAAGATTTACATTGTGAGCAAGATGTCCTGCAAAGTCATCGGTACAGAGCTGATTTTCAGGGTCAAGTCCATATTCTATAAGATATTTACTCCATTTTTCAATGGTATTAAGATAGGGCTTTACAAAAGAGGTGTCATTTTCTGCGTCACAGATAGCCGAAAACAGAATTATCATATTTCCACATTCTTCAACAGGCATTTGCTCTTTGAGGTTTATTTCTGCAATCTCATTTTTGCGGTCTACACCGTAAACCTGACCTGTAACGATAGGATATCTGCCTACATCGTGGGGTGCAAAATCACAGTACCATTCGTCAGTTGCGGCATAATCCATTACGGGACGAAGCATTCCCTTTAAAAGTTCAACATTGTATATAAGGAAAATGGGAGCTGACGGATATGTAACATCCACCGTTGCGGCACAGCCGTTGGAGTTACATTCCTTTGAAATATAAAGGTTGTTGCCGTTTTTATCAACCACTAATTTATGAGCCGCCATTACCTGACGAATTGATAGCATTAATATTTCGGCATATTTTTCGTTGCCCATAAGTACAGCTTTTTCTTTAAGATTTTCTGAAAAAGCATTACAACGGGAAAGAAGTTCATCATATTCACCGAAAGCCTCAGTAATAGCCTCTTCAATAGTTTTTCCGTCTTTTTTCCAGTAGGCATCTAATTTATCACCGAAGTAATTTATGCTTTTTACATCGTCAAAGGCAAAGGCAAAAAGTGCTTCGTTTTTAAGGTCTGCTTCTATATACATAGCGTACATATTATCTATAACAGTATGACCTACAACGCCTTCACCCTTTACAGCCAGGTACATATAGCCCCAGTCTATGCGGATGTTGTCACCGGACCGCCACAGCACATTCTGATTACCGTTACCCATTTTAATTGCGGTGGCACCTTTGATATCTACTTTATCAGCAAGGGCGCGACCTTCTCCTTTAAGGTTTAAAACAAGCTCTTCACTGGCGGTGAATTTAACCTTTACGTCGTGGTCTTTGCCGTCAAGACTTTCAAAAGAAGCCTTGCAGTAGGCAACGGGACGGGAAGCGTAGTATAAATCGTCAACAAGAAGTGGAGAGGTGAAATGAACGGTTAATTTCACAGTATCACAGCGATAGGTGATAATTGTGGAATAAGCGTCAATTTCGGTGCTCTCAATCGTTAAATCGGTCACATTTTCCGACTTTGCTTTAAAGCCGAGAAAGTGGTACTGCTCACCGTCAACAAAAAGTCTGCCTGACATAGTATTGGGAGAGCCGGTCCAATGAACCGCATTTTTAAGTACAGAATCCTCACACCATACCGAAAAATAAGGGTCGATATTTACAATGGGTGTAGCAGGAGCACGCATTTTCATAGAATATTCCTCCTTGAATATTGTTTATAAGTGTATTATAATAATTAAAATCAGAAAAATAAATGGATATTTTGTGTGAAAAAGTGAGGAAAACAATTTTGAATGAGAAATTAAAGTTCTTTACCCAAACGGAAAACAGAATGCCCCTTTTTATATCCCTTGCAGGTATTACCTATCCCGACAGTAATTACTGTATAACCAGAAAAATTTCAGGTGTAAATGTTATTGAGTATGTGCTTGACGGAGAAGGGGCTGTATGGGTAAACGGCAGGGAGCATCGGGTAACAAAGGATACTGTTTACCTTTTATACAAAGGTGAGCCTCATAGATATTATTCAGATGCAAATAATCCCTTTACTAAAATTTTCTTAAATATTACGGGAGATTTTTACGAAAAAATAGTAAGCTCTTACGAAATTTCGGGTAAGCATTTTTTCGATGGAGGTACTTTAAGACTTAAATTTGAAAGGATACTGAAAATAATTGATGATGATATGCCTGATAACGAAAAACAGGCGGCTTTGCAGGGCCTTCTTTTAGAGATAATGGTGTTGCTTAAAGGAAGTGTGAGCAATGCAAAGCATAGCGAGGAAGCGGCAATACTGAAAGAGTATATTGAGGGTAATATCAAAAGTATCGTCAGTACCGAAAAACTGGCGCAGATTATTTTCCGCTCTAAAGATTACTGTCTTAAACTATTTAAAAAAGAATTCGGTATGACGCCGTATTCTTATCAGATAGAAAATAAAATGAAAACGGCTAAAAATTTACTTGCCAATACCGCTATGACTGTGGGTGAGATATCCGAAGCCTTGGGGTACAGCGATGCACATTATTTTTCGAATTTATTTTTAAATAAATGCGGTATGCGGCCAATAGCATACCGAAAAAGTAAAAAATAAGGACTCAGCGAGTCCTTATTTTTTATTTATTTTATTTTGTTAAAGGTTTCGAGCCATAGGCGCTTAATAAGCTGATGGCCGTTATATGTGGGATGAACACCGTCGTAAGTCCAGTAAACAGGCTCTGCCTTTTCACAGGCTTTATCAAAGTATTGCTGAAGGTCTATGCAGGGAAGATTATATTTCTCAGCA
>JAZNQX010000161.1:0-21163 GCA_045590395.1 Acutalibacteraceae bacterium
GTCGTTGATATCGCCGAGAAGCTTTTTAACGGTGATAACACATTCTGCGGAGTAGGTAGTGCCTTGGTATGTGAAGGAAGCGGTAATGGTAGCTTCACCTTCAGAAACGGCGGTAACTAAACCGTTTACTACGGTAGCAACGTCTTCGTCATCAGATTCCCAACTTACAGTAACATCATCAGGGATAAGTTCGGTTATATTGATTTGATATGTCTTATCAAGGATAACAACCTTTTCTGAATCTGAAAGGGTTATGGAAGGAGTTTTAACTGTAACCTCAAATGTATCGCTGAAGTTTTCGTATTTAACGGTAACGGTCTTTGTGCCTGCAGTGCTGAAATCATATTCGGTAGTGTAGCCCTCGGTTATTTCATCGGTATCGTCGTTATTATAGGTAACGGTAATGGTAATGTCGTTTATAACAAGCTCGTCGCCGATATAGTAGTTGGTCTTAGCATCAATATTGGTAATTTCAATACCTGTAATAACTACGGGAATAACGGTGATAACAAAGTCAGCCTTGTAGGTGATACCGTTATATACAAATGATGCAGTGATGGTAGCTTCGCCTTCGGCTACTGCGGTAACTACACCGCCATCTACTGTAGCAACATCCTCTTTATTGGATTCCCAGTTTACAGTTACGCCTGAGGGAAGAACATCAGCGGTAAGTGTATATTCTTCACCTGCTATAACGGTTTCAGCATCATCTGAAAGGGTTATATAGGGAGAGGTAACGGTTACTTCAAAGGTGTCGGTACCGCCTTCATAGTTAATTGTTACGGTTTTTGTACCTGCGGCACTGAAATCATAACTTGTGGTGTAGCCCTCAGTTACGGTTTTCTCGTCACCGTTGTTGTAGGATACTTTAAGAGAAACAGAGTTAATAACAAGCTCGTCGCCGATATAGTAGTCGGTCTTTGCATCAATATCGGTAATTTCTACCTTGCTTACTGCTATCTGCTCAATTTTTGTAGAACAGTCGGTAGCGGTAACATTGATAGCCTCTGCAAAGGGCTTGGCATTAATAACTCTTGAAGCATCAAGGAAGGTTAAATCAAAGTTATAATTGCCTGAAGCAGCATTATCCTTAACCTTAAAGGTAACGGTTGCAATAGTGCCGTTTTCGGTGAAGTTTGCATTACCTGCAGCATCCCAAAGTATACGGATGTTGTCGGTAGTCTCTTTGTAGCTGAAACGGGGAACAGAGTCTTCTTCTGTAAAATCAGAAGAAGCACAGCTAACAAGAGTAAATACATCAGAATCATATCCTAAGTCAGCACGCCAGGTATAAATACCTGTGTTTTCGGAAAGCTTAATGTTTACCGAAAAGGTCTGACCGGGATAAACGGTTTCAGGTGCGCCTTCTACACTTAACACAATGTCGGTGTCAACAGGTGCTGCCGCAAATACGCTCATAGGAACGGCGGCAAGCAGAAGACAAAGGGATAAAAGTACAGCAAGTAGTTTTTTCATAGAACATTCTCCTTTTTTTAAATGCTAATTATATTATACATATATTAGCAATAAATGTCAATATGAACGAAAATACAAAAAAATTATAATATTTTTTGAGCAAGAGCCACAAAAACAGGCATTGTAATTATTGAGAAAAGGGTGGAAACCGATACCAGTTTTACCGACAGGGCGGTATCTCTGCCGAACTTTTCCGAGAAAATAGTGGTAAATGCCGCGCAGGGCGCACTTGCCGCCACAATACTGGCAACCGCTATGGTATTTTCTATATGAAGCGGTGTGAATTTCAGTATATATAGAATCATAAGAGAAACAAAAGGCGCTATAACAAGACGCAGTAAAATAGAAACCCATATACGCTTATCGGTAATGGCAGATATAATCTTTGCCTTAGAAAGATGGTAACCTATTATAAGCATAGGCAGAGGGGTGTTAAGGTTTCCTATATGAGTAACGGCGCTTTGTATAGGCGCGGGGATAAATTTAGCAATATTTAAAAGGAAAATAATAAGACCTATAACAATGCCTATTACACCGGGGTTGAAAATAAGCTTAGAGGCGGTTATTTTACCACTCTTGCCTCCCATAAGCGCAACACCAAAGGTCCAGGCAATTATATTGAATATTACAACATAGGCAGAACCGAAAAATACACCTTCTTCACCAAGAATCGCCATTTGAAGCGGTAATGACATAAAACCGGCATTTGAAAAAATTACACCGTATTTTTTAACCAGGTCTGAATTTATGTCTTTGTCGTGAGCACCGAGATAAGCGGTACCTATAGCTACAGCGTGGAAAACAATAGCAATGGCAAAGGCTATAAGCAGTTTAACAAGCATAGAACAGTCAAAGGGACGGAAAAAGGAGTTGATAATTACTGCAGGGGTAGAAAAATACACACAAATATCTGAAATACCCTTTGAAATATTATCATTTATAATTTTTACCTTACCGCAGATAAAACCTACGGCTATAAGTATAAAAAGAACAAGAACCTGAGATGAAACGGTTAAAAAATTATTTATCATATATTAATACACACCTTAATTGCGCTTTCGTGGTCGGTTAAGAAGTTGACCGACGGGAATTTTTCGGACAGCATTTTACAGAGAGGTTCAATTACCGTATCTTCGGTGGGGAAGTGGCCTGCATCTATAAGGGTAAAGCCTAAACGCTCTGCCTCTATAAATAAATGATGCTTAACCTCGGCGGTAACAAGGGCGTCACAACCTTGCCTTATTGCATCAAACATATATTCACTTCCCGAGCCGCCGCAAACAGCAACTCTCTTAACGGTAGACTCCCCAACATACTTAACGGCGGTATCAAGCTTTCTGCCAACATAAGCGGCAAAATCATCGCTTGACATATACTCCTTTAGTACGCCTTCTCTAAAACTCATATTATCAGAGCCTATAACGGTTTTAATGCTTTCAAGCTCAAGAGCCTTTGCCAAAGCGTCACACACGCCATTTTCGCCTATATCAAGGTTTGTATGCATAGAAATAACCGAAATGCCGTTTTCTATAAGACGGTAAACAGTATCACCCTTTTTAATGCTTTTAATACCGTCAAAAATAACGGGGTGATGGGTAATTATTAAATTTGCACCGTTTTCTATGGCTGTATTTATGGCGCTGTCGGTTAAGTCAAGTGCTAAAACAGCAGACTTTACGTCTGCTGTTTTGTCACCGATTAAAAAACCTACATTGTCATATTCTGCAGCGCTGTTTATAGGAAACTTTTCATTTAAAAAATCATAAATTTTTTCTGCAGTCATTTTATTACCTTATTTCTTAAAAGAATCTTTAAGTGCAACAATGCGATTTATAACTGTTTTATTATCTGTAGTGTCAGGGTCAATAGTAAAATAGCCTTGACGCATAAACTGAAAACGCTCACCCACGGAGGCATTTTTAACTTCGGCACCGATTTTGCAGTTTTCCAAAACCTGTAATGAATCGGGGTTTAAGTTATCTGCAAATGAGGAAACGCCTTCTTCGTCAGAGGGGTTTTCTACATTAAACAGTCTGTCATAAAGACGAACAGTTGCATCAGTGCAGTGGTCGGCGCTTATCCAGTGAAGAGTGCCTTTAACCTTTCTGCCGTCTGCAGTTTCACCACCGAAGGACTCAGGGTCATAGGTACAGTGAACAACGGTTATGTTGCCGTTTTCGTCGGTTTCGTGAGAAGCGTAGCGCACATAGTAAGCGCCTTTAAGACGAACCTCTTTTTCGGGGCACAGACGGAAGTATTTACCGATAGGCTCAAGCATAAAATCGTCCTGCTCGATATAGAGGTTTTTAGTAAATGGAACGGTGTATTTGCCAAGCTCAGGCTGGTTTACATTTACTTCTACTTCAATAAGGTCGGTTTTATCTTCGGGATAGTTGTCGATAACCACCTTTAAGGGACGAAGCACCGCCATGGTACGCGGAGCGCTGAAGTTAAGCTCATCACGTACACAAGACTCAAGCAGAGCGTAGTCAATAACGCTGTATGCCTTTGAAACGCCTATCTTATCAACAAAAGCGCGTATGGCTTTTGCAGGATAACCGCGTCTTCTCATACCGCAAATTGTTGCCATTCTGGGGTCATCCCAGCCCGACACAAGACCGTCATTTACAAGCTTTAAGCATTTACGCTTACTGGTTAGTGTGTAGTTTACGTTCATTCTTGCAAATTCAATCTGACGGGGTGGCATTTTGATTTCAAGAGCATTTAAAAACCAGTTGTAAAGGGGACGGTGGTTTTCAAACTCAAGTGAGCAAAGGGAATGGGTAACACCCTCTTTAGCATCGGACAGGGGGTGCGCAAAATCGTACATAGGATATACACACCACTTGTCACCTGTGCGGTGGTGATGCGCCTTCATAACTCTGTATATTATGGGGTCGCGCATATTAAGGTTGGGGGATGCCATATCAATTTTTGCTCTCAGAACAAGGGTACCTTCGTCAAATTCACCCTTGGTCATACGGGCAAAAAGGTCTTTTGTTTCTTCTATAGGTCTGTTTCTGAAGAGACTTTCCTTACCAGGCTCGGTAAGAGTACCACGGTATTCTCTTATCTGTTCGGGAGTAAGCTCATCTACATAGGCAAGACCTTTGTCAATAAGGGCAAGAGCGCACTCATAGATGTAATCAAAATAATCTGAAGCGTAGTATACATTATCATAGTTAAAGCCTAACCATTTTATGTCTTCCTCTATTGCCTCAACATATTCGGTATCCTCTTTGGTGGGGTTGGTGTCGTCAAGGCGCAGATTACAGCTACCGCCGTATTTTTCGGCAGTAGAAAAATCTATGCAGATAGCCTTAGCGTGACCTATGTGAAGATAACCGTTAGGCTCAGGCGGAAAACGGGTCTGCACTCTGTCATAAACCCCTTCTTCAAGGTCTTTATCTATAAAATCATAAATAAAGTTAGAGGGTCTATCACTTACCTCTATAGTATTTATATTTTCATTTTCCATTATTATCTCTCCAAAAACTCAAAGAAAGGCAGATATTGCCTTGTTTATTCTGCTTTCACACTTATCTTTTCCCAAAACCTTCATAATACTGCAAAGGTCAGGGGTGTTTCTTCTGCCTGTTACGGCAATACGAAGCACTGTGGATAAATCACCTGCGTGGCCCTTGTATAAATGGGGCTCTGCTTTGTAGGCTTTTGTTTCACTTGCAAAGCCAAGCTCTGCACAAAGACCTTTGATTCTATTAAACCATTCTTCCTTATTGTCATCTGCACTGTAAACCTCTTTGTAGGCGTTAAGGAAAGCTACAGCATCTTCTGCCTTTATGTTTTCGGGCAGAGTATAGTCGGGGCAAAACAGTTCATCAAAGAAGTAGGATACATAATCTTTTGCGTCTTTCCATTTTGCAATATCCTTACGGGGTTTGGCGCAGTCGCGGTCAATGGAGAAGATAGCCTTTGTGTAATCGGTATCGCGGATAAGAAGAGCATGAAACTCACTGTCAAAATCCTTTGCCCAGTCAGTAATTTTCTTGCTTACCTCTTGACCCGACATCTTTGAAATAACATTTTTGCTTACATCAATTAGCTTGTTTTCGTCAAACAGAGCGCCCGAAACACTCATTTTCTTAAGATTAAACTTAAACTCAGTATAAGGCTTATCGGGGTTTGCCCGTCTGAAGTCCTCAAAGTCGGAAGCGGCTATGGTCATAAGATATTCAACCACACTCAGCGCATCAAAGCCTTCTTCGATAAAGAAGTGTACGGCGGCTTCGGGGTCTTTTCTCTTTGAAATTTTGCGCTTTGCACCATTTTCAAGCTTCATAATAGGTGAAACATGAGCAAATTTCGGCACCTTAAAGCCTAAAAGCTTAAATAACTGAATGTGCTTCGGCACAGAGGATATCCATTCATCACCGCGCATAACGTGGGTTGTATGCATAAGGTGGTCGTCAATAGCGTGGGCAAAATGATAGGTAGGAATACCGTCAGACTTTAAGAGTACAAAGTCTTCATCATTTTCGGGCATTTCTATTTTCCCTTTAATTAAATCGTCAAAAACAACCTTGTTTTCTTCATTACCCGGAGATTTAAGGCGTATAACAAAGGGCATACCCTTATCAATATTTTCTTTAGCTTCTTCTAAGGTAATATCTCTATGTACTGCCCATTTGCCGTGGTAGCCTGTGCGGATATTATCCTTTTCCTGAAGGCTTCTTACCTTTTCAAGCTCCTCTGCGGTACAAAAGCAGGGGTAGGCAAGACCTTTGCGGATAAGCTCTTTAACGTAGGTCTGGTAAATTTCGGCACGTTTGCTTTGCTGGTAAGGGCCGTAAATACCTTTTTCTTCCTTACCGCTTATAAAGCCTTCGTCAATGTTTATGCCGAATCTGTTAAGGCCGTCTATTATGTTTTCAATACCGCCCTCAACCTCGCGCTTTTTGTCGGTATCTTCAATTCTTGTGAAGAATATACCCTCACTGCTGGTGGCGGCTATTCTGTTTACAAGAGAGGTGAAAAGTGTGCCTATATGAAGATAACCTGTAGGGCTGGGAGCAACACGAACAACCTTTGCCCCTTCTTTAAGATTTCTTTCGGGGTAAAGGTTTTCGAAGTATGCGGGAGTTTTATCAATGTGGGGAAGTAAAAGCTCCGCCATCATTTCATTAGTTGTCATATTTTGCCTCCGGGGGATTATTTGCTTTTTAGGGTATTAAGCTCCTCAAGGAAAGAGGAAATGTCGCTGAAACGGCGGTAAACAGAAACGAAGCGAACATAAGCAACCTCGTCAACAGATTTTAGCTTGTTCATAACAAGCTCACCGATATGCTCCGAAGTAACCTCACGGTCAAGGGAGTTCTGTATTGAGAGTTCAATTTCGTCAATAAGAGTTTCAAGAGCACCCAAAGTAACAGGACGCTTTTCACAGGCGCGAAGCAGACCGTTAAGAAGCTTTTCTCTCTTAAAGGGCTCACGGGACTTGTCCTTCTTAATAACAATTATAGGCAGACTCTCTACTATCTCGTAGGTAGTAAAGCGCTTTGTGCACTTAAGACACTCGCGTCTTCTTCTGATTTTTTCACCCTCATCGGTAGGGCGTGAGTCTACAACCTTGCTTTCTTCAAAACCGCAAAATGGACATTTCATAGTAATATCTCCTATCTTTGCATAATTATAATTAAGTATACCACAATATATAGATGGTTGCAAGTATAAAATTAACTATTGAAAAGCATTAAAAAGGCTGTTAAAATATAGATAATTTAAAAAAGATAAGGAGAAATAATATGCTTAAACAGTTAAGTCCTGTAGAAAAGGGCGATATCGTTGCCGTAATGCATACCACTATGGGCGATATCACCATTAAACTTTTTGCAGAGGAAACCCCAAAAACCGTAGAAAATTTCACTACACACGCTAAAAACGGATACTATGACGGAATTATCTTTCACCGCGTAATTAAAGATTTTATGATTCAGGGCGGTGACCCTACCGGTACAGGTATGGGCGGCGAGAGCATCTGGGGTGATAGCTTTGAAGATGAGTTCACACCTGAGCTACATAACCTTAGAGGCGCAATTTGTATGGCAAATGCAGGGCCAAATACAAACGGAAGCCAGTTCTTTATTGTTCAGGCAAACTCTGTTCCCTCAAATATGCTTATGCAGATGAAGCAAATGCCTGAGAGCTTTCCGCCCGAATTTGTTGAGGCCTATAAAGAGCTTGGCGGTACCCCTTGGCTTGACTTCCGCCACAGCGTTTTCGGTCAGGTGATGGACGGTATGGACGTAGTTGATGCTATTGCAAATGCAAAAACAGGCGCAAATGACAAGCCTGTAGAGGAAATTTCAATTACCGGCATCGACATTAAATTAATATAAAGGACAGTAAAAAAGCTGTGTAGAAATTTTCTACACAGCTTTTAATTTTGTTGCATACCGTAACAAGCAGGGAAAATGTACGGCATTTTACACTTGTTAGGGGAACCTAAAACCCGTTAAGCATTACAATACGCTAATAATATTTTTGCATTTCTTTATGGCATAATCCAAGGCAATTTTGGTGCCGCTTTTGCGGGTGGTTGGGGCGTTTTGTTCGTCGTAGTATACGATGCAAAAATGGCTTTTATTTATCATTTCGTAATTGCGTTCCACATAGGCGGCGCGGCCTGAGCCGATAATATGTTCAGGATAGTATGTGTCCTCGTAAGATTCCAAAAGGTAGTTTGTATATTGCTCGTTTATATCCGGATATTCGGCTCGCACATAGATTCGTTTTATGTGCGGATATTTTTCTTTTATTTTGGTCACTGTTTCTTGGCACAGGCTATTAAATCGGCTTTTGCTCCCGAAAAGGAATGTATCAACTTGTTTCTCAACAATTAGTCTCTCGATAATTTCAATAAGTTTTGATTTTAGTTCCTCAGTTTCGTCAATAGTTTTATGACCGAAAAAGCAGGCAGTATTTTTTATAGACATACTCCATCTCTCACTTTATCGTGCAAATGCACTTAGATTTTTGCATTTTCTCTTGTAATTATACTTTTGCTCTAAATATTAGTCAAGTGCTCTATCGTGTATACAGTTAAACAAACAAGGAAAAAGTATAATTATGTGTAGAGAGGATGATGTCTATTTTATGAGTAAACAAATAGATTTTAAAAATAGAGATAGATTTATTCAGTTAGGAATTGCTATTGCAGCTTTACGCAAAATGCGTGGTATGTCACAAGAACAACTTGCAGAGAAATCGAACGTTAGCCGTTCACATATTAGTGCTATTGAAGCACCCGGTTTGGTTCGTCCGTTCTCTTTAGATGTGTTTTTCAATATTGCAGATGCCTTAGAAGTAGACCCTGCTGATTTGATTAACGCAACAGTGTTCCCCGATAAGATTCTTAAAAATAATAAATAATATGTAGACAAAATGAAAGGAAGCACAAAATTTTTGTGCTTCCTTTTTTACTATCCTTAATTGTACAACGCATACTGTCGGTAATTTTTTTGCGAGTTTACCTGTAAGCCGAGTTCTGTCGTGGACGACTATCTATCTGGGAAGAATGTTGCCATTCTCCTCAAGCCGCTTTTCACGGCACATCGAGCAAATGTATTGCCGTATTCAGCGTTGCTCCGGATAAGGTTTACAGGGCCGATATGTCTCCATATCGCCGGTGAGCTCTTACCTCGCCTTTCCACCCTTACCGAAAAAATCGGCGGTATATCTCTGTTGCACTTTCTCTAAGGTCACCCTCGGCGGCCGTTAGCCGCTATCCTGCTCTGTGGGGCTCGGACTTTCCTCATACAAAATGTACGCAGCCGTCCGGTAAACTCGCAAGGGTATTCTATCATAAAAGCCGCTTTGTGTCAAAGCCTTTTTAAATTGCATATAAAGGGATAGAGGGAGTGGCTTTTATGAACATAGATAATTTTCCTAAATTTTTCCTCGGCACAAATTCTGCCGACGGTTTTATTAACGGCTTTACAGATTCAGCCTTTAAAAAGGACGGCTGGCGAACATATCTTATAAAGGGAGGCCCCGGAACAGGCAAGTCATCGTTTATGAAAAAAATTGCGGGGGTAGCGGCTCTTAGTAAAATAGATACCGAAATAATACCCTGCAGCAGTGACCCTGCGTCCTTAGACGGTGTTATTTTAAAGGACAAAAAGACCTTGATAATAGATGCTACCGCACCCCATGTGGTAGAACCCATTTATCCCGGAGTGTGTGAACATATACTTAATTTCGGCAGGTTCTGGGACAGTAACACTTTAAGAGAGCACACAAAGGAAATAATACAGCTTACCGATAAAAACAAAGAACTACACAGACGCGCATCCTGTTATCTTTCGGCTATGGGGCAGGTAATGCGCAATAATATGAAAATAGCATTACTGGCTTCAGACATTGATAAAACCTTTGATTATGCCGAAAAACTTGCCAAAAGGTATCTTAAACGGCAGAATAAGCAGGGCAGAGAGTGGGTTAAATATTTATCCGCCGTAACACCTGTGGGCCATATTTTTTATAAAGACAGCATTGAGAAATTATGCGAGAAAAAGGTTATAGTAAATGATGAAACTGGCGCAGTATCGGGTATGATTTTTTCGGCAATACGAGATATAGCGCTGTCCTTTGGCTTTGAAATAATAACGGTGAGAAACAATATTTTGCCCTCTGAAAAGATAGACCATATACTTATTCCTGAAATTTCTCTTGCTTTTTGCACCAAAAACAGTTTTAATAATATTGACAGCGAAAATATACGGCTTATCCACGCTCAGCGGTTTATGGACAGAGAAATTTTAAAAGAAAACAGAAACAAAACTGCATTTGGGCAAAGGCTTATGCTTGAACTTATGGAGTCGGCTGTAAATACACTATCTGAAGCTAAGGCGGTCCACGACCTGCTTGAAGCTTATTATATAAAAGCAATGGACTTTAAAGCTCTGTCACAGTATGCAGACGAATTTGCAATGAAAATAACGGAAAGGTAAGAAAAAATGGGAAGTCAAAAATTAATGATACTTATTGTTACGGCACTGTCCTTAGCGGTAATACTTGCAACCTTTATAGGCGCTTTATCTGTGGCGCAGGCAAACCGAAAGGGCAGTATTGACGATTTTTCACAAACTCAGTATTCTTCTTTTCCTGCTACCTCGTCAAAGCCGCAAAGTAATAACAGCAGTCAGGTATCAAGTGAAATTGACAGCAGTAACAGCAGTAGTGAGACTTCTTCAGAAGAACCTGCTGAAATGCTTATAGAGGCAGGTACCTATGCAAACAATGATAATTTAATTATTATAAACAGCGCTGAAAACGGCTTTATAGATGCAAAAGCAGTATGCGGCGGCATTACTATGGAATTCTCCGGTCAAGCGGTAGAAAACACCCTTGTTGCTACGGGAACAGACAGCCTTAACAACACGGTAGAGGTAACGCTTACCTTTACGGAAAACACTATAACGGCGGAAAGCAAACCCCTTATAATGTACGAGGATACAGTAGAATGTATAGAAATTTCGGGTACATTTGTTAAATAAAAAAACGGCTATGAAACGTATGGTTTCATAGCCGTTTTTTTATACCTGATTTATAAATCTTAAGAAGGCTTCAGTGCCTTTAGCGGTGTTTTTATATACGCCTGCATCCTCTAAAACCTTAAGGAAAACAATACCGATTTCTTCTTTTAATATATCGTCTATATTGTCCTCATTAAAGCTATGCTTTTTCGTAAGCTTATATGCCCAGTCGGCGTGCTTTGAAATAGCCTCATTGCTTCTTATGTCTTCGCCGCCAAGTATTGCTTTTTTAAGTAAAGCGATTTCCTCTTTAAGACGGGAGGGGAGAACAGCAAGGCCCATTACCTCTATAAGACCGATGTTTTCCTTCTTTATATGGTGAAGCTCTGTATGGGGATGATATACGCCTAAGGGGTGCTCAGCTGTTGTAATGTTATTTCTCAGCACCAAATCAAGCTCAAAATTTTCGCCATTTTTACGGGCGATTGGCGTTATGGTGTTGTGAGGAGTGTCCTGGGTTTGCGCAAAAATAAAGGCTTCCTTATCGGTGTAAGCGCGCCAGCTTTTAAGTATTTTGTCGGCAAGCTCTATAATTCTTTCACTGCTTTTTGCAGAAAGTCTTATAACCGACATAGGCCATTTAAGTATACCTGCCGAGATATCCTCAAAACCCTTAAAGGAAACAGGAACGCTTACAGGCGCTTTTGCCATAGCAAAGGTATAGTGGCCGCCTTGGAAATGGTCGTGGCTGAGTATTGAGCCGCCTACAATGGGCAGGTCGGCGTTAGAGCCTACAAAGTAATGGGGGAAAAGCTTTACAAAATCAAAAAGCTTTACAAAGGTATCTTTGTTTATTGCCATAGGTGTGTGCTTGCCGTTGAAAACTATGCAGTGCTCATTGTAGTAAACATAGGGCGAATACTGAAGCATCCAGTCAGAACTGTTTATGGTTACGGGAATTATGCGGTGATTTTGTCTTGCGGGGTGGTTTACTCTGCCTGCATAACCCTCATTTTCCTTGCAAAGCTGACATTTGGGGTAAGAGCTTTGAGCAGCATTTCTTGCCGCCGCAATAGCCTTGGGGTCCTTTTCAGGCTTTGAAAGGTTTATGGTGATGTCAAGGTCGCCGTACTCGGTTTTTGTAACCCACTTAATATCCTTTTTTATACGGTAACGGCGTATGTAATCACTGTCACAACTGAAATTATAGTAATAGTCGGTTGCGGCCTTCGGGCTTTCCTCATAGTAGCGCTTAAAGGTGTCAATAACCTGGCTTGGACGGGGAAGCAGCAGTCCCATAATCTGTGTGTCAAAAAGGTCGCGGTAGACGGAGCTGTCCTCGCAAAGACCTTTTTCTACTGCATAGTCTAAAATGTCCTTTAAAATGTCCTCAAGGTCACGAATATCGGTAATTTCCTCTGCTTCCTCAAAGTCCTCAAGACCTAAAGCGCTAAGCAGATTATTTCTGATAAAAATTTCATCTTCGGCCTCAAAAAGCTTCTTTTCAAGACCGTATTTTATAAGTTCATTTATACATTTGTATATCATATCTTCACCTTTTTACTGTTCTGCTATACCTTGACCAAAGCCGTTGTAGTCTGCAAAAAAGTCTTCGGCGCATTTTTGCATATAAAAGCCTATTTTATTATCACAAAAGCCGAAGGTCATATTATCTATGCCAAAGCATTTATCAATAACCTGCACCTTAAGGAAAAGCTGGTTACTGCTTACCCAACCTGCCGAAACGGCGCAGTCAAACATAACGTCACACTTAACCGAGCCTATCTCATAAGGATAGCCTGTCTGTGGGAACTTTGTAAACTCGTTATAACCTATACCAAAGGCAAGTTCCTTTGCGCCCTGTGGGTTTTCGTAACACATTTTGCCTTTTTCGCCTTCAAAACAGAACTTAATCCATTTTATATTCATTGGGTTATCGTTTAGTATGTATTTCACATTGTTTATTTTATCCCGAAGATTATCTTTGATTTTATTCTCTACTGCAAAAAGCTTTAAATCCTTTGTATAGTCACAAAGTGCGTCTACAGCCTGCACATCTTCAGGTATTTCGGTATCCCTAGCATTTTCGCAGATTATATTAAAGAAGTTATCAATAATCATACTTTTTGCATCGTTATTACCCTGATTATCGGAGTTATATATGAAAATAATATCCTTTTCGGGTACACATATAGCAAACTGACAGCCCATACCTATCATAGAGAAGGCGTTGCCGTAAAGCATCCAGAACTGATATCCGTAGCCCTGACAGTTATGGGCGCCGCTACCGTTTATGCTGTTATCTATCTGCTTTGTGGTGGCAAGAGTCATATATTCTTCATTCAGCAGCTGTTCGCTGTTCCATTTACCCTTGTTCATACAGAACATAGCGGTTCTTAGTAGGTCGGTAGGTTTGCAAATCAAAGCTGAATCGCCCCAGGAATGTCCGCCGGGGCAGGTGAGGAAATAAGCATCACTGCTTACACCTATTTTGTCAAAAAGCTTTTCTCTTAAATATTCTATAAGAGTTTTGCCTGTCTGTCTTTCAACCAGTGCGCCCAGAATAAACGAGCCTGAGCTGTCGTAATCAAATACTGTGCCTGAGGGACGGGAAATTTTATTATTGTTTGCAAAATACTGAGCTACGCGGTCTTTTGGTCGGTCAAGCATCCAACCCGTTGCAGGTTTTGCGGTGCTCATCATAAGCATATGACGAATGGTCTGATTTCTCATATTTTCGTCCTGCTGATTTTCAAGCTCTTTTGGAAAATATTTTACAATAGGGTCGTCAAGGCATACCAGTCCGTCCTGCTCTAAAAAGCCCACAGCAATAGATACAAAACTTTTTGAAACAGAGTACATTCTATGTAAATAGTCCTTATGAAAGGGTTTCCAGTACCTTTCAAAAACTATTTTGCCGTGCCGCATAATAATCATATTATGGGTAGAAATGTGCTGACCTTCAAGAAGCTTTATATACTTTAGTATATCGGCAGAATTTATGCCTTCTTTTTCGGGTGAGGAATACTTAAGCTCGTTCATTTTTAATCACTCCTGATGTAACCTTAACCATTATAAAAAAACAGAATGAAAATCTGTCTTTAAAAGCTATGTCTTTTAAAGGGCTCTCATTCTGTATCTTTTTTTGTAATTTTTTTCTTGGTGCCGTCGGCATAAAGAATTGATGTGTTATCAAGCTGAATTTCAAGACTTTTCTTATAAGAGTCTATATATTCTCGTCTAAGTACTGCCTGTTCAGCCTTTTCCTCGTCGGTAAGGCCTTCTGCACGGCTTTTACGCGCTAAAAAATTTATTCTGTCTATTTTTGACTGTTCCATTATATTTCGTTTCTCCCTTCAAGCGCACGGGTAAGGGTTTTTTCGTCGGCATATTCAAGGTCGCCGCCAACGGGTATACCGTATGCAAGACGGGTAACCTTAAGCCCTAAGGGTTTAATAAGTCGGGAGAGGTAGCTGGCAGTTGCTTCGCCCTCTACCGTAAGGTTTGTTGCCATTATGACTTCCTTTACATTATTGTCAGAAAGCCTTGCCATAAGCTCTTTGATTTTAAGCTGTTCGGGGCCTATTCCGTCAAGGGGAGAAAAGGCGCCGTGAAGAACGTGGTAAAGCCCTTTATATTCTCTTGTTCTCTCAAAGGTGAGAACATCTTTTGGGTTTTCCACAACACATATAACCGAACTATCGCGGCTCGCATCACTGCATACCGAACAAATATCAGTATCGGTAAGGGACTGACATTTGGCACAAAAATGTATTTTTGCTTTTGCGTCAACAAGAGCCTTTGCAAAGCTTTCGGCGCGTTCAGGCGGCTGAGCTAAAATATGAAAGGCAAGACGCTGTGCGGTTTTTTTGCCTATACCGGGCAGTTTTTCAAACTGTTTTACAAGCTCGGTAAGGGAAGCAATACTGTAAGCCATAATTAAAACATTCCCGGAAGATTAAGACCGCCTGTAATGGCGCCCATTTCTTCCTCGGCAGTTTTTGAAGCAGCCTCAACAGCGGCATTAACCGCAACGGTTACAAGGTCTTCCAGCATTTCAGCGTCATCAGGGTCTATGATAGACGGGTCAATGGTAAGCTTTTTTATCTTGTGCTTGCCGTCAACAACAGCAGTAACGGCAGAACCGCCTGCAGTACCTTCGTACTCTCTTTGCTCGAGGTCAGCCTGAAGTGCGGCCATATCCTCCTGCATTTTCTGTGCCTGCTTTAGCATAGCGTTCATATTTGAAGGTCCGCCGGAATTTGGGATTCTTACTTTCATTATTAATTTCCTCCGTTAAGGTTTATGTTATTTAACTTATCGGCAACCGCTTTAAGCGGGTCTACACCTGATGAAGTGGGTTTCTTTTTATAGGGGCCAAGCCTGAAGGAGCGGCCAAGCTTTTGTTCGGCAACCTGACGAATAGAGTTCCTCATTGTATCACTGCTGTTCATCATAGAACGGAACATTGGGTTTTTAGCGTCAATTAAAAGGAATTCACCGTCTATATAAGCCTTAGAGTCATTCAGTATACCCATTGCAGGAGGACAGAGCAGGAATACCTCCTCTAAAATTTCCTCCCAACAGCCAACAAGACCGTCATTTACAGCGGGCTTTTCTTCCTCTGTGGTTTTCTCTATCTCGGCTACTGTTTCGGTTACGGCAGGCTCTTTTATTTCATTAAAGCTTTGTGTCGCAACGGGTACGGTACTGCCTGAGCGCACTGCTTCTTCAAGAGTGATTATTCTTCTCAGTAAATCGGCAGAGGTGGTACTACTGTCGTCCTTCCCGCAAAGGCGGATAAGCGCCATTTCCATCTGAAGACGGCGGTTGCCAGACTGCATAGCAGGGAACACCTGCTGTAAAACCTTAAGAGACCACATTATATCGCGGAGAGGAAAAGCTTCTGCCTGAACCTTTAATTTTTCCATATGGTCAGGTGAGCATATAATAGGCTTTTTATCACTGCTTACCGTTTTAACTATCATAAGGTCGCGTAAATGCTCGGTAAGCTCATTAAGAAGCCTTAGTATATCCACCGACGAATTATGAATACTGTCAAGCAGGGAAAGGGCGGCAGAGGCATCTTTATTTTTAATCGCCTCGCATAAATCTATAAGATAATCCTTACCTGCCATACCGCAGGCAGAGGAAACGGTTTGCTCGTCAATAACATTGCCCGAGGATATACAAAGGTCTAAAAGACTCAGTGCATCACGCATACCGCCATCTGCCGCAGCAGCAATAAGAGTAGCGGCACCGTCGGTGATTTTTATATTTTCTTTATCGGCTATAAGCTTAAGGCGCTGAGTAATAACCTTGCTGTCAATACGATGGAAATCAAAGCGCTGACAGCGTGAGAGTATAGTAGCAGGAAGTTTATGAACTTCGGTTGTAGCCAAAATAAATATTACATGGGCAGGTGGCTCTTCAAGTGTCTTTAAAAGGGCATTAAAGGCATTGTCGGTGAGCATATGAACCTCGTCAATTATGTAAATTCTGTATTTTGACGAAGCAGGGGCAAAATTAACCTGGTCTCTAAGATTTCTGATATCGTCTACACCATTGTTGGAAGCGGCGTCAATTTCAGCAATATCGGTATTTTCACCGTCTAAAAGACTAAGACAGGCTTCACATTTTCCGCAAGGGTCACCGTTTTCGGCAGATAGGCAGTTTACAGCCTTGGCAAGAATTTTAGCGCAGGTGGTTTTACCTGTGCCTCTTGTACCGGTAAAAAGATAGGCATGAAAAATTTTATCATTGCTTAACTGATTCTTTAGGGTTTCGGTAATATGCTCCTGACCTACAACCTCTGAAAAGGTAGACGGACGGTATTTTCTGTATAATGCCTGATATGCCAAAATTTTTACCCCCTCTTATAAATTAAAATGTACCCGAGTGTACGAATGGACCGATTTACTGCGGCGCACGAAAAAATCCACTTAATGCTGCTCGGTTCCCCGCCTGACATGGTTCATGGCATTCCGTCGCACAGGACCCGCCCATTCGCACACTCGGATACACATCTGCTTTATTATATACTATTTATAATAAATTTACAAGTATAAATTTAAAAGGGTTGAATAGTCAGCAAAAATTTGTTATAATATATTTCAAGTTAAGATAAAAAAAAGGAACACCGAAAATGGAAAAATGGGATATACTTGATTCCACCGGTAAAATTACCGGCAAAACGGCTGTTCGCGGTAAGTATTTTATGCGCCCCGGTGAATACCATCTGGTTGTGCATATATGGGTAGTGTCGGATAAGGGAGAATTACTTATTCAGAAAAGAAGCAAAAATAAAAAGTTGATGCCTGGTGAGTGGGCTGCTACAGGCGGCTCGGCGATGTCGGGCGAAACTTCTTTTTGCGCTGCTCAGCGTGAACTGCTTGAAGAACTTGGAATAAACTGTACACAGCGCTTTTGTAAAAAAATGGCGCGCATTAAGAAAAGAAATTCTTTTGTAGATATCTGGTTTACAAAAAGCAATGCTGATGTTTCTTCACTGACCTTGCAGTCAAGTGAGGTAGACGAAGCGCGTTGGGTAAGCGAAGCAGAGCTTCGCGCTATGGTAGAAAACAAAGAATTTCATAATTACGGAAAAGAATATTTTGAAATGATTTTCCGCTACGCAAAGGAATATTGTAATGAGTTTGGAAATTAAAGGCGAAAGCTGTCCTATCTGTAAGGCATATCTTTTTGAGGATGACGATATAGCAGTGTGTCCTGCCTGCGGCGCACCTCACCACAGAGGATGCTTTGTAAATGCAAAAAGGTGCGGAATGGAAGAACTGCACGGCACCGATATGCAGTACGATAAGGTTAAAAAAGAAAAAGAGGAAGTAAAGGAAACTCCCGAGGAAGAAAAAAAGCAAGAAGATGATATTCTTATTGAATGTCCGTCCTGTCACAACAGATACAGTATAAAAGATTCTCACTGTAGTAACTGCGGTACGCAGAATATTTACAGTAAACCTGCCTTTATTGGTGTTGATTTTCTGGGCGGTGTAAATAAAGATACCGACCTTGGCAACGGCCATACCGCAGAAAAGGTAAGAAACTTCGTTGCTGTTGGCACCGACCGAGTAATACCTAAGTTTTTAAAGTTTAAAAACGGTAAAAAGACAGGCTTTTCTTTATGGAGCTTTCTTTTTCCTGCGGCTAAATTTGCCAGTCGAAAAATGTATAAAGAGGCTGTACTTGCAGGTGTTATTGAAATTGCGGCGGTACTGCTTATGCTACCCCTTTCAAAGATTATAGGCACAGGAGATTTTGAGAATTACGCCGAACTTTATATGTCTATTTATGAAGGCAATAATATTAAGCCATTTTTACTGGCTACAATAGGAAGTTTTGTTTCTCTTGCCCTTATGCTGCTGTGCGGTTTGTTTGCCGACCGTTTTTACTATAATCACGTACTGGAAAAACTAAGCGAAATTGACGGTGAAGTAATCAGCGATGAAGAAAAATTTGCCCTTTACCGTAAAAAAGGCGGAATGAGTTTACTTGCCTTTTTAATTGCCCTGTTTGCAGTACAGTATCTTCCAAGTATAATTTTTGCTTTTATTCAATAAGGAGGTAGACCTATGAAGGTATGTAATGCCTGTAAAACTGAAAATGCAGATGACTATATTTACTGTATAAACTGCGGAAATGTGCTGGGTACGGTAAAAAAGCAGGAAACACCCGTAGCGGCGCCTGCTGTTTCGCTGGTGCCTGTGGTTATTATGCTGCCTTCTCCCGAAAACCCCTATGTTAACACTCCTCAAACGGTGTATGTCACCCCTGCGCAAAAGGCGGCGATAGATACTGTTATGGGAGGAACTGAATGAAAAAGTATACCACCCTACTGTTTGACCTTGACAATACTCTGCTTGACTTTACAAAAGCAGAGTATCTTTGTATAAGAGAGCTTTTTAAAATAAATTCCTTGCCCTATGATGATAAGGCGGTTAATTTATATAGTGAAATTAACGACAGATACTGGAAAGCCTATGAGCGTGGCGAAATAAAGGCAGAGGGCATATATGTTAACCGTTTTGTTACCTTCGGTCAGGAAATGGGCGTAGAGGTAGACGGAGAGGCGCTTTTTGCAGGGTATTCAAAGCTGCTGTCAAAATGCACCGTTAAAAAACCGTGTTGCGACGAAATACTTGATTACTGTAAGGATAAAGGCTATGATATAGCCATTACTACAAACGGCCTTGCCTTTAATCAGCATAGCAGAATAAAGCTTTCGGGTATAATAAACTACATATCCCACACCTTTATATCTGAAGAATTAGGCGCTCAGAAGCCCGAAAAAGCCTTTTTTGACAGAGTGCTAAGCAAAATTTGCGAAAAGGATAAGTCAAAGGTGCTGGTTATTGGCGATTCGGTGACCTCTGATATAAAGGGCGCTGTGAATGCAGGGCTTGACAGTTGCTTTATTGGCGAAAAAGACTGTGAGGCAACATATAAAATCAAAAACCTTGAGGAACTAAAAAATATCATTTAAAAGCGAAGCGACGGCTTCGCTTTTCTTTTTTTGGTTATAATAAAATGTGAGGTGATAATTATTAAAAAGTTTTTAAAAAATGCTTTTTTCGGTGCCCTTATAGGTGTTATAAACGGACTGTTCGGGGCAGGGGGCGGAATGATAGCAGTGCCGCTTCTTAAAAAAAGCGGTTTAGAGCAAAAGAAGGCGCACGCCAACGCCGTTGCCGTTATTCTGCCTATATCACTTGTCAGCGCTATACTTTATGTAATACGGGGTAATGTGGCTATAAGGGACGCTTTGCCCTTTATTCCGTCGGGTGTAATAGGCTCGGTTATTGCGGTGTTTTTAATGCAGAAAATTTCCCCCGTTATTTTAAAAATAGTTTTCGGCGGTTTTATGGTATGGGCAGGAGTAAGGATGCTGATGAGATAAATGGATTTAATTAAAATTATAGCAGGGCTTTTGTCGGGTATTATCGGCGGAATGGGGCTTGGCGGCGGCGCGGTACTGCTTATTTACCTCAGGGTTTTTGAGGATACCGAGCAACTGAATGCTCAGGGTATAAATCTGCTTTTCTTTTTGCCTATAGGTCTTACGGCGGTGATTATCTATGCAGTAAAAAAACAGATAAAATGGAAAACCGTTATTCCCATATCCCTTTTCGGAGTAGCGGGAGTTTTCGGCGGAATAATGCTTACAAAGGCGATAGGCGGAGAGTTTTTAGGCAAAATTTTTGCCGTTTTTCTTATAATTTTAGGCCTTTGCGAAATAATTAAAGGTTTCCACTTGAAAGTGAAGAAGAAGTGTGGTAATATAAAAAAAGAATAAATGTTCGTGGGGGAGATGCCTTATGTCAAGAGAGCCTTTAAATGAAAAGCAGGAAAAGGTTTACCGTTATCTTGTATCAAGTATGGCAGAAGGGCTGCCGCCAACTGTCAGGGAAATATGCAGCTACTGTGCTATAAAGTCTACCTCTACCGTTCACGGTATACTGGATAGCCTTGAAGAAAAGGGATATATTGTTCGCGATAGTCGTTCTTCCCGCGCTATAAGAATTGCCGATAATATTGCCGCCGCAAGAGTGCCCGTTGTAGGCAGAGTTACTGCAGGTCAGCCTATTTTGGCGGTTGAACAGATAGAGGATTATATTCCTTATCCTACAAAGGATGCTGAGGGGCTTTTTGCGCTTCGCGTTGAAGGTCTTTCCATGAGAGATGCAGGTATACTTGACGGCGATATAGTTGTTGCGGATAAAAATGCAGGGTACAGAAATGGTGATATAATCATTGGTATGGACGGTGACGAAGCTACCGTTAAGCGCCTTCTCATAAAAAACGGACAGGTGATTTTTATGCCCGAAAACCCTGATTTTGACCCCATATACCCCGAAAACCCGTCGGTGCTTGGAAAAGTTATAGGAAGCTATAGGAAGTACTAATATGAAAAGTATTGAAATTTTTACAGACGGCGCCTGTTCGGGTAATCCGGGCCCTGGTGGTTGGGGCGCGGTGCTGAGATATAACGGCGTTGAAAAAGAACTCTCAGGCGGAGAAAAGGAAACTACAAATAACCGTATGGAGCTTACTGCCGCCATTCAGGCGCTGAAAGCCCTTAAAGAGCCCTGTAAGGTAACCCTTACTACCGATTCTAAATATTTGTCCGACGGTATTACAAAGGGCTGGGCAAAGCAGTGGCAGAAAAACGGTTGGCG
>JAZNQX010000162.1:0-6581 GCA_045590395.1 Acutalibacteraceae bacterium
AATGAAAAAGGGCTCTCATTGGCAGGGCTTAATTTTGTAGGAAATGCCTGCTATAATGAGACAAAACGAGATATGGAAAATGTTCCGGTGTTTGAGCTTATACCTTATATACTCAGCTTGTGCAAAAATGTGGCAGAAGCAAAAGAAATACTTTATAAAACAAATATTACTGCCACGCCCTTTAACGAAAAACTGGGAACGGCAAGTCTGCACTGGATAATTGCCGATAAAAATGAGTGCATTACGGTGGAAGCGGTTAAAGAAGGGCTTAAAGTTTACGAAAACAGAGTAGGAGTGCTTACAAATAACCCACCCTTTAAAGAGCAAATGCACCGCCTTAACGATTATATGTATTTATCGGCAAAATCGCCTCAAAATAACTTTTCAGACAAGCTTGATTTTTCCTGTTACAGCAGGGGAATGGGGGCAATGGGACTTCCGGGGGATTTTTCCTCGCCGTCCCGTTTTGTAAGGGCGGCGTTTGTAAAATTAAACTCGCCTTTTTTTGACACTGAAGAAGAAAATGTAGGACAGTTTTTTCATATTATGGACAGCGTGGCGCAGCCCCTTGGCAGTGTTATGGTGGAAAAGGGTGAATACGAAAAAACTATTTATACAAGCTGTATAAATGCAGACAAAGGAATATACTATTATACCTCTTACAGTAACCGACAGGTTAATGCTGTTAATATGTATCATGAGGATTTAAACGGACATCGCCTTAAAACTTTTGAATTATTGTGTGAGCAAAAAATAAACGGGCAAAACTAATTTGCCCGTTTTTAAATTACTTATTTATTTTCGCAAGAATCATATTAGCGCAGTCGATTTGGTTTGGAATATTGCCCTCTTCATCTCTGATTCTCCAGATGTCAGGGGTGATTTCGTCGGCAACAAAAATCTTGCCTGTTTCGTCATAACCAACCTCAATTTTAAAGTCGATAAGCTTCAGCTTCATAGAAGCAAGCTCAGCCTTTAAAACCTCGCCAACCTTTTTAACGATGTTAATAGCCTCGTCGTACTGACCGGGGAGAAGAATGCCTTTCATAAGACAAATTCTTTCACTGATAAGGGGGTCACCCTGCTCGTCGTCTTTAAGAGTAACTTCGGCATAAGGGGGGTCAAAAACAATACCCTCGGGAAGTGTGAAACGGCGGCACATACTGCCTGCGGTTTCGTAACGAACAATAAATTCAAGTCTGGGAACGGTAAGGTTTCTAACCTTCATAAGACCTTTTTCAATATCAGAACCGAGATAGTGGGTGGGAATTCCGTTTTTCTCCATAAGCTCAAAGAAATAAGAGGAAACAGCAAGGCCAACCTTACCTTTGCCTTCTACACTTCCGCCTACTGTGTTAGAACCTGGGTCAAACACACCGTTTTCACCTGTAGCGCTGTCTTTAAAGAAAAGATGTACAATACCGGTTTCTTCGTCTAACATTACGTTTTTTGTTTTGCCTTCATAAAGCTGTTTCATATTTTAATTACTCCTTTTTATCTCACTTTAAAAATAAGTTCGATTAATTACTGAAATAGTATAACACAATCATTTTTTCAATGCAATAAAAAACTTTAATTATTCCTCATCGGTTATTACATTTTTATAGCCGTTTTCACCCTTTTTTGCACGTCTGCGCTTTTCTTCCTCGGCTCTGGGGTCATAGTTTTCTAAAAATGCTGCCCATTTTTCTTCGGTTAAGTCCTCGCTGTTATACTGCTCATAAATGCGGTTTATCATATTGGTATAAGCGGTTTTGAATTTTACTTCTGCGCGAATTCTTATAACGGCAAGCCAACAAATAAATGAAACAGCTAAAATTACCGGAATAAAATGTCTGAACCAAAAGGCAGTATTTATACCTTCATTGAATTCAGGGGTGTTTTGTGAAGCCTGTACGAGCACAAAGAGTGAAACACCTGATGGTATTATGGTAAGCACGGCAGAAATTATTTCGGCTTTAAACCTTAAAACTATAGTTGCCGCTACCCAAAGAAAAGCGCAAATGCCAACATATATGGTGCTTTGCTGTGCCTTTTCCAAATCGGCAGCATTTACGGTATCAAGGGCTAACTTTTTAAGCTCATATATACGGGAAAGACGCCCTGCAACATACAAAGCCGACATAAGAACTGACAGATACATAAATATGTAGTAAAGAATTCTAACCCATTTATAAAGCTTACCGTTGGGTTTGGCGTAAATTACGGCGGCGCGCTTTTCGGCATAGTGGACACGCTCTGCTATATTTTCAATATACTTCATTTTAATCACCGAATATATTATATAACATTACTTATTTGTTGACAACCCTTAATTGTAATTGTATAATTTTAAAGGTGATAAAAATGGCTAATATTAATATTGTGATGGTAGAGCCCGAAATCCCACAGAATACGGGTAATGTGGCAAGAACCTGCGCAGCTACAGGCGCGTCACTTCACCTTGTAGGGCCTATGGGCTTTACTATTGACGATAAAAAACTTAAAAGGGCAGGGCTTGACTACTGGCATTTTCTCGATATCCATTATTATGAAAATATAGAGGAATTTTTTGAGAAAAATAAAGACGGCTGTTTTGTTTACTTCACCACAAAGGCACAAAGCACCCATAGTGACAGACAGTACAGCGATAATTGCTTTTTGATGTTCGGTAAGGAAACAAAGGGACTGCCTGAGGAAATGCTTATAAAAAATCCCGAAAGATGTGTAAGAATTCCTATGGCAAGTGATATTCGCAGCCTTAATCTTTCAAATGCGGTTGCAATAGGAATTTACGAGGTTTTAAGACAGTGGGACTATCCCGAGCTTGAGGGAATAGGACAGCTCCATAACTTTAACTGGGAAGAGGTTTTATAAAATGTCAAAGTGTTTTACGGATGAAACCGATAAAGAAATAACCCATGATGTAAAAAAAGGTAGATACCGTCACTTTAAGGGTAATGAGTATGAAGTTCTTGCTATCGGATATGACAGCGAAACCTGTGAGGAGGTTGTTATATATAAGGCTCTTTACGGGGATAATAAAATATGGGTGAGGCCTAAATATATGTTCCTTGAAAGAGTGCATAAAAACGGTGAATATGTCAGACGTTTTGAGTATATCGGTTAACTGCACAATTTTAAATTGAAATACGCATTATAAATTGTTATATTTTTGTCAAATTTCAGGTTGAAAAAAAGTGAAAAAAGTGATAAAATATTAAGGTAATATTATACATCCCGAAAGGAAGTAAAGTAAAATGAACGCATTAAACAAAAAAACCGTAGATGACATTAACGTAAAAGGGAAAAAGGTTCTCGTTCGTTGTGACTTTAACGTACCGCTTAAAAACGGCGTTATCACCGACGAAAACCGTATCAATGCTGCTCTTCCTACAATCGAAAAGCTTGTTAACGACGGCGGACAGGTAATTCTCTGTTCTCACCTTGGTAAACCGAAGGGTGAGCCCAAGCCTGAGCTTAGCCTTGCTCCCGTTGCAGAGGCTCTCTCTAAAAAGCTTGGCAAAGAGGTAGTATTTGCCGCAGACGATAATGTTGTAGGCGAAAACGCAAAAGCCGCTGTTGCTGCTATGAAGGACGGCGACGTTGTTCTTCTTCAGAACACCCGTTACAGAGCAGAAGAAACTAAAAACGGCGAGGCTTTCTCTAAAGAACTTGGTAGCCTTGCAGATATATTTGTAAATGATGCTTTCGGCACCGCTCACAGAGCACACTGCTCCACCGTTGGCGTTGTTGATTATGTAAAAGAGGCTGTTGCAGGTTATCTTATCGGTAAAGAGCTTAAGTACCTTGGTGCTGCTGTTGAAAATCCTGTTCGTCCCTTCGTTTGTATCCTCGGCGGTGCAAAGGTAGACAGTAAGCTTCCCGTTATTGAAAATCTTCTTACCAAAGCTGATACCCTTATTATCGGCGGCGGTATGTCCTATACCTTCCTTGCCGCTAAGGGCTATGGTGTTGGCACTTCTCTTATTGATGAAACCAAAATTGACTATTGCCGCGATATGATGGCAAAGGCAGAGGAAAAGGGCGTTAAGATTCTTCTTCCTATCGACTGCACCGTTACTAAGGATTTTCCCGACCCCATCGACGCTCCTGTAGAAGTAGATGTTGTTGACGCAGACAAGATTCCTGCTGATATGATGAGCCTTGATATCGGTCCTAAGACTGCCCAGCTTTATGCTGATGCTGTAAAGAGCGCTAAGACTGTTGTTTGGAACGGACCTATGGGCGTATTTGAGAACCCCATTCTTGCAAAGGGCACCTTTGCAGTAGCTAAGGCTCTTGCTGATACCGATGCTGTTACCGTTATCGGTGGTGGTGACTCTGCTGCTGCAGCTAACAACTTAGGCTTTGGCGATAAGATGACCCATATCTCTACGGGCGGCGGCGCTTCTCTTGAATTCCTCGAGGGTAAAGAGCTTCCCGGCATTGCCGCAATGAACGATAAATAATTATAAATAATCGGGGCGGATATTATCCGCCCTGCATTTTGCATTTAAAAGGAGAAATTTAAAATGAATAAAGCAAAAAGAGCCGCAGTAATTGCAGGCAACTGGAAAATGAACAACACCCCCCAGCAGACTACCGCGCTTATTAACGAAATGAAGCCTCTGGTTAAGGATGCTGACTGCAAGGTAGTTCTTTGCGTTCCCTTTATTGATATCCCTGCCGCAGTTGAGGCTGCTAAGGGCTCTAATATCGAAATCGGCGCTGAAAATGTGCACTTTAAGGCAAGCGGTGCTTATACCGGTGAAATTTCTGCCGAGATGCTGGTAGCAAGCGGCGTTAAATATGTTGTTATCGGTCATAGCGAGAGAAGACAGTACTTCGGTGAAACCGACCAGACTGTTAACCTTCGTACCCTTGCGGCTGTAAAAGCAGGTCTTACCGCTATTGTTTGCGTTGGCGAAACCTTAGAGCAGAGAGAGCTTGGCTACACCGAAACCCTGCTTAAGTATCAGACCAAAATGGCGCTTACTAATATTTCTGCTGACGACCTTAAGAATATTATTATCGCTTATGAGCCTGTATGGGCTATCGGTACAGGTGTTACCGCTACTGCGGAGCAGGCAGACGAGGGTAATGGCTTTGTTCGTGAGGCTATTGCTGAGGTTTACGGCAAAGAGGTTGCCGAAACCGTTACTATTCAGTACGGCGGTTCTATGAACGCTAAAAATGCTGATGAGCTGGTTAGCAAGGTAAATGTTGACGGCGGTCTTATCGGCGGTGCTTCTTTAAAGGCAGAAGATTTTTCTGTTATTGTTAAAGCTGCAAGCAAATAAGGTGGAAAAATAATGAAAAAACCTGTTGTATTATGTATAATGGACGGTTTCGGTATCCGTGACACAAAAGACGGTAATGCCATTAAGTCTGCCCATACCCCTAACCTTTCAAAATATTTTAATGAGAACCCCTTTACCACTATCGGAGCATCGGGACTTGATGTTGGTCTTCCTGACGGCCAGATGGGTAACAGTGAGGTTGGTCACACCAATATCGGCGCCGGCAGAGTTGTTTATCAGATGCTGGTTAAAATTTCAAAGTCTATAAAGGACGGCAAGTTTTTCGACATAGAGGCTATGAAAACCGCTATGGAAAACTGTGTTAAAAATGACAGCGCCCTTCATATGATAGGACTTCTGTCTGACGGCGGTGTTCACAGCCATATTGAGCATCTTTACGGTGTACTTGAAATGGCGGCTAAATATTCTCTTAAAAAGGTATATGTGCACTGTCTTTTAGACGGTAGAGATGTTTCTACCACCTCAGGCGCAGGCTTTATAAGAGATTTAGAAAAGAAAATGGCAGAACTTCATGTTGGTAAGGTTGCTTCTGTTATGGGCAGATACTACGCTATGGACAGAGATTTTGCCTGGGACAGAGTAGAAAAGGCTTATGCCGCAATGGTTTACGGCGAAGGCAATTTTGCGCCCGACGCTGCAAAGGCTGTTGAAGAATCTTATGAGAAGGACGTTACCGACGAGTTTATTATACCTACTGTAATTGACAAAGAAGGTATGATTAAAGCAGGGGACAGCGTGGTTTCCTTTAACTTCCGCCCCGACAGAGCAAGACAGTTTACCCGCGCTTTTGTTGACGAAAGCTTTGACGGTTTTGAAAGAAAACTGGGATATATGCCGCTTACTTACGTTTGTATGACTCAGTACGACGAAACAATGCCTAATGTAAGCGTTGCTTTCCCGCCCGAAGAGCTAAAAATGACCTTCGGTGAGTACCTTGCAAGTAAGAAGATGACACAGCTTCGTATAGCCGAAACCCAGAAGTACGCTCACGTAACCTTCTTCTTTAACGGCGGTGAGGAAAAAACCTTTGAGGGTGAAGACAGAATTCTTATTCAGTCCCCCGATGTTCCTACCTTTGATTTACAGCCTGAAATGAGTGCTTATCCCGTTTGCGATGCTGTTTGTGAGCAGATACTTTCGGGTAAATACGATGCAGTTATTTTAAACTTTGCTAACTGCGATATGGTTGGTCATACAGGTATTTTTGATGCGGCTGTTAAGGCTGTTGAGGCGGTTGATACCTGCGTTGGCAGAGTAGTTGCCGCTACTCGCAGTATG
>JAZNQX010000163.1:0-3247 GCA_045590395.1 Acutalibacteraceae bacterium
AAAGAAGCCGACGCTATGGATTTTGACGATATGATAGTTAACACCGTAAAGCTTCTTTCTGAAAACAGCGATGTTGCCGATTACTATAGGTCAAAATTCCGTTATGTTCTGGTGGACGAGTATCAGGATACTAACTTTGCCCAGTATGTGCTTATAAAAACTTTATCAAGTGGTGAAAATAACATCTGTGTTGTAGGTGACGATGACCAGAGTATTTACCGCTTCCGTGGTGCAACTATCGAAAATATTTTGAACTTTGAAGACGAATACGATAATGCAAAGGTAATACGTCTTGAACAAAACTACCGTTCTACTTCTCATATTCTTGATGCCGCAAATGCGGTTATCAAAAATAACAAGGGCAGAAAGGGTAAAAACCTCTGGACCGATAACGGCGAGGGTGAGCCGATAAAAGTACATACCGCCGAAAATCAGGTGGAAGAAGCTCGGTATGTAGCCGAGTGTGTTTTTGACGATATAAGGCAAGGCGGTAACGCCTCCTCTCATGCTGTGCTTTACAGAATGAATGCCCAGTCTGCCGCCCTTGAAAATGTTTTTGCAAGAAGCGGTGTTTTATATACCGTTGTTGGCGGCATACGCTTCTTTGACCGCAAAGAAGTAAAAGACATACTTGCTTATCTTCAGGTTATAAATAATAAAAACGACGCGGTAAGACTTAAAAGAATTATTAACGAGCCAAAGCGCGGAATAGGGGACACCACCGTAAAGACGGCAAGTGATATTGCAGATAATCTGGGCATATCACTTTTTGAGGTATTAAGTAATGCAGGAGATTATCCTGCGCTCAGCCGAAGTGCCGCTAAGCTTAAAACCTTTACCGATATGATAAATTCCTTTATAGAACTGTCCGAAAATGTATCTATAAACGAGCTTTGTGAAACGGTAGTTCAGGAAACAGGCTATATGAATATGCTGATTCTTGCAGGTAAATCAGAGCAGGACAGAATAGAAAATATAAAGGAGCTTTCAAGCTCTATTGTTCAGTACGAAATGGAAAGCGACGAGCCGTCGCTTAGCGGTTTTCTTGAAGAAGTTGCCCTTGTCAGCGATATTGATTCTCTTGACAGTAACGAAGACAGGGTTGTAATGATGACGGTTCACAGTGCAAAGGGACTTGAATTTGACAATGTATACCTTGTAGGACTTGAGGAGGGTGTTTTCCCCGGCTCACAGTCTATATATGCAGGTGAGGCAGAGATGGAGGAGGAACGCCGTCTTGCTTATGTTGCCATAACAAGAGCCAAGAAAAAGCTTCACATTACAAATGCCTATACCCGTATGCTATATGGTCAGACAAACAGAAATCTGCCGTCACGCTTTTTAAAGGAAGTGCCGAAAGAACTTTGTACCTTTAGCGGTATACAGCAAAAAGAGCCTGAAAGGCATACTCTTTCATCCCCTGTGGCTTCGTCAAGCTATGCAAGAAATATAAGCTTTACTGTTCCTAAAAAAGCCGATAACAGCAAAGCTTTATATACAGTGGGTATGAAGGTTGAGCATAATACCTTCGGCAAGGGTGAGATAATTAAAACCGTGCCTATGGGTAGTGACACACTGCTTGAAATAAAATTTGAAAATATAGGCCTTAAAAAAATTATGGCAGGTTTTGCAAAATTAAAAATTATTTAATACATTCACTACATTTCACAGGTATAATGAATTTAAGAAGATTTTATCGGGAGTGAAATTAATGATTTCTGCTAAAGCTGTAAAAACTACGGCTAAAATGCTGTTAAAAGAAAACTGGACAGGAGCAATAGTCATTGCGGCTGCCCCTGTACTTGCTACGGCGGTTATATATATAGCTTCATATCTGTTAAGCTTGCCTCTTGGTGACTTTTCTGTTATAATAAGCGTGGTGTTAAGCTTGTTTTTACTGTCGCCCTTGTGGCTTGGTGCGCTTCGCTGTTATTGGAAAGCCGCTAATGGAGTTATTGACGCTCCTGCACAAACTTTTTACTATTTTTCTTGCTTTCGCTTATATAAAAGAGCAGTAGTATATACCCTTAAAATCGCCCTTCGCATATTTGTGGCTTTTGCGGTGTTCTTTTTGCCGTCAATAATTGCACGGCTTTTAACTACTGAGAATTTTTATGATTTTTTCGGTATGGCTACACCTATATGGGTGTTAAGCTTCAGTCCTGTATTTTACGTTTTAAGGTTTGCCGGCTTTGTTCTTCTTGTCGCTTATCTTTTAGGTATTATGCTACCCGCATTTTTGTTTGTTGCAAATGAGGATATGTCGGTTAACGACTGCATAAAACGTGGTATAGGAATCGGCAGAACACAGAAAAACAGTCTTGCAAGTACAGTATGGTCATATATGGGTTGGATATTGCTTTCGCTTTTTATGGTGCCCTTGCTGTTTACCTTGCCTTATCTTTTAATGTCTTATGTTGTTGCTTGTCGTTTTGCAGTGGCACAGTATAATATGAGTATTGATAAAATGAATGAGATTCCTACTCACGAAGTATAAATTGGGGGAACGGGAAAAATGAAATCATCAGTTAAATTTGCGGTTTATTATGTGGTTGCATTTGTTATATTTATGGTAAATATAGCGTTTTTTATAGGCGACCAGTTCTTTTATACACTTAAAGATTTACCCGAAACTAAAGAAGGGCAGAAACCAGTTTATTCTGCCTTTTCGCCAGACCTTAAAAAATCGGCAGTTTGCTATACGGTAGAAACACCAGAAGGTAATGCTGTAAGGGTAGAGCTTGTTACCTATGACGAGGAAATCAATATAGCCGAAAAGGAAAACATCTACTGGGAAGTAGGAAAGGATAGCGTTATTATCGGTTGGGTGGATGAAAACACCATAACTATTGACTCTAAAACCTTGGATTTAAGCAAAAATCAGACCTATGACTCCAGAAGAGTTGTTTCACTTAGAGGTAAATAAATTGTGCCGAGAATAGAAAATAGAAATAGCTTTCTGTTTTTCTATTCTCTTTTTTTAAGGAGCTTTATGAAAAAGAACGACGAAATTATTTTAGATATAACCGATGTTACCGAAAACGGAAGCGGTGTGGGAAAATATGAGGGTATGGCGGTGTTTGTTCCGCAAAGCGCCGTTGGCGATACCCTTAAGGTGCATATAGTTAAGGTTAAAAAGAACTATTGCTTCGGTAAGGTTACCGAGGTTATTACTCCGTCAGAAAGCCGAATACAAAATGACTGCGATTGCTTTAATAAATGCGGCGGCTGTGTTTACCGCCATATT
>JAZNQX010000164.1:0-18318 GCA_045590395.1 Acutalibacteraceae bacterium
CCGTCTGCTTTAATATTAAGGTCAAAACCGGCGTGACGGGCAAAAAGAGTAAGCATATGAGTTAAAAAACCGCAGGGAAAATCAAGTTCTGCTCTTCCCTCTCCGTCAAGGTTTAAACTAAGCTCAATCTGAGTTTCAAAAGTTTCTCTGTTTATAGATGCTTTTCTCATTTTATTTCCTCCTTAATTTCTTCTACTGCCTTTATAAGCTTTTTCATTTGCTTTAAGGTGCCGATTGTAATACGGTTATAATCACAAATTGCTTTGTCAGAAAAATGGCGAATAAGAATACCCTTTGCCTTCAGCCTTTTATAAAGCTCCTCACCGCTTATCCAGTTACTTTTTGCAAAGATGAAATTAGCCTTGGAATCTATAACCTCAAAGCCTATTTTTTTAAGCTCATTTGCGGTAAAGATACGGTTTTTAATTATCTCGTTGCATTTACTTACATAGTAGTCATTGTCGTCAATGGCGGCGGCGCCTGCTACAAGAGTCAGTCTATTTATATTGTAGGGGTTTGTTGAATATTTAATGAGCTCTAAATCCCTGATAATTTCTGCATTACCAATGGCAAAGCCCAGTCGTGCGCCCGCAAGACAACGTGACTTTGAAAAGGTACAGCATACCAGAAGATTATTGTATTTTTTAGTAAGAGGGATTGCACTGTCTCCGCCAAAATCTACATAAGCCTCGTCTATAAGTACTATATTTTTAGGGTTTGACTTTACTATTTCTTCTATTTCACTAAGAGATAAGGAAAGGCCTGTAGGGGCATTGGGATTTGCGATAACAATAAGTTTGTTTTTATTAAGATAATCCTTATAATCAATAGAAAAATCGCTTTTAAGAGGAATTTCCTCAGCGTTTAGACCATAAAGCTGAGCAAAAACCTTATAGAAGCCGTAACTAATCTTAGGAAAGGCAACCTCGCCTTTTTCTCCTGAAAATACCATAAAAGAAAAATTCAGTATATCGTCCGAGCCGTTCGCAAGATAAATATTATCAGACTTTACGCCGTAAAGGTTGGCAATTTTTTCCTTAAGTTCCTTAGCGGTGGGGTCAGAATATAGTCTTAATTTTTTAACCTCTCCGCTGTTTATCGCTTTAACTACCTTTTTTGACGGTGGAAACGGCGATTCGTTGGTATTCAGCTTTATATAATTCATATCTCTGGGCTGTTCACCCGGAACATAAGCAGTAAGACCACTGAATTTGCTGTTTAAAAATTCACTCATTATTTTTTCTCCGTACGAATAATTGCGCTTTTTGCGTGGGCGGAAAGCCCCTCTTTTTCTGCAAAATAAGCAACATCCTGCGCAACATTTTCCAGCGCATCTTTTGTATAATATGTATACTGAGTTTTCTTTACAAAGTCATCAACAGAAAGTGGGCTTGAAAACTTTGCTGTACCGCTTGTGGGCAGAGTATGGTTAGGACCTGCGAAATAGTCGCCCAGCGCCTCAGGACAGTATTTTCCCATAAATACAGAGCCTGCATGACGAATACTGTCAAGATAATCAAAGGGATTATCTACACAAAGTTCAAGATGCTCCGGTGCAATTTCATTGGCTATATCTATTGCAACCTTCAGATCATCGGCAACAATAATTTTGCCGTTATTGTCAATAGATGCTCTGGCAATTTCACTTCTGGACAAAAGCGGAATTTGTTCTTCAAGCTGAACCGAAACCTTTTTGGCAAATTCAAGGCTGTTTGTTACCAGCACAGCGCTTGCCATTTTATCATGCTCTGCCTGAGAAAGCAGGTCAGCCGCAATATATGATGGTTCACAGGTATCGTCGGCAACAATTAGGATTTCACTGGGTCCTGCTATCATATCAATAGACACAGTACCATATACCTGCTTTTTCGCTTCGGCAACATATGCGTTACCCGGGCCTACAATTTTATCAACCTTGGGTATGCTTTCTGTGCCGAAGGCCAAAGCTGCAATAGCCTGAGCGCCGCCTACCTTGAAAATACGGTCAACTCCGGCCACCTTAGCCGCCGCAAGAATAACGGGGTTTACCTTTGAATCGCTTGATGGCGGTGTTACAATACACAGCTCCTTTACACCTGCAATTTTAGCAGGAATACTGTCCATAAGCACAGTAGAAGGATATGCGGCAGTACCACCCGGCACATAAAGTCCTGCGCGGTCAACGGGAATAACCTTTTGACCAATTACAACGCCCGGTTTATCGTTTATTATAAAGCTGTTTCTTACCTGCTTTTCGTGGAAATTGCGAATATTTTCTGCGGCAGAGCGTAAAATTTCGATAAATTTTCCGTCAACGCTTTTTATGGCTTCGTCAATTTCTTCCTCTGTTACCTCAAGACAGTCAAGCTTGGCTTTATCGAATTTTAAGGAGTAACGGTAAAGGGCTTCATCACCGTTTTCCTTTACATCATTAATTATTTCACTAACAGTTGCCGATACGTCTATCTGTACATCAGACCTGGCAAATATTTCGTTACTTGATACTTCACCGTATTTTAAAATCTTAATCATTATAACTCACCTGTTTTGCTAGGCCTGATTTTACGGCCTCAATAATATCTTTATTAAACTGATAGCTTGCTTTGTTGGAAATTAGTCTTGCGCTTATGGGTACTATAGTTTCATAAGCCGTAAGGTCATTTTCTGTAAGCGTCTTACCTGTTTCAACTATATCAACTATTACATCGGATAACCCGAGTATTGGCGCAATTTCTATTGAGCCGTTAAGATGAATAATATCAATATCACGGCATTTTTCTCTGTAATATTTAGCGGCAATATTTGAAAACTTAGTAGCAACGCGCAGAGTTTTATCGGTGTTGTCCCTGAAATCGCGTTTTGCGGCAACTGCCATTCTGCATTTACCGATATTAAGGTCAAGCAGTTCATAAACATCCGGACTGTATTCAAGCAATATATCCTTACCTGCTACTCCTATATCTGCGGCGCCGCGTTCAACATATATTGCAACATCTGAAGGCTTTACCCAGAAATATCTGACCCCTGCATTTTCGTTTTCAAAAATAAGCTTTCTGTTATTCTCTTTAATAGAAGGACATTCAAAACCGGCTTTTTCAAACATTTCGTAAACCTTTTCGCCCAGTCTGCCCTTGGGAAGTGCAACATTAATCATTTTCAATTGTTTTCACAAACTCCTTCCCATTAAACTGGTAGGCTTTTTTATAAATAAGGTTACTTGGCAGTTTTTTACATACCTTAACCGATTCGCCGTTCTTTGATAATTTTTCAATTAAATCAAACACAGCCGATATATCACCGTTATCAATAATTACAGAGTCAATATCGTACTGTAAGGTTTTTTCTTTAAATCTTTCAAGCTCATCAAGATAAACAGCAAAGCCTATTGCAGAGCCCTTTTTGCCCATTTTTCGCATAAGCTTATCATACTGTCCGCCGGAGCATACCGTGGTAGGTATGCCGTTTACAAAACCCTTAAAAACAACACCGCTATAGTATCTCATTCCGCCTACCACAGAAAAATCAACATTAAATTTATATCCGCGTTTTTCGGTAATTTTTAATATTTCTTCAAATTCGCGAAGTTCTTTTACGGCGGTTTCACTTATTGCCAATTTTTCAAGTGCCGCAGCAGCGGTTTTCATATCACTGAAATTTTCTGTAAAAATTGTAAGTTTATCGGTAAAATCGTTTAAATCCTTTTCTTTGCAAAAACGTTTTATGCCGTCAGCATTTTTACTGCTTATAAGCTCAATAATCTCTTTTCTATCACTATGAAAAATTCCTATTTCATCAAGTACAGCGTAAAGAAATCCTATGTGAGAAAGCTGCATCATATAATCAGAGTCAATTACCTTAAGGCTTTCAAAGGCAAGAAGCAGTACCTCACATACATCAAAAAGACCTATATCGCCTATACATTCAAGACCTGTCTGCATAATCTCCTTATATGTATGCGACCTGCCTGATATACGGTAAACGTTTTCATTATAATATACCTTTTCAACCTGCCCCGCCTCATCATTAAAGTTGTTAATAATAGAAAGGGTTACGTCGGGCTTTAAAGCAAGAAGCTTACCTGATGTGTCGGTAAAGGTTATAACACTGTCAGAAATAAGGAAATCTTTATTCTTAACATAAAGGTCATATTCTTCAAACTTATTCATTTTATAACGGCAGTAACCGAACTGTCTGTAAAGAGCTCTCAGCTTATAAACCGACTCTTCGTCATACTTCAAAAGTTTCTCGTCAATATACATATTTTGCCTCCGCCAAATAATTCACTTCATTAGTCTATCACATCAGCGCGATGAAGTCAATACATTTTTAAAAGAAAATACAAATTAAAATACCTGCGAAGCAACACAGCAAACGCAGGTATTATGTTACTTTTCGTTAAACTACTTTGCTTTGGCTATTTCGGTAATATCAAAAGGTGTTGTCTGATATACGAAATAATTAAGCCAGTTTGAATAGAGCAGATGGGCGTGAGAACGCCATTTTACAATAGGAGCCTTTGTTGCATCGTCCTGAGGAAAATAGTTTTCGGGAACACAAATAGGCTCACCCTTACTTAAATCGCGTACATATTCGTCGTTTAAAGTATTTGCGTCATATTCAGAATGTCCTGTAATAAACACCTGCTTACCGTTTTCGGTAAGTACAGCGTATATTCCTGCTTTTTCAGAGGATGCTACTATTTTAAGAGCATCAACTGCTTCTATCTCTTCCCTTTTTACTGTGGTATGGCGAGAATGAGGTACGAAGAAGCGGTCATCAAAGCCGCGAAGAAGCATCGAATTTTTATAATCAGCAGTATGCTCAAACACACCGAAAAGCTTATTATCAAGCGGATATTTATTTACACCATAATGGTAGTAAAGCCCTGCCTGAGCGCCCCAACAGATATGGAAGGTGCTGTGAACGTGTGTTTTTGTCCATTCCATTATTTCACAAAGTTCTTCCCAATACTCAACCTCTTCAAAAGCCATTTTTTCAACAGGCGCACCTGTAATAATCATTCCGTCAAAAGTTTGGTCCTTAACATCCTCAAAGGTTTTATAAAAGGCTAAAAGATGCTCGGAAGAAGTATTTTTAGAATGATATGTGCTTGTATGAATCAGCTCAAGCTCAACCTGCAAGGGAGTATTACCGAGAAGTCTGGAAAGCTGAGTTTCGGTAGCTATTTTATTGGGCATAAGATTCAAAAGCAGTATTCTTAAAGGACGAATATCCTGTGTAACCGCGCGCTGCTCCTGCATAACGAAAATATTTTCATTAAGCAAGGTTTTTACTGCAGGCAGGTCATTGGGTATTCTGATTGGCATAATTTATGTCAACTCTCTTTTCTAAATATTATCAAGGGCACATTTAATATCGTTTATAAGGTCTTCGCTGTTTTCAAGACCGCAGGAGAAACGAACAAGGTCGGGTAAAACCCCTGCCGACAGAAGTTCTTCATCGGTCATCTGACGATGTGTTGCGCTGGCAGGATGCAGACAACAGCTTCTTGCATCGGCAACATGGGTTTCAATAGCGGCAATTTTAAGACCGGCCATAAACTTTTCAGCAGCCTGTCTTCCGCCCTTAACACCAAAGCTTACAACACCGCAGGAACCGTTTGGCAGATACTTTTTAGCAAGTACCTCGTCCTCGTCACCCTCAAGATTTGGATACTTAACCCAAGAAATTCTGTCGTCAGACTTAAGATAACGCGCAACAGCAAGAGCGTTTGCGCAGTGCTGTTTCATTCTTACGTGCAGACTTTCAATACCAAGGTTTACAAGATATGCGTTCTGGGGAGACTGAATTGAACCTAAATCTCTCATAAGCTGAGCTGTGGCCTTTGTAATGTATGCACCCTCAAGACCAAAACGTTCTGTATAGGTAACACCGTGGTAGCTTTCATCAGGTGTGCAAAGCCCTGCAAACTTTTCGGGATATTTAGTCCAGTCAAATTTACCCGAATCTACAATACAGCCGCCAACACCGCTTCCGTGACCGTCAAGATACTTGGTGGTAGAATGAGTAACAATGTCAGCACCCCATTCGAAAGGACGGCAGTTTACGGGAGTAGCAAAGGTATTGTCAATTATAAGAGGTACGCCGTTTTTATGGGCAACCCTTGCAAACTTTTCAATATCAAGCACAGTGAGCGCAGGGTTAGCAATAGTTTCACCGAAAACAGCCTTTGTATTTGGACGGAAGGCTGCCTGAAGTTCCTCTTCAGAAGCAAAGGGAGAAACAAAGGTAAAATCAATACCCATACGCTTCATTGTAACAGCAAACAGGTTATAGGTTCCGCCGTATATTGCCGAAGAAGAAATAACGTGGTCACCGGCAGATGCAATATTAAACACGCTGTAAAAACTTGCCGCCTGACCTGACGAGGTAAGCATTGCGGCAGTACCGCCTTCAAGCTCACATATTTTTGCGGCTACATGGTCGTTTGTAGGATTCTGAAGACGGGAGTAAAAATAACCCGAAGCCTCAAGGTCAAAAAGTTTTCCCATATCACTTGATGAAGCATATTTAAAGGTGGTACTCTGTATAATCGGTATCTGTCTTGGCTCACCGTTTCCGGGGCGGTAACCACCCTGTACACACGTAGTTTCTATATTATAATTACTCATAAAAATATTACCTCCATTTTAATCTAATAATAAGTATACACCTTTATTACCTCAAGTCAAGTAAAATAAGATATAAAAAAACAATTTTTTTCGTTATATTTTCACAAAAATTGCATATTTTGATATTTTTGTGTTGCAATACACTACAGGTTGTGGTATGATATCTTCACAAGGCAGTTCGCTGACGGTTTTGTGAATTAACACAGTGCGGTCTGTTCTTATATATTGTGCCGACCGTCTGGGTAGTTAAGTTGTTCTTAGCTACTTATTTTTATGCGCAAATTTACGTTTCTTTTTTAACAATATATTACGATTATTTCTTTTAGGCGGAGGAATTTTATAATGCAATTTGAACAATGGAAGGATTTTAATAACAGCAAATGGCAAGACTCCATTAATGTCCGTGATTTTATTCAAAGCAACTATCACCCATATTCTGGTGACGGTTCTTTCCTGTGCGGCGCTACAGAGCGTACAGATTCTCTTATGGAAAAATTCCGTGTTCTTCAGAAAAAGGAACAGGAAAACGGCGGTGTTCTCGACATTGATGTGGATACCGTTTCTTCCATTTGTTCATATAAGCCCGGCTATCTCGATAAGGAAAAAGAGATTATTGTAGGTTTTCAGACCGACGAGCCATTAAAGCGCGGCGTTAATCCCTTTGGCGGTATCCGTATGGCGCGTTCTTCTTGCGAAGCATACGGTTATAAATTATCTGATAATGTTGAAAATGCTTTTAAGTTCCGTACAACACACAACGACGGTGTTTTCAGAGTATACACCGACGAAATGAAGAGCGCCCGTCACTGCGGTTTGCTTACAGGTCTGCCTGATGCATACGGCAGAGGCAGAATTATAGGCGACTACCGCCGTATTGCCCTTTACGGTATTGACGAGCTTATTAAGGCTAAGCAAAACGACAAGGCAGAGCTTGGCAAGAAAAATATGAGTGCAGACAACATCCGCTTACTTGAAGAGGTTGCTCAGCAGATTAATTTCCTTGGTCTTATAAAGGAAATGGCGGCTTCCTACGGCTATGATATTTCACAGCCTGCCGCTAACGCCAAAGAGGCTATTCAGTGGACTTATTTTGGATATCTTGCCGCTAACAAAGAGCAAAACGGCGCCGCAATGTCCTTTGGCAGAACCAGCACCTTCTTTGATATTTATATTGAGCGTGACCTTAAAAACGGAATACTAACCGAAAGTCAGGCACAAGAGCTTATTGACGACCTTGTTATAAAGCTTCGTATGGCAAGACACCTTCGTACACCTGACTATAACGAGCTTTTCGGTGGCGACCCAATGTGGATTACCGAGAGTATCGGCGGTATGGGCGAGGATAACCGTACGCTTGTAACAAAATCTTCCTTCCGCTTCCTGCATACTCTTAGAAATCTCGGCCCTGCCCCAGAGCCTAACCTTACGGTTTTATGGAGTGAGCGTCTACCTGAAGCCTTTAAGGCATACTGCGCTGAAATTTCCATTGATACCGACTCTATTCAGTACGAAAACGACGATATTATGCGTCCCTCTTATGGCGACGATTACGCTATTGCCTGCTGTGTATCAGCTATGAAGGTTGGTAAGCAGATGCAGTTCTTCGGCGCTCGTACTAATCTTGCAAAGCTTTTACTTCTTGCTATTAACGGCGGTACCGATAACACCTTCGGCACCAAGCTTGGTCCGCAGATGGGCCCGATTAAGAGCGATGTATTAAAGTACGATGAGGTTATAAAGCGTTTTAATGTATATCTGAAGTGGCTTGCGGCTCTTTATGTTAATACAATGAACTGTATCCACTATATGCACGATAAATATGCCTATGAAAAGAGCCAGATGGCTCTCCACGATACTCAGGTAGAGCGTCTTATGGCATTTGGCGTTGCAGGTCTTTCTGTTGCGGCTGACTCTCTTTCTGCTATTAAATATGCAACCGTTAAGCCTGTTCGTGATGAAAACGGTATTATAGTTGACTTCATTACCGAGGGCGACTTCCCCAAATTTGGCAACGACGATGACCGCGTTGATACCATCGCCCACGACCTGCTTCACGATGTATCAAAAGAACTAAAGAAAACTCCTACCTATAAAAATGCCGTTCACACCCTTTCTGCCCTTACCATTACCTCTAATGTAATGTACGGCAAAAAGACCGGCAGTACCCCCGACGGCAGAAAGAAGGGCGAGCCTTTCGCACCCGGCGCCAATCCAATGCACAACCGCGAAACAAACGGCGCTATTGCTTCCCTTAATTCTGTTTCTAAGCTTTCCTATCTTGATGCAAGAGACGGTATTTCTAACACATTTTCAATTGTTCCCGATGCTTTAGGCAAAACAAGAGAGGAACAGGTTAATAATCTTGTATCCATTCTTAACGGATATTTTGGAAATTGCGCTCATCACCTCAATGTTAATGTTATGAACCGTGAGCTTTTAATGAAGGCTTACGACCACCCCGAAGACTACCCCAACCTTACCATAAGAGTTTCGGGCTACGCTGTAAATTTCTGCAAACTATCCCGCGAACAGCAGCGCGAAGTTATTTCCCGTACCTTCCACGAGTGCTGCTGATATGTCGGTTGGTAGAATAAGCTCATTTCAGAGCCTTGGCACCGTTGACGGCCCGGGCGTTCGCGCTGTAGTTTTTTTACAGGGCTGTCCCCTTCGCTGTCATTGTTGCCATAACCCTGAAACCTGGAAAATTGACGGCGGCAGTGAAATTTCGGAAGACGAATTATTAAATAAAATTTTACGCTGTGAAAAGTATTTTGGCAGCAAAGGCGGCGTGACCTTTTCGGGCGGTGAGCCTCTGCTTCAGGCTGGTTTTCTATTAAGTTTTATTCCAAGACTCAAGGAAAAAGGTATAAATGTTGCTATTGATACCAGCGGCTGTGTTTTAAACGAAAAGACAAAGCAGGTAATTCGCCTTTGCGACCTTATACTTCTTGACTGCAAGTATACCAATAATGAAGATTATTTGAAATACACCGGTATGTCTTATGATGCTTTTATGAGTTTTTTGAATTTTCTCCAAAGCATTAATAAGCCCACCTGGCTCAGACAGGTCATTATTCCCGATATCAATGACAATCCTGATTCCGTAAAGAAACTTTCAAAAATCAAGGAACAGTTTAACTGTATAGAAAAGGTTGAATTATTGCCATTCAGAAAGCTTTGCATAGAAAAGTATAAAAGCGAGAATATTGTCTTTCCTTTTGAAAACATCCGCGAAGCAACTAAAGAAGATATCAAAAAATGTCTTGAATATATGTAAAAAAGTCACTTCAAACTGAAGTGACTTATAATTTTATTCAAGCTTCATACTAAGGCGGAGATTATCAGAAATCATTGCAATAAATTCGCTGTTTGTAGGCTTTCCCCGTTGATTCTGTACGGTATAGCCGAAATAAGATTCCAGCACCTCTACATCTCCCCTGTCCCAAGCCACCTCAATAGCGTGGCGGATAGCGCGCTCAACACGAGATGAGGTTGTTTTGAAATTCTTTGCTATTGTAGGATACAAAAGCTTGGTAACGCTATTTATCATTTCACTGTCCTTTACCGACAGAATTATTGCATCTCTTAAATAGTTATAACCTTTAATATGCGCAGGAATTCCTATTCTGTGTATAATATCGGTAACCATCAGCTCAAGCTCGTTTTCGCTTAATTTTCTGCCTCTGGATTTTACAAATATATCATTTGACTTAATGCCCGAATACTGCATTATTCTCTCAATAAGTCTTTCAATAACAAAGGGCTTAATAAAATAATATGTAGCGCCAGCAGAAATTGCTTCCTTTTCAAGCCTTGGGTTATCAAACCCTGCCATTACAAAGAATGCAGGACAGTTTGTGCCCTTAACATTAACCGACTGCATAACACTTATAATATCGGCGCTTGGCATAAATACATCTGCCAAAACTATATCGGGATTAACTTCACCTATAGTTTCAATAAGCTTAACCCCGTCTTTTTCGCAGGTATAAACCTCAAGGTCACGCTCTTTTAGTGCGGCAACACAGTTGAAACTAAACTCGCTATTGTCAACAGCCATCAAAATTTTACATTGTTTTTTCATTTTTATTCCTCCAAATTTCAATTTTGTTGTCATATTCTAACATTTGCTTCGTCATATTTCAACTTTTTGGCAAATATTTTAGAATATTTAGGCAAATACCTAATTATATTAAGTTGGAGTTTAGAAATAAACTATGATTTACAAATTTTGAATTAACAAACTAAACCGCAAAATCCAACAATTTCCTCAAAAAATTAAAAATACCGTCGCAAATTAAGCGACGGTATAACTAATTGTGTTTATTTATCATCTGTCTTTTTACAGCGTGACGGCGAAAAACCGTAATAATTCTTGAACATTTTAGAAAAAACGAAAACATCGCTGTAGCTGTATTTATCAGGAGGCTATGCTCGGTCCTCATACAGCAAGCGAGCTTGATATTGATACCATTAAGAAAATGGTTGATGACCTAATAGAAGCCCACGGTGATTTCCTTCCTAAATATCATTAATTATACTATAAAAACGAAAAGCAACCTTCGGGTTGCTTTTTGCTTTATTACTCCTCCCCTATTAAGTTCATAACAATGTTAAGACTTAAAAAAGCAAAAGAAATGTTACAAAGCGATAATTTTACAATCGGTGACATTTCACGAAGCTGCGGCTTTGAAAATCATTATTACTTTTCGAAAATTTTTAAGGCCGAGAACAAATTAACCCCCAGCGAATACAGAAAACTTTATAAAAGCAATTGTTAAAAAAGACCTGAAAATTCAGGTCTTTTTTATTCTAAAGCATATTTCATACCAAATAGCTTATAATTTGCTCCTGCGGCCGCATTATACGGCAACTTTTCCCATTTACTGTCCTCAATTATCCAGCCAATCAGGGCTAAATTATCGCTTGTATCGGTAATCCCGGGTATAAGCGGTGTACGGATAATATACGGCTTTCCGCTGTTTTTAAGAATTTTAAAGTTTTTGAGTATTTTTGCATTATCAACACCTGTGTATTTTTTATGCAAAGTGCTATCGGCTATTTTAATGTCCATAATAACAAAATCAAGTTTATCTATAACCTCTTTAAAGGTCTTACTGTCGGCATAGCCGCTTGTTTCTATACACAAATTATACGGCTTTAACCTATCAATGAGGCTTAGCAAAAATTGCGGTTGAGAAAGCGGTTCTCCGCCCGAAAAGGTAAATCCGCCAAAATCCTTACCCAAAACCTCAGCCAATTTTATAAGTTCGCTTGTTAAGGCATCGGTTGTTACGGTTTTGCCCGAAATTTCAAGACAATGATTTGGGCAAATATGAACACATCTGCCAAAAGGTTTGCACTCATCATGGTCACAATTTTTATAGCAAAGTCCACAGTCTATGCATTTATTTTTTTTAAGCTAAGCTGAGGATTACTTTTCAGCCCCTCGGGATTATGACACCATATACACGAAAGCGGACAGCCCTTAAAAAACACCGTTGTTCTAATCCCAGGTCCGTCGTGAACCGACATTTCCTTAATATCAAATATTGTTCCTGTCATATCGTATACGCCTGCCGTGCTATAACGTGGTCTTGATATTTTTTATCAAGTTCAACAAAGTAAGCGCTCCAGCCCCATATACGAACAACAAGCTGTCTGTATTTTTCGGGGTGCACTTGTGCATCACGAAGCTCATCTTCGTTTATGGAATTAAGCTGCAGCTGATGTCCGCCGCGCTCAATAAAATTTTTAACCAGGCGTCCCACCTTTTCTATGCCGTCATCATCGGCAAATACACTTTGATGAAATTCAAGGGTTAACGGACCGCCGTTGCAGACATTTTCAAAGTTCTGTTTTGTCATTGAAGCAATAACAGAAACAGGGCCTTTAACCTTTGCAAAAAGCGACACCGCAAAGTTTGCGCCAAAGGGTTCTTTTTTAAGTCTTCCGTCGGGCGAAGCGCCGATTTTGTCAGCATGCCAGAGATAATACATCGCACTGCCTGTGCCTGCTCGGTAAATTCCGCCAAGACAGTTGGTTTTTCCATTAAGACTGTCAGCAAATACATCAAGAAGTTTAGTTGCAATATCGTCAACAAAGTCATCATTGTTGCCAAGCTTTACGGCTTCGTATCTTAATTTATGCAAAAGCTGGGGTGAATTTTCAAAGTTCTCATCTACCGCTTTAATTAGTTCTTCCTTTGATATAGTTTTTTCTTCAAAAACATATTTTTTTATTGCCGCAAGACTATCTGTAGCGGTTGCAACACCCGTGCCGTGAATATCAAAATTATTATACTTACCGCCTCTGTAAATATCGCAGTCCATAAGCACATTCATAAAAGGTGACGGTACAAACCATACATTATTTATACTGCGATGTATTTTGTCGCACTCTTTAAAAATTTCCTGCTTTAAAAAACCAAAAAATTCTTCATAGGTATCGCTGCTTAGTAGTTTTTCGTGTAAAACCGTATCCACAGCCTTTGGGAAAGACAAAGCGCCAATGTTAGCAATATCCGCTCCCACAAAGGGAATAATAAATTCCCAGCAAGCCGCAACGGTATAATTTACGGCATCAGCCTTTTCATAACCCATTTTTAAAAGAGCAGGAATAACCACATCGTCGTTTTAATACTGCGGAAAACCAAGACCTGCTTTTGTAAGCTTGGTAGCCTCTGTATAACGCTCTGCAGGGGTGTTTTTTGACACACGCAGATTAATCTTTGGGTCAATCATTTTATTATTGTATGACGCTTTAGGGCAAAGAGAGGACAATAGATTAAATGTATCATTCCCCTTTTCATCAATACCGCCCAGCATCATACTCTGTCCGTTATCACCCTGCTGAACACCAACATAAATATCGCTGTCCTTATTAAAAGACAAAAAGAAGTCCTCTAAAAGCTCAAGGGCAGTTTCCTCGGTATAAATACCCTTTTCAATATCTGCCTTTAAATAAGGATACATATATTTATCGAATCTGCCTATGGTGTTATGGTAATTACCCTCAAGCCATAAGGCAAAATGCAGTATTCTGAATCTGTCTGACATACGTTCTGTTGCGCTCATATTTTTACTTGCATACTCATAAGCTAAACAGTCATCAAGACGGTGTCTGTAAATATGGTGCTGTTTATTCAGTAAAAATTTGCGAAGCTCAGTTGTATTCATGGTATAAATAGTCTCCTATTTTTTCTGCAAGATATTTAGTGTCCTTCATATTTTCCTGAGCAAGCCAAACAGTCATTTTTGCATCGGTTTCGTTTTCGGCACGGTTACACCATTTATAGTACGGTATCAGGGTGGCTTTTTTACCGTTATTATCGGTAAATTCTATATTTTCACCAACCTGCTTCAGTTCAACGTTTTCAGGTACAGTTATATCAACGCTGCCACCGTTATCAATGCCTTCAGCGCACATAACATAAGCACCCTTCATTATGGCGACCTTACCGATATTCTCACTGGCCTTAGGATTACAGAATACTCTTCTTACAGCGTCATTATATGAAACGGAAATAGACTCACTGTTATTCCATACCCTTTCCATTACCGCATATCCGTTTATTACGGTATATTCTTCGCTAAGTGTAAAGTTTTCGGCATATTCGGGTATACGAACGCGAAGGGTCAGTTTTTTGCCCTTTGAATCAACATATAATTTACCCTTTTCGTATTTTACTGAAAAGGCGTCATTATTAAACACGCTGTCTATCAGCATATTTACATTTAAGCTATCCTCATCGTAGGAATAAATAAAGCTGGAAAGCGAGGTTAAAAGCTTTAATATCATAGGCGGACAGCAAGGAGTTGTGTGCCACTCCCAACGGCGAAGTGTTCCGTCGCTTTCAAGCGGATTCTGGTAGAAGAAATGAGTGAAATCAGCACCGACTGCAGAAAGAACATTGTTATAAAGCGACCTTTCAAAACAGTCGAAATATTTTGAATTAAACTCTATAATATTCATTTCGGTATTCCAAAAAGCAAGGCCTATTGCGGCGCAGGTTTCAAGATATGCCTTATTAGGTAGGTTGTAGTCCTCTGCAAAGCCTTCAATATCGTGACGCGCACCAATACCACCGCTTATATGAAGTTTTTTATAAACAACATTATCCCACAGCGCGTTAAGGGCATTTATGTAGTCACTTCTTCCCTTTTCCTGTGCTACAACCGTTGCACCAAGGTAGCAAAGCATTGCACGTACAGAATGGCCCAAGGCTTCACGCTGCTCTGCAAAAGTAACATGGTCCTGATTGTAATCGGGATTTAAGTACTTACACATAAATCTGCCCTTATGGTCGCCTCTTGCATCATACCAGAATTCGGCAATATCAAGATAATCATTAAAGTTTACATTATTTTCATTAGCAAAATCAGCAAGTGAAGCATCATCACGGAAAAGGCGATAAAGTTTTACGAAGGCTTCCTCAGAAAGTGAATGACCTGGAATAATATTTTTCTTAGGCGCTTTGCCTATTGTATTAACAATAAGGTTTGCCGCACGAACTGCTACTAAAAGCAGAGAGGTTTTTCCCGTTGCTTTATAGTGGCTTATTGCCGCTTCAATAAGACAACCGTGGTTATAAAGGTCATGCTGGAATACAATATCACCGTCGTTATCACCCCAATGCTTGTCGAAAAACCTCTGCATAGTCATGGTGCAGATGAAGCCGTCCTCTGCCTGAGCACCGGCAATAATTTCAATAAGAGTGTCCATATATGTTTCAAGCAAAGCATCCTTTTCATAAGCCAAAAAGTCACAAACGCCTCGCATTGTTTCAAACAGCAAACCGTCTGAAAAAGGCTTTCCTATATGGGCAATTTTTTCGTCTTTAGTTACATTGATAAAATTGGTTATATAGTTGTTTTCGCTTAATTTTCTTAAGATGTATGGCAAAGAAATATGCCTGATATTAAAAAGATAAGAAGTCCAGAATTCGTCAGTTATTTTTACCTTACCAGCCTGTGGGTATTTTTGATACATAAAAATCACTCCTTTGTTTTGATTTTATAGTATTTTATTGACATTTACTCGCACAATGTTGTATTATAGTAGCAATAATTTATCTTTTTGGGAGAATTTTTATGATTACACATCAGGTCGGCAATTCCCTGTCAAATTATAATTATAACACCTACTTTTATACAGACAAAATATGGGACTATCACTTTCACAAAAATTTCGAACTTATATATGTTTTAAAGGGCGGTCTTAAGTGCACCATAAATAATGTTGAGCACTCTTTAAAGAGCGGCGAGTTCGGTATGTTTTTACCATACGAAATCCATCGTATTGAGCCAGAAAACGATACATATTACTGGATTCTAATCTTCTCTGAAGAATATATCCATTATTTTGCAAAACGATTTTCAGGCAAAAAAAGTAACGGGTTTGCTTTTCGTTGTCAAAGCCACATAAATGAGTATCTTGAAAAACAGCTTATCGGTAACGAAAGTATATCCACCGCTTCCCTTAAATCCTGTCTTTATGCCATTTGTGATGAATATTTTAAAAATATAAAACTTGTTGACAGCGATAAAAGTGCAACTGACACAATACAGTACATAGCTGACTATATTTACGAAAATCATACAAAGAAAATTTCCCTTTCCGATATCGCCGATGCCTTGGGATATGACTACAACTATATGTCACGATATTTCCGCAAGGTTTTTAATACAAGTTTTACAGATTTTGTAAATATATACAGGCTTGAAACCGCCATTAAACTGCTTGAGGACACCGATAAAAACATAACCGATATTGTTTACGAAAGCGGTTTCCAAAGCGTTCGCGCTTTTAATAATTTCTTCAAAAAAAATACAGGCGTATCCCCCTCTGAGTACAGAAAAGCGCCCAAACAAAAGTTATGATTTAATATTTTAACCAAAAGCAAAATTGCTTTTAATATGCCTTTAGTCTAAAATGACAATTTTATAACAATCTGTCGTTTTTCGTTGCATTTAAAATTACTTTATGATATAATAATCACATAATTGGGAGAATATGGCTTTATTCATTTTCTCCAAGTCAATAAATATTGACAAAATTATGAGTATAATAATAAAAAAAGGAAACGAGGTACTTTTATGAAAAACTTAGACCTAAGTAAGTACGGTATTACCGGTGTAAAAGAAATTATCCACAACCCTTCTTATGAAGAGCTTTTTGCCGCTGAAACCGACCCCGCCCTTGAAGGCTATGAAAAAGGACAGGTTACCGAGCTCGGTGCTGTTAACGTTATGACAGGTATTTATACCGGTCGTTCACCCAAAGATAAGTTTATCGTTATGGACGAAAACTCCAAGGATACAGTTTGGTGGACATCTGATGAATTCAAGAACGATAACCACCCCTGCAGTGAAGCTACCTGGAAGGTTTTAAAGGATATTGCTACAAAGCAGTTATCTGATAAGAAGCTTTATGTTGTTGACGTATTCTGCGGTGCTAATGCTGACTCCAGAATGTCTATCCGTTTCATCATGGAGGTTGCTTGGCAGGCTCATTTTGTTAAGAATATGTTTATCAACCCCACTGCTGAGGAGCTTGAAAACTTTGAGCCTGACTTTATTTCTTACAACGCTTCAAAGGCTAAGGTTGAAAACTACAAAGAGTTAGGTCTGAATTCCGAGACCGCTTCCGTTTTCAATATTTCTTCTCGCGAGCAGGTTATTCTTAACACCTGGTACGGCGGTGAAATGAAGAAGGGTATGTTCTCTATGATGAACTACTACCTGCCCCTTAATGGTATGGCTTCTATGCACTGCTCTGCCAACACCGATATGAACGGTGAAAACACCGCTCTCTTCTTCGGTCTTTCCGGTACAGGTAAAACTACTCTTTCTACCGACCCCAAGCGTCTTCTTATCGGTGATGACGAGCACGGTTGGGACGATAAAGGCGTATTTAACTTTGAAGGCGGTTGCTATGCTAAGGTTATTAACCTTGACAAAGAATCTGAGCCTGACATTTACGCTGCAATTAAGCGCAATGCTCTTCTTGAGAACGTAACTGTTGACGAAAACGGCGTTTGCGATTTTGCTGACGATTCTGTTACCGAAAACACCCGTGTTTCTTATCCCATTGACCATATTGAGAAGATTGTTCGCCCCGTATCTGCCGCTCCTGATGCAAAGAACGTAATTTTCCTTTCTGCAGATGCTTTCGGCGTACTTCCTCCCGTATCTATTCTTACCGCTGAACAGGCACAGTACTACTTCCTCTCAGGCTTTACTTCAAAACTTGCAGGTACCGAGCGTGGTATTACCGAGCCTACCCCCACCTTCTCCGCTTGCTTTGGTCAGGCATTCCTTGAACTTCATCCTACAAAGTATGCTGAAGAACTTGTTAAGAAGATGGAAAAGAGCGGCGCTAAGGCTTATCTCGTAAATACCGGTTGGAACGGTACCGGTAAGCGTATCTCTATTAAGGATACCCGTGGCATTATCGATGCTATTCTTGACGGCTCTATTCTTAAGGCTGATACCAAGACCATCCCTTACTTCAACCTTGCTGTTCCTACCGAACTTCCCGGTGTTGACACCAATATTCTTGACCCCCGCAACACCTACGCTGACGGTGCTGAGTGGGATGAAAAGGCTAAAGACCTTGCTTCCCGTTTCGTAAAGAACTTTGTAAAATACACCGGCAACGATGCAGGAAAGGCACTTGTTGAAGCAGGTCCTAAGCTTTAATTAAA
>JAZNQX010000165.1:0-7124 GCA_045590395.1 Acutalibacteraceae bacterium
CCACGCAAACAATTAATTTCTAATTTATAAATTTTCATTTTTTTCTTCCTTTATAAGTAAATCAATCATATCTTTCTTTTTTGTATCACTGCAGTCGGAATTAAAAATTTTATAGACTGTGGTTAGTTCATCAGCGGTAAAGACCTCAAGTAAGTCCTTATTTGTTTGTAAATTTTTTAAAATTTCATCGTTCATTATTTGGTATTCCTTCCTAATCTTATAAATGTATGTTATACATTAGCCTGTCTTTACGTCCATTATCGTACAAAAAGGCTTTTTGGTCGTAATTAAAGACTGGCTTTGCTTTATGTATTATACGGTGATGGTCTGGACAGACAATCATCACGTTTTTCGCATCGTTGTTTGCTGTGAGGGAGAAGGGTTGGATGTGATGCGCTTCACTTACGTCAACGCCATACATTTCAATTGCTCGTGCTCCACATATTTGGCAACGGTATTCATACAACCCTTTAAGCGATTGTTGAATTTTAGGGTCGAATACGCGGTTCTTGGATTCTTTTATCGTCTTAATAATATGAGCCGTGCGGTCCTTACCGTTTATTATTGCCTCTAATTCGTCTTCGGAGCACCCGTGAATAATTTTCCGCGCTTGCTGTCTTTCGTGCTCCTCAATGGTTATTACTTCGTTATCGGCTAAAATAGACTGAACAATTTTAGTTAACTCTTCAAAAGTGTAATGTTTTAAGCCGTTGTGAAAGGTTTCAACTACGGCGTTAGGCATCCTTTTATTGAAACCAACGCGGTGGCTACCTGTTAATGGGTCAAACTCATCACGACGTAGTTTTAAGTAATTATTGTCTTTACCAAATTTTAAGGACAAATCACCAAAAGCCTCGGTTAACGTAGAATAACCAAGCGCTTTCATTGCATCCCTATCAAATTTTGAAAAATAATACGCCAATATCGTGGCTTTTCTATTATTATCGGTTAGCAAGTTGATTCTCCTTATAATAAGTTCAATTTATAATTTTCTGTGTCTATTTCGTATTTTTTAATGGGAATATTTTTGCTAAGCGCAGTTCTTATAGCGGTTTCGTTTTCTGGGGTAATATTCGCACCCAAATAAACCTTTGAAACCATATCCGACAGTAATAAATGCCCATCGGTTAAATTTGACTGAAATTCGACTATTCGCCATTCGTTTTCGTAATCCCAAATTTTACTCTTCGTAAGTAATGAAATAACAAAATCAGGCGCAAATTTATCAAGGTCGGCTGTTTTAGGGTGTGTGGGGTCTTCAAAGTCGATAAGACTCATCGGTATAGTAGCGCGCTCTTCCGTGTATATTACGGGGAATAACAACATTTTAGCGGATAAAGAAGTGCACTTAGTTAAATCGTATTCAACGCAAAATCCCGTGTGTTTATTAGCATAATGCGACCACATCAATATTGAATCGGATTTTTCGGAAAAACAGGTTATAGCAAACATATCGTTTATTTTCTTTTTAGTGTCTGCTAATATAGGTGTTAAAATTGTTTTCGCGCGTTCAAATTCTCTTTGAATTTGTCCGCTGGTATCCCCAGTAATTTCAGCAAGTTTTATAAGTTTTTGAGAAATACTGCTTTCCGTTGAAAGTGACGAAATAATTGAGGCGCCTTTTTCTATTTCAGGAGTTTGTTTATCTGGTGCAAGGAGTTTTACAATTTCCGTGGGGTTTTTTATAAAGGCGTCAATTATGGTTTTTACGGCAATATTTTCACCAAAATTATCAAACAAATGCTCGTTTCCTGGTTTAGAAAGCAAAATCATAAAATCCGCCAACGTCTGCGGATCTAAAAATAATTTCGTTAAAGCCTCCTGAAATTCTCCTTCTGTTGAAAACTCACCGTTTTGATGTTTTTTCATTATGTCAACAAATTGTGGTTTTGAAAAGAAAAAACTAATTAGTTCAGCCGTTTTATCGCCTTTAACGCTGGGCTTTTCACCGAGAACTAATTGTTTGACCAATTGCTTGGTTTGTTCTCCATTTTCGCCCTTTAACTCTAATTTAGTGTCTATAACGCTTGGTAAAAAAGCCGCTACGGCTTTGTCGAGCGAAAAACCCAGAGCGCAGTCAAAGGGGTCGTTAAATTTTTCAGGTTTGCTAAAGTGTATAGTTTTATCGTAAAGGTTTTTTAATGAGTAAGAGTCTTCAAAAGAGTAATACTTGTATAATTTACCGCCAAATAAGCAAATTTTTTCAGTAAGAAGCGACGCACACTTCAGATCGTTGCGTTGCTGTGAAAAATATTCCGTTAAATGTGGTTTTATCCAAGACGTATCTTTCAAAAATGTTCTCCTTTGTATCCTTATTTTTATAACATTACGTTATGAGTTGCAATATATGCTTGCAATTCTACTGCCAAATCCATAGGGTGTTTTGCTGCGTCGAGCATTGCCTTAAACACTCGTTTTGTCTGTGGCCCGTAATTCGGGTTGTTTTCTAATATTTGAGCCAACATTTCCTTTATAAGTTCCGTTTCTTTTTCAGTTAAGGTCATATTAGGAATTTTGACTAGTTTTTCTATTAATTTAGCGAATTCTATAAATTTGTCTTCCATAGTTTCTTTTTTTTGAGCGAACAATTGTTGCGCCATATATTCAATTACTTTTACGTTAACAGCGTTGCCAAATTGCTTGTATGCTTGGTGGTCGTTGCTATTGCATATAAATGTATCTGGGAAACTTTGTAGACGAGCAGCCTCTCTAGGGGTCAGTCTACGTTTAACCTTGCCTATGACAGGAATTTGAACCATTGCAACAAGAGCGGGGAATACACTAGGTCTTTTTACTCGTACGCCACTAGGTCTAAACTGTATCAATGCATCCCACACGGAAGAGCAATCTTTACCACATTGCCATTCGAATTTTTGTTCGGTCATGGTAAAGTCTTTTAAGTAATCCCATTTCTCAAGCCATTGGTCAATAAAGTCTTTATTGTTTAAGTATAGCGCACGGCTTTTCTTAATGAATTCTTCTTTCCATTTTGGGTAACCTAATCCTTCATACTGGTATGTTTGCCCAAACTCATCAGACCATATAGGGAAGCCTATTACTTTTTCTTTAATGCCTTTTATGAACTCATCCCAGCAGGTTAACACTTTCTCCTCGTGTTCGGTGATGTAATATTTAGCGTCAACGGGACCTTCTTCAATAATGCCAGATTCCAAGAAGTTGATTTTATCTTTTTCTGTGTGTGGCAATTCAACATTTATTTCTTTTACACCAAGTGATTCGTGAATACCTAATATTACAACTCTCTCGCGTATTTGTGGAATGCCCAACTGGTGTGGACTAATTATTATAGGTTCTTCCGTAATGACATAACCTAGTTCTTTTAAACTGTTTTTAATTACACGCCAAGTATTGCCGTTGTCGTGCGCTGTTAAGTTTCTGACATTTTCAAGTATAAAGTAAGGCGTTTTGTGATATTTTAGTATTCTTATAATTTCAAAGAATAGCGTACCACGTGTTTCGTCTTCGAATCCTTTTTGGTGTCCTGCTTTTGAGAATGCTTGACAAGGAAATCCCGCGCATAGAATATCGTGTTGGGGGATATCTTGTTCTGCAATATCACGAATGTTGATGTCAGAATCCATATTGTAGTTTTCTTTGTACGTTTCGATTGCATATTTGTCAATATCTGAAGCGAACACACATTCGCCACCAAGGTTGGTTAAGGCTTGGTGGAATCCGCCTATGCCTGAAAACAAGTCTATAAATTTGAATTTTTTCATTATTGCCTCCGCTATCAAAATAGCGTATATGTTTTTATAAGTCCAGTATTATTTGTTGATTTTGAATTTATAAATTTCAAGGTTTGGATTATTTATATTAATCATAACTTTTGCTTTTCTAGCCTTGCCGTTAGAATTTCTGAAATCTGATTGAAATTTTCCACAATGCTGAATGTTTTCAGCATTCACCCAAACAAAAACAAGTTCGTCAAAAGAAAAAGAAATTTTTCTGCGTCTTGATTTTGCATTTCGTTCAATGCGGTCTTCCTCATATTTGCTTATTCCGCCTTTTAACTCATCATGCCAAGTTTTAAATGTGCCAGTTGTGTCGTATGAACTTTCTCCACTAGCAACAATAAAACACACTTGCCCGTATTCATTAATTGCTTGCATGGTTTCGTCATAACCGTTAGTAGGAATTTTGCCACCATCCTTTTTGGCGGGGTCAATACTGTGTGCCTTAAAGTCCCAGTTTATATACTTAAAACCATCAAATTCAACTTTGCCGTATTTTTTACCAGGACATTCCATAAAGTCATTTTCGCCTAAAATTTTTTCACACATAAATTGAAAATAAAACCCAGGCCATTCCATTTGCCTCCAATTACGACCGCCCTTTTCCTTCATGTATTCAATAGAAGCCTTTCCGTCCCAAGCAGAAGGAAGTCCCTTTTGTAATTTTTCAAAAATTGTTTGCATCATTAGTTCTTTATTCATAACATTTTCTCCTTTATTGAGTGTTTCTTTAATGTTTATCGCTATTCTTTTAATTAGTGGCACACATACCGTATTTCCTGCTTGAGAGTACGCTTTATCAAGCGTTGTTCCACTTGCAAAAGAAAAAGTTGCTGGGAAACCTTGTAGTAGTAAGCACTCCTGTGGTGTAAGGTAGCGTATACCAAAATTATCGTAAATAATAGGTTTGTGTAGTTTTAATCCGCCCATACTGGCAGTTAATGTTCTACAGATTCCGTCTTTCCCTTTACGCACCTGTCCAAAGTGTAGTTGATACATTTGACTTTTGTCTTTAATTTTTGTTTTCAAAAGAAAATAGTCTTCATTTTGCTCATTGATATAATAGACATCGTCATGTTTGATAGAAAAGTCAATTATATCCTGCAATTTTACTTTTAGTTCTTGAGGTTCGGGGAACTTAAAAAGTTCTCCTAAATTTTCATCCAAGAAAGCGACAATGAAAATACGTTCACGCCTTTGAGGTATATTGGCATATTCAGTAGGACAAAGTATTTTATACCTTACACTATACCCGAATTGAGCGAGTGAAGCAAATATTTTGTTAAAAGTCTTGCCGTCATCGTGTTCTTGAAGATTTTTTACATTTTCAAGGAAAATGACTTTAGGTTTCTTTTTTTCGACTATACGTTCAATCTCAAAAAACAAAGAACCCCGTTTGTCCTCGAATCCGCGTTGTTTACCTGCGATTGAAAATGCTTGGCAAGGAAAACCTGCAACCAGTACATCAAATTCAGGAATATCGTTAGGGTCAATTTTTTTCACATCTCCTTCTAGCAGATAATGCTTAGGAAAGTTTTTCTTGTAGGTTTTGCAAGCGTATTTATCAATTTCATTAGCAAAAACAATATCAAATCCTGCTTGTAAAAAACCTAAATCAATTCCTCCAATACCAGAAAAAAGACTTGCTACTTTAATACTAGACATACAATTAAATTTCTTCCTCAGTTGCGTCCATTATATCGCCGATATTGCATTGTAATACCTTACAAATACGGAGCATTACGTCCATTGATACGGTTTCGTTTTTACTCATTTTTGCCATGGTGGAAGAAGACATTTCAGCCTGCACGCGTAGCGCGTTCTTTGTCATCTTTTTATCTATAAGTTTTTTCCACAATTTGTCGTAACTTACTGCCATAAAAATTCCCCTCGAACGGTATTTTTATCATTATACCACAAATAAAAAATTTAATCAAGTAGGTTCTTCGCATATCTAAAGAATTTCTTTAGAAAAAGGACAAGAAAAAATGACCCTAACAGCGTTCGTTAGGGTCATTATGTTCAGTCGAATATCTCTTCCAGTTTTTGGGCGGCGGAACGGTCAGCTGTTTTTAGAAAGTGACTGTATATGTCGGTAGTCGTACTGGTTCGCGCATGACCCGCTCGACCTGCGACCGTTACGATAGGAACTCCCGCGGCGATTTGCATAGTGATGTTCGTGTGCCTAAGGCTGTGGACGGTTCGTTCTTCAAGTCCTGCCGTCTGGCATATCCGTTTCATCCACATATTTATCGTGCCGGGGTAAATGTTTCCACCGTATTCGCCGATAAACAATCGGTTGCTGTTTTCCCACTTGTCGCGGTGCATCTCTCGGTATTCTTCGTACCAAGCCTTGTATTCGGTCAACACCGTTATCAGTTTATCCGATATGGCGATTACGCGCTTACTGCTTTCCGTTTTCGGGTCTTTTAATACTAACCCAACCTTACGGACGGCGGTGAGCGACCTTGCTATGGTTATCGTAGCGTTATCGAAGTCGATATCCGACCATTCCAGTCCGCACAGTTCGCCACGGCGCATTCCCGTTAGAAGAAGGGTGAGCATAGCCGTGTTATATCGAATGTCTGGGAACTCGTCCGCCGCCTTGTAGAACTTTTTAGCGTCTTCGTCATCCATATAGTCAATATCGCTTGGAGGACGCTTGGGGAAGGTTATGTAGTCGGCGCTAGCGTAGTTATCGGCTATCAGCCGTTGTTTTTTCGCCGTGGCAAGAACCGCTCGTATGCTGCGCTTAATCTTGCTTATCGTTTCGTAAGCGTACTTTTGCGTCGTATGCGTGACATTGAATAGGTTTTCCGTTTTCTCGCCTAGCGTTTCGGCTAGCCGTTTGGCGTACTCATAACTGATTTGCTTGCCTGCCAGCGCGTTGGAAAGGGAGCAACTACTGAAGTTTTTCTCGTATCGAAGTTTCATATAGCCGATACCAGTTTGGTTCATTCGCTCCCGTAAGGCAGGCTTTGCCGTGACAACCGTGACAGTCTTTTCCATACGGTCTAGTTTGTCGTAGTATTGCTGTATGATATTCGGTGTAAGTTCTTTTAGTTTATAACCGCCGATATGCTTGTTGGTCAGTTCTATGGCGCTTTCACAGTTGACGAAGTAACTTGCTGCGACTTCGTTTTTTCGCCTTTTTAGCCACCAGAGTGCGTATTCCGAGAAAGTGGTTTCAGCTGATTGTGTCGGCTCTCCTGACGCCGTTTCTAGGGCTTTAATCGCGTTCTCGTATTCGCTTGCAAATATCACGACTTCTCGTTCCATTTGCTTGGGTGTAAGTCCTACGGGCGGTTTCCATGTGGTGGAGTGAACTTTAATTTCTCCGCTACCTTTGTCCTTAATTTTGACCTGTAT
>JAZNQX010000166.1:0-10673 GCA_045590395.1 Acutalibacteraceae bacterium
CGATCCGACTTAGTTTTATTTCTGCAGTATATTCGCCGAAGTTTTTAATATCGGCAACATTCATTTTCTTTTTATCAATAGCAACACCGAATTTATTATTAATTTCAGCCGCTATTTCCTTTGAGGTTACGGCGCCGAAAAGCTTACCCTGTCCGCCTGCTTTGGCGTGGATAACAATTTTTTCACCGTCAAGCTTTTTAGCCAAAGCTTTGGCAGCGTCGATTTCCTCCTGCTTATGATGAGCCGCCGCAGCTTCGCGGTTTTTAAGCTCACTCAGTGCCGCAGAATCAGCTTCTACGGCAAGATTTTTCGGAAAAAGGAAATTACGAGCATATCCGTCAGAAACATTTACAAGCTGACCTTTTTTGCCCTGTCCCTTAACATCCCCTGTTAATATTACCTTCATTTTTATCGCTCCTTACATTTCCATTACTATTGGCACTATCATAGGACTGCGTCCCGTTCTTTCTCTTATAAACCGTGACATACCGTCCCTGAGTCTGCCTTTAACACCGTTCCAGTCCTTAATACCAGACATATAACATCTTTCCAGTATATCGCAGGCGGTATCGTTCATATCAAGCATTAATTCTTCCGATTCTTTAACATAAACAAAGCCACGGGAAATCACCTCAGGGCCCGAAACAACCTCACCTGTAACACTGTCAATAGTTACAGCCACGATAATAATACCGTTATCCGCAAGGTTTATTCTGTCCTTTAAAACCACATTTCCAACGTCACCAACACTTAGTCCGTCAACCAGTACTCTGCCTGCAGGTACATTACCCTCTACTTTAATGGAGTTTTTATTTATTTCGATTACATTGCCTATAGCCGAAATTATAATGTTTTCTTTTCTTATACCCACGCCTTTAGCAAGGTCAGCGTTATGCACCAGATGCTTTTGCTCACCGTGAACAGGGATAAAGAATTTAGGCTTTGTAATGCCCAGCATAAGTTTAAGTTCTTCCTGACAGGCATGGCCCGAAACGTGAACATCGTACATTTTTTCGTATACAACATTGGCGCCTCTGCGCATAAGCTCGTTAACAACATTACCCACCGTTTTTTCATTACCGGGTATGGGGGTAGCCGATATGATTATCATATCGCCGGGGATAAGCTCTAACTGTCTGTGTTCACCGATAGACATTCTGTGAAGCGCCGATAAAGGCTCTCCCTGACTGCCCGTTGTAACTATAACAAGCTGTTCAGGGGTGTATCGTTTTATGGTTTCAATGTCTATAAGAACATTCTCAGGCACATTAAGATATCCCATCTGCGCCGCAATATTTACAACATTGACCATACTTCTGCCCGAAACGGCGACCTTTCTACCGCAACGTTCAGCCTCATAGATTATCTGCTGTATTCTGTGAATATTAGAAGAAAAGGTAGCAACTATAATACGGTTTTTACGCGCCTTTCTGAAAAGGGTAGCAAAGGATTCGCCAACAATTTTTTCACTTGCGGTAAAACCGGGGCGCTCTGAATTGGTAGATTCCATAAGAAGCGCCAAAACGCCTTCCTTACCAAGCTCTGCAAAACGGGCAATATCTATCATATTGTCGTCAATAGGCGTTGTGTCTATTTTAAAGTCACCCGTCTGTATAATAACACCTGCAGGTGTTTTGATAGCAAGAGCTACAGCATCGGGTATAGAATGGTTTACGTGGATAAGTTCAACAGTAAACTTACCAAGCTTAATATTATCCCCTGCCTTAACCTCATAAAGCTTTGCAGAAGCGCTTAGTCCGTGCTCTTTAAGCTTATTATCCACAAGGCCCAAGGTAAGCTTTGTAGAATAAATGGGGATATTAAGATTTTTAAGAAGATAAGGTATTGCGCCTATATGGTCCTCATGACCGTGGGTTAATACCATACCCCTTATTTTGTCCTTGTTTTCAATAATGTAGGTAAAATCGGGTATTACAATGTCGATACCCGGTGTGTCTGCATCAGGGAAGCTCATTCCGCAGTCAACGATAAACATATCGCCGTCATACTCATAAAGGGTGATGTTTTTACCTATCTCACCTATGCCGCCTAAAGGAATTATACGTACGGGCTTTATATTTTCAGCCAATCCCTTTTTGCTTTTGGCGGTACTCTGTTTTGAAGCAGCCTTCTTTGTTTTCTCAAAAGAAGCCTTGCTTTTTTGGGGGCTTCTTTTTGCAGACTTACCTTTTTCTGCAGTGCGGCGCGACTGTTTTTGCACCGCTTTTTGTTCACTCATTAAATGTCCTCCTGTTATTATTTTTTATATTAGGTTTTGTAACTTTTACAAAACATTTTTTCGGTAACACACTATTATCCCACTATAAATATATAGATAAATCTATAATATATTATTTTAAGGCGTATGTCAAGCCGATTAAATATATTATGAACAATATATGAAAAAATTAACCGCATCCAAAAGGATACGGTTAATTTAATTTTATAAAGCCAAATTATTCAATTACTATAGGGTCAAGTATGATTTTTATTCCCTGGCTCTCGTAAGACTTAGCAGCGCCCTCTTTCATAATGAAGAGTTCGAAATTCTTAGCCTTGAAAGCAGAAATACCGTCCTGAGGAGAACCGAAGCCTGTAAACTCAGCACCGTAGTAATTTGCAATAGCTTCACCGTCGGTACCAAAAATACTTGCAACCTTTTTACCCTTTATATCCTTGATGGAAGAAAGGGTGATGTCACTATCCTCAAGAGCACATACAACATACTTATCTGTGCCTTCGAGAACTAATTCATCGTTTTCTTCCTCTTCCTCAGAGTTATCATCAACACCGAGAACGAGAGAAGGCTCAGAAGAACTGTCGTTTACAGAAGAGCTACCTGAAGAATTGTCGCCATTAGCACCGCCTGTACAAGCAGCAAAGCTAAATACCATTGCGAGTGCCAGTAAAATTGCTAAAAGTTTTTTCATTTTTAACACCTCTGAAATATTTTATTATTTAAACGAGTTTTATATTCTTGCAACGCCGCTGTGTCTGGCCGCTTGGGCTACCTTTTCGGCAACGGTTTTGCCTATTCTTTCGTCAAATGCGAAAGGCATAATATATTCCTCGTTAAGTTCTTCGTCAGATACAAGAGAAGCGATAGCAAGGGATGCCGCCATCTGCATTTCTTCGTTTATATCAGATGCTCTGACATCAAGGGCACCGCGGAAAATTCCTGGGAAAGCCATAACGTTGTTTATCTGGTTGGGGAAATCTGAACGGCCTGTTCCCACAACTCTGGCGCCTGCAGCCTTTGCCTTGTCGGGCATAATTTCAGGCACAGGGTTTGCCATGGGAAATACAATGGCGTCTTTGTTCATGGACTTAATCATATCCTCATCCACAACACCGGGGGCAGAAACGCCGATAAATACGTCAGCGCCCTTCATTGCATCGGCAAGAAGACCTGTTTTCTTTTCTCTGTTTGTCACCTTGCTCATTTCAGCCTGAGCAGGATTAAGCTGACTGTCCCCTTCTACAATAATACCAAAACGGTCTACCATAGTAAGATTTTTGACGCCAAGCTTTAAAAGGTGTTTACCGATAGCAATACCTGCAGAGCCTGCGCCGTTGATTACGCACTTAATTTCGCCGATTTCTTTTTTGGTAAGACGAAGGGCGTTAAGAAGTGCGGCGCCAACAACAACAGCAGTACCGTGCTGGTCATCATGGAATACGGGAATATCGCAGATTTCCTTTAACTTTTTCTCAATTTCAAAGCAACGGGGTGCGGCAATATCCTCAAGGTTTATACCGCCGAAAGAACCTGAAATAAGATAAATTGTTCTTACAATTTCGTCAACATCCTTACTGCGAACGCAAAGAGGAAAAGCATCAACGCCTGCAAACTCTTTAAAGAGTACACATTTACCCTCCATAACAGGCATACCTGCTTCAGGACCAATGTCGCCAAGACCGAGAACGGCGGTACCGTCGGTAATTACGGCAACCATATTCCATCTGCGAGTAAGCTCGAAGGACTTGTTATAATCCTTGTTGATTTCAAGACAGGGCTCTGCAACACCGGGAGTGTAGGCAATAGAAAGTTGTTCCTTGTTAGTAACAGGGGTACGGGAAACCACTTCCAGCTTACCCTTCCATTCGTAATGTTGTTTTAAAGCTTTTTCTTTAATATCCATAATTATTCTCCTTAATTATATGAACTTTCCGAAGCATCTTCAAACTCAACATCTCCAAGATAATCAACGGGATTAAGACCTACATATTTGCACATATCGAACATTTCTTTAACGGTGTTGATATTAACGTCAATACCGTTTTCAAGGCGGTCAGCCTTAGCAATAATTTCTTTTTCACCGTGGGTATAAATTCTGGTCTGGCCTTCGCTTTTCGGTGACTCGCGAAGTTCTTTAAGGAAGGTTGAAAGATGCTCTTTAATAGCATCAGCATCTCCGAAAACCTTGGGGTCAATAGCTATAAAGCCGTGGCAGGTGCCACCCTTACCGCCTGTGTGTGTATGGTTAGAGGTAAGACCCATTGAAAGAATAGAACAGAAAATTTCGCAGAACATACCGTAGCCGTAGCCCTTGTGACTGCCCGTCTGCTCGGTTTCGCCGCCAAGCGGCATAATTCCGCCGCCGTTTTTAGCAACAATATTTTTAAGCACATCACTTGCATCAGAAGAACCCTTACCTGTAGCATCAAGTGCCCAACCGTCAGGCAGGGGTTTGTTTAATTTATTGTAGATTTCGAGCTTTCCTCTTGTTACAACGGTGGTAGAAGCATCAAAGAAGAAATCATAAGGCTCGGCAGGCATAGAAATTGCAATAGGGTTACTACCAAGCATAGCAAGTCTGCCAAAGGTGGGGACCATTATAGCTTCACTGTTGGTCATAGCCATACCGATAAGGCCGTTATCACAAGCCATTTTTGCATAGTAGCCTGCAATACCGAAATGGTTAGAGTTTCTAACCGTTACAATAGCCATACCTGTTTTCTTTGCCTTTTCTATAGCAAGGTTCATAGCCTTGTGGGAAATAAGCTGTCCCATACCGTCATTACCCTCAATAACGGCAGAAACGGGAGTTTCATAAACTACCTCAGGCTTAGCGTCAATTTTAATAAGGCCTTTTTCAATGCCCTTGTGATAGCGCACAAGTCTTTGCATACCGTGTGATTCTATTCCGTAAAGGTCGGAAAGAAGAAGCACATCGGTAATAATGCGGCTTTCTTCTGCACTGAAACCGAATTTATTAAAACAGTCAATACAGAATTTTTCCAGTTGTTCATAAGAATATCTTATGTAGTTTGACATATAGGTCACCTCTATGTTTTAATTCCAATATATTATATCATTAGTAAGCAGAAATTTCAACACTTATGTATAAAATATTTACATAATTCTTGACATACAAAAGCTATGATAATAAAATTGTAATGAGGTGATTATATGTTCAGTGTAATCTTTGATATGGACGGCACTTTGCTTGATACACAAAGCATTAGTATCCCTGCCTGGAACTATGCAGGAAGTCTTCAGGGCATTGAGAATGCAGGGGCTCATATAGAAAAGGTCTGCGGTATGAATGAAGCAGGTTGGTCGTCTTATCTTACCGAGCAATTTAAAAATATGGATATTGTAGCCTTTAAAAAGGCCGCATGGCAATATATAGGCGAAAATCTTGTAATAAAATATAAAGACGGAATAAAAGAACTGCTTGATTTCTTAAAAGATAACAATATTAAAATTGCCCTTGCCTCAGGCACAGAAAGAAAAAAGGTGCTCTACTCCTTAGGCAAAGTGGGCGCAACAGATTATTTTTCAGCAATAGTGGGCGGAGATGAAGTAGAAAACGGAAAGCCCGCTCCCGATGTTTTTCTTAAGGTCGCTTCCCTTTTAAATGCAGACCCTAAAGATTGTATAGTCTTTGAGGACTCTAAAAACGGTATCCTTGCCGCAAAAGCAGCAGGTATGAGGGTTATTGGTATTCCCGATGTTGCAAGGTTTGATGCTGAAACAAAAAAACTGCTTCTTGCTGAGCTTTCCTCTGCCGATAAGGCAATGGAAATACTGAAAAAACTGATATAAATACGGAGGAGATTAAAATGAAAAAGATTTTAGCGTTTTTACTGGCAATTTCCCTTATCTTCACTTTTTACGGTTGCAGTAAGGATAGCGGTACAGCAGGCGGTTCTTCCACCTTTGAAAAGCCCACAGACTATGCTTCGGTTATTCTTATAACCATTAACCCACAGTTAAGACTTTATCTTGATAAGTCAGGTAATGTTCTGGCAGTAGAGCCGGTTAACGATGACGCGAAAGAAGTATGCGAAAAATTAACCTTAACAAAGGGCGAATTTAAAACCGTTATTGATGAAATTATTACTGTATCAAACAGTAGCGGCTACATAAAAGAGAATGCAACTATTAATTTTGAAATTGCAGAGGTTAAGGACGATTCTTTAGACACAAAGCAGTTATTAAACACCGCTGAGCAGACCACCTCTTCAAGCCTTGAAAGGCTTGAAATAAAGGCAGAAATCAAGGTTTCGGTTGCAGAAAATACTGCAAGTCAAAGTTCTTCTTCGCAGGAAAGTTCTATTGAGAGCAGTTCTTCTGAAAGCAACTCGTCTGCAGAAGAAACTTTACACACCCATAGTTTTGGGGGTGCTACCTGCACTTCGCCTCAAATATGCTCTTGCGGTGCTACAAAGGGCAGTGCTTTAGGACACAAATATGTAAACGGCGTCTGCACAGTATGTAAAGCCGTAAAGCCTGCCGAGTATACAGTTGTAGGGGCTAAAAAAGGTGTATGGACCTGCACCTACATATCGGGCGAAAATCTTTATATTGCCACCCTTACCCTTTATACAGAAGCAACAGAGAGAAAGGCGTCTTCAAAAATAGGTGACCCCTTCAGCAAGTTTGATGAAGAAATGCAAAATGATATACGAACCCACGGCGGAAGCGAGTATGTAAAGTATAACAATAAAGAATTTTACGTAGCTAAAGGCGACTGGGGAAGATTAGTTGCCATTTCGCAAACAGGCACCAAAACCGTAAAAATCAAGGACGAATCGGGAAATGAAATCACCTTCACCCGAACAGCAGAAAACACTCTTAAAGTAACTGCCTCAGACGCTCACTTTAACGGTCTTGGGAAAGTCCCCACAGGAACAGTTTTCACTTTTTCTGCCAACTAAAAGTTAAACACCTGACTTGCAGTCGGGTGTTTTTTTATTAAAAATTAAAACGTAGAATTATTGCAAAATAAACATTTACTTTTTTATAAATAATTTAGCTAAAAAATTTAATATTCCTTTAATAAAGGCAATAAACGAGTTTTCTTTTGGCTCATTTTGAGGTTCTTTCGGCTCAGGTACATTTTCTTCAGGCACCTCTTTTGTTTCATACTGCCAAATAAGGTTTCCTTGAAGGTCATATACATTAAGTCCCGTTTTCTGCGCTAAGGCTATAGCATTTTGTAAAATAGTAAATGCGCCTGCCTGACTGTCGCTGTCTAAGGAACTTTTTCGTACTCTGTAAAGTATTGAAGGCTCTGCTTTTTCATAAGGGTCAACAAATGGAATTTTAAAATACTCGCAAAAGGCTTTACAGGTATGCTCTGCTATTTTTCTTAAATTAGCATGAAACCAATTTGCGTCCTCCTTGTTATCGTGGAAAACGTGTTCCTCGTAGTAGGCAATAGAGGTGGTAGCATAAAGCTCATAAAGGTCGGTGCGGCGGCTAAGATTTATCGGCATATCATAAATTTCTTTTCGGTGTTTAATTATGATATCCGCAAGTTTTTCAGCACTGCTATAGCCGGGATAAATAATAGGCCTATATCCCCTCACACTTCCGTTTGCCGCATTGGTATGGCTGACATAGTGTATATCGGGCGCATAGGCGTTTGACTCTTTTACTGCATTTACCATAATTTCGGTGCCGTCTTCATTTGACCCCGCTATACGCCTTTTGCCTCTTTTGTAGTCAATTCCGCAGGCCGTTAGATATACCTCTAATTCATCAAGATATAAATTGTTGTGGGTGGTTTCGTCACAACCGGACACTGCGCACGGATTCCACTTGTGATAAGCAGGACTAAGATAAATTTTAGGCATTTTCTCACCTCCTTTAAAGAAATTTTACGGCGAAAGTTTACGCCATTCACCGACATTACAGTATACGTTTTGATACTTAAGGTGAGAAAAAGCCCCCTTAAATAAGGGAGCTTTAAAGTTTTATTTTCCACAGTTTTTGTCAAAAGAGGGGTTACATGCGTAAAAATTTTTGCTGTCCAGCTTATCTGCAGTCAGTCTTAACGCTTCACCGAAGCGCTGGTAATGGACTAACTCTCTCTGGCGTAGGAACTTAAGCGGGTCTCTTACATCGGGGTCATCTATAAGCCTTAAAAGGTTATCATAGGTGACTCTTGCTTTTTGCTCTGCTGCAAGGTCTTCGTGAAGGTCGGCAAGTATATCACCTTTTGCCTGAATATACTCAGCTCTCCAAGGAAGCGCTGAAGCCGCTATAGGATAAACGCCTGTTGTATGGTCTACAAAGTATTTATCAAAGCCGCTTTCCATAATCTGCTTTTCGCTAAGATTTTTGGTCAGCTGATAAACCATAGCGCATATCATTTCAAGATGCGCAAGTTCTTCTGTACCTATATCGTTTTGTTAGTTGTTTATCTTGTATAAAAAACACTCAAAAACCGCATAAATAAAGGAGTTTTAATGTAAAATAAATATTAAATTAGGGTTGATTATTTTGTCGTATTATAGTATTATATGTGTGGTGCATTTGCACCCTTAAGGACTATCACAACGGTAGGCGGTTGTCCCTCTTTTTAAGAGGGCACACTTTTCGCCCTCTTGAATAAAGGGGGTGGTGCCAATGGTTACATACGAAGAATTATTCCTTTTAGGAACTCTTTTAGTGTCAATTATAGCACTTGTTATCAATATAACAAAAAAGAAATAACCGCCCTGTCTTCCAAACTGTGCGGTTAATTTCTTTTAACTAAACTATGGGACAACCGTCTGCTTGGTAGTCCTTTTGTATTTTTATTATAATACTATTTTATCATTCTGTCAATCACTTTTAAGATTTTTTATAAGTTAAGTTATTTTTATCTTCCTTGTGCTACCTCAGATAGATTATTCCACATATAATCTAATTCTTCTAATGCCTTTGCATTTTCGCTTTTATATCTATTTTTTAACTCATCATTAAAGTTTTTGAATTTAATATAACATTTTTCACATTCGGTTGCGATATCTATTTCATTTTCGGTATACTTATTTAATGCATTTATTGCTTTGTCAAAAGATTTCTTTATATACAAATGTTCGTCATCTATGGTATTTAAATGATTTTCTAAATAGTTGAGATATGATTCTTTGATTATTGTGCGAACTACAAAAATACCTTTAGTATTAACACGACAGGTAGTTTTAGTGGGGGGTTCCATATTATGAACTACTGTATTTCTTAATGCTTTAATAAAATTAAATTCTTTTAAACCGTTAATACGAGGTTTATTTTTTACATACCGATGGTATCTTTGATTATGATAAGAAATTATTGAACCACAAAAATTAGAAAGCAAACGAAAAAACTCCTTATCTAATTCTCTGTTTTCATAAGATTCACTACTTTGATTAGTGATAATAAAATTCTGTAATTCTTTATAATTGGTTTCAAGTGAATAAAAGTAAGTATCTATTTCTGTTAATGTGCTCTCTACTTTCCAACCTTTGCAATTAAATAGTTTGTCTGAAACACTTGGTCTTTTAAAATCTTTTTGCATTATATAACCTCTCTAATTTACTATCTCTATAATAATATAGTATATGCTATAAATCAATATATTTCATTTTAATCTTTTCTTTTTTAAAAAATTATGATATAATAATTATAATAAGTTTGCGGAGGAATAAAAATGAAAAATGTCAAATGGATTATTATCGGTGTTATTTTTCTTGCTTTAATGTGTGTTGGTATGGTTGATACCTTAGGCGAAAATGCAGGAGCAGGTTTTATATTTTTATTTGTTTTACTAGCGGTTGCTGGCGGTGGAATTGCTTTAGCAAAAGGAATAGATAAAAATATGGAAGAAAAAATGGGCAAACAAGGTTGGGCAGATTTTCAAAAAGCAGTAAATGATGAAAAAGAGAAAAAGAAATACAATAATTATCTTATTGTTTGTCCTATTTGTAAATCCAGAAAAGTAAAAAAGATTTCTGATGCAAATAGAGCAACATCTGTTGCAATTATGGGTCTTGCCTCAAGTAAGATAGGGAAACAATACGAATGTGATAGTTGCCACCATAAATGGTAATTTAACTTTAGCAAAAAGGTTGCACAAAATTATTGTGCAACCTTTTTAGATATCCGCTAAAACCTCTCTAATTGCTTGTCTTTCATTACAAAGGTTTTTATATGCCCTATAAGGCAAATGTTCCTCTTTGCTTTTATAAGCAAAGTTTAATGTGTCATTTATTTCCCATAATCTGTCTTTTAATATTTGTGTCAATCTGCTTCGCTCTGTTATAAGTTTTAAAAACTCCTCTCGTGGTATTCGTGTTTCCTCTGCTTGTTTAATCTCTTTAAGTATTAATCTTAATTCACCTATTGTTTGATACATTACAATTCTCCTTTAACTAATTATTTTAAACCTTTTTAAAACCATAAGAAAAACCTT
>JAZNQX010000167.1:0-1600 GCA_045590395.1 Acutalibacteraceae bacterium
GCCTTTGACTCTTGAATATATTGCCAAAATTCTCCGTTACGAGCGTCCTGATGCTATCGTTCCCGGTATTGGCGGACAGACAGGACTTAATATTGCTATGCAGCTTGAAAAGAAGGGCATTTTAAAGGAGTGCGGTGTTGAGCTTTTAGGTACTCCCTCCGAGAGTATTGAAAGAGCAGAGGACAGAGAACTTTTCAAAGAGCTTTGCGAGTCAATAGGAGAGCCTACAATCCCCTCTGAAATAACCTACAGTCTTGACGAAGCTAAGATTGCTGCAGAAAAAATCGGTTATCCCGTAGTTTTGCGCCCTGCCTTTACTCTGGGCGGTACAGGCGGCGGTTTTGCAAATAACGAGGCCGAGCTTATGGAAATCGGTCTTAATGCCTTTAAACTTTCACCCGTTCATCAGGTGCTTATTGAAAAGAGCGTTAAGGGCTATAAGGAAATTGAATTTGAGGTTATGCGTGACTCTAACGACCACGCAATAACTATATGCGGTATGGAAAATATTGACCCTGTTGGTGTTCATACAGGCGACTCTCTTGTAGTAGCTCCCATTATGACACTTAGTAAGCAGGACGAAAAAATGCTTAACGACAGCGCTATAAAGATTATCAGAGAGCTTAAAATTGAGGGAGGCTGTAATGTTCAGTTTGCTCTTAATCCTCACAGCAGTGAATACTTCCTTATTGAAGTTAATCCCCGTGTTTCCCGTTCATCAGCCCTTGCTTCAAAGGCTTCGGGCTACCCTATAGCCAGAGTGACCGCAAAAATTGCGCTGGGTATGGCTCTTGAGGATATTAAAATTGCAAACACAACTGCCGCTTTTGAGCCAAAGCTGGATTATGTTATAGCAAAGCTTCCAAGATTCCCCTTTGATAAGTTTACAACCGCATCAAATAGCCTTGGTACACAGATGAAGGCAACAGGTGAGGTTATGGGTATCGGCTCTAACCTTGAAGAATGTCTGCTTAAGGGCATCCGTTCTCTTGAGGTTGGCGTAAATCATATTTACCACCACAAGTTTGACAATATGAGCGATGAAGAAATACGCGCATACATCAGCGAGTTCAGAGATGACAATATCTTCGCTATTGCCGAGCTTATTTACCGTGGCGATTCTGTTGAGCAGATTCACGAAATCACAAAAATCACACCCTTCTTCCTTGAGGCAATTAAACACATTGTTGATATGGAAGAAAAATTAAAGAAAAATGTAAATAACCTTGAAGTATTAAAGGAAGCCAAGAAAATGGGCTTCTCGGATAAATACGTTGCAAGGATGTGGAACTGCGACGAGCTTGATGTTTTCGCTTTCCGTAAAGAGAATAATCTTTTCCCTGTATTCCGTATGGTTGACACCTGTCACACAGGCGCATATATCCCTTACTTCTATTCTTCTTATTCGGGTGAAAACACGTCCATTAAAACCGATAAGAAAAAGATAGTAGTGCTTGGTGCAGGTCCTATCCGTATAGGTCAGGGTGTTGAGTTTGACTACTCTACCGTTCACGCCGTAACTACCATTAAAAATTCGGGCTATGAGGCTATAATTATAAATAATAACCCCGAAACCGTATCCACCGACTACACTACTGCG
>JAZNQX010000168.1:0-2135 GCA_045590395.1 Acutalibacteraceae bacterium
AGTTAATGTTTCTTTTTCAGTATCTTTAACTTCCTTCATCCATGAAACCATAATATCACGATACGGTTCATAAATTTCACCTTCGGGTATAGAAAATTCCTCAGTAGTATTTTTTCTGTCGGCATAAAAAGCCATTTTAAAGCAAACATAAGCAATGGAAATAACCAATATGATTACAAATACTATTATCGGGATAATATAAATCATAAATTCACCGACCTTAAAAAATCTTTATTCATTATAGCACTAAAAAAAGTTAACGGCAAGTGTGTTATATTTTGTTGAAAAAATGTGTTAAATATTATATAATGGCTTTTGACGGGGGAGAGAAGAATGAAAGAAATTATCAATTATAAAAATAAAAAGCATTATAATACAGCTAAATACCCCATTAGACAACCACTTATAATCACGTATCTTATCTGGTTTTTGTCTAAGATAATGCTTATAGGTAAGAAGTACAAAATTGAAAAAATAAATATGGAGGGCTTAAAACCACCGTATATGTTACTTAGTAACCATATGTATTTTATCGATTTTGAACTTGCGGCTATGGGTACCTTTCCGCACCGAGTAAACAACGTTGTCAGCATTGACGGTTATTACAGAAGACCGTGGCTTATGGAGCTTATCGGTGCAATTTGTACCAGAAAGTTTACTATGGATATCCACCTTATTAAGTCTATCGGTCGTGTTTTAAAGCGCGGCGATATACTGTCTATGTATCCCGAAGCAAGATATTCACCCTGCGGTACACAGTCTTATATCCCCGAATCTCTCGGTAAGCTTATTAAACTGAATAAGGTTCCTGTTGTTGCCGTAGTACATCACGGAAATCATTTGCATTCTCCGTTCTGGAATTACAGAAAGAAAAGAAAGGTGCCTTTTTATACCACCTTCACTCAGATTTTAACGGCTGAACAGGTTAAAAGTATGTCGGTAGAGGAAATTAACGAGACCGTTAAAAAGGCTCTGGAATACGATGATTATAAGTATATGAAGGATAACGGTATCAGAATCACCGAGCCTTTCAGAGCAGAGGGACTTCACAAGGTGCTTTATCAGTGCCCCAACTGTATGAAAGAATCTGTTATGGCGTCAGAAGGCACTGTTATTTACTGTAAAGAATGTGGTAAGCGCTGGAATATGAATGAAGACGGCACCCTTACTGCATTAAGTGGAAAAACCGAGTTTGAGCATATTCCCGACTGGTTTGAGTGGGAAAGACAGCAGGTAAGACAGCAGGTAGAAAACGGAACCTACTCATTTACCGATGATGTTGAGGTTTACGCTTTTCCGCGTTGTTGGCGCTTTATACCTCTGGGTAATGCTAAAATCACTCACGATATAAATAACGGCTTTACACTTGAGGGTGAATACAGAGGAGAAAAATATACCGTTAACCGTACACCCGTACAGACCAACAGTTTGCATATTGAATACGATTATTGTTATATTAAACCCTTTGATTGTATTGATATTTCTACCGAAAACGATTCATTTTATTGTTATCCCAAAAAAGAAAACGTTGTTACAAAACTTGCTTTTGCAACCGAAGAAATATATAAACTCAGTACTCGCCAATGATTAAAACTGTATATTTAAAAGACAGACTTATTGAGTATGAGCTTATTCGAAAACAGGTTAAAAATATTAATCTGCGAATTAAATCTGACGGCAGTATATATGTTTCTGCAGGTCCGTTTGTCAGCGGAAAAATAATTGAACGCTTTTTAATATCCAAATCAGATTTTATCATAAAAGCCTTAGAAAAATGTAATGCTCATAAATCGCCTGATTTTAACTTTAAAAGCGGTGATGTAATAAAGTTTTTAGGCACAGATATTTCTTTGTGCATTACTGAGGGCAAAAAGTCTTATTATACTTTATCAGACAACACTTTGGTGCTTTGTGTAAAAAATATTTCTGATATTGACGAAAAGAAAAAAGTTTTCAATAAATGGCAAAAAGAAGAATGTATGAATATAGTTACTTCGCTTTGCAATAAGCACTATGACCATTTTAAATACTATTGCTGTTCTTTGCCAAAGCTTACTTTCAGAAAAATGAAATCGCGGTGGGGAAGTTGTAACTATGCTCAAAATAGGCTTACCTTCAATACTATACTGATTTTT
>JAZNQX010000169.1:0-21454 GCA_045590395.1 Acutalibacteraceae bacterium
TTCATATTAGCATAAAGAGCCGCATTATAAATAGTGGTACTTGCCTGGCAGATACCGCCGCCATAGCCCTGAACATACTCACCTGCCATAATAACGGTAGAGGAAAGCCAACCGCCTGATGCAAGGTTACTGTTACCGGTACAAGCATTAAAGGACCAGGTTTCGCCCGGCTTTATAATAGAGCCGTTGCACATTTCCATAGCCTTTTTCATATTGAAATTGGAATTAGCAACAGTTCCTGCCGTGGTAGAATGGGTGCCTATAAGCTGAATTTTCTCCTTAAGGCTTTCAACTTTAATTTTAGCAGGTGTAGTCTTAGCAGGAGTAGCGGTAACCTCACCAACGGTCTGACCGCTTTTTATAAAGGTCTCTATATCTTTAGCTAAAGTATTATCGTCTACATCAATACCGTCAATATGGTCTACAAAGATAAGACCTTCTGCTCCAAGACCCTCAAAGGTTGCATCTACAGGGTCGCAGTGAAGCTGTTGGCGCATACCCTCAAAGGTTACCGACATAGCCTCTTTATTAACAAGTATATCTGCAGTAAAGTTTTTATTTCTCTTAGAGGTTTTGCCCTCCATAACAGAAATGCAGTATTCCTTTGCTTCTTTTAAAGCATTTTTGCTGTCAACCGAGAAAACAATATCCTTACCTTCAAGGGTATATTTTTTATCCCCTGCAACAAAGGTTATGTTGTACTGGTCTTTTGTAGCGTTCTGGGCTTTGGTAATAGTGTCCTCGGCTTTTTTCTTTGACATTCCGCCAATATCAACACCGTTTACCGTAACACCGTCAAAATAACGGAAGGAAGCGCCCTGAAACATACCGATATTGCTCATAAAAGACGGAACGGGCTTGTTGCCGTGGCGCCAGTCATAAGATATAATATTCCATACAGCAGTCAGAATAAGCAAAGCGGCTAAAACTATAGAGGATATAATAATAGCTTTCTTTACGCCCTTGGGCATAGTCTTTTTAACCTTTTCTATGCCTATGTATTCCGAAGCTTCTGCCTCATTCACCATAAAACCTTGTTCTTTTACTTTTTTAGACATAATATCTCCTCTTAAAGTCACAGTAATACATATATCATAATACACTATAAGTATAAAAAAATAAAGAACTATTTTTAATTACTACAAAATTGTAAACATTTAAAAAAGACTTCCGAATTTCTTCGGAAGTCTTTTAGTTTAGTCTACAAGACCTTTTTCTTTAAGAAAGTCAACAAGGGTATGTGCCATAACCTTTTGCTGTTCAACGCCGGGATGACCGTGATAACCTGTATTTACATAATTACCACTGGCGTCCTTATGAGCAAATTCTTCAGGCATATCGCACATATAATAACCTGCAGTTTCTCCGCCTAAATCTGAAAGCGCCGCTTCAAGATAGGTTTTATATACTCTCATACCGCCATTTATCCATACAATCTTAGCATTAGGATTATAAGTTTTTACCTTATTTGCAAGTTCCTTCATACTATTTGTAAGGTTATCCACTCTACCGCTTAATATGTCGTTTGTACCAAGATATATTACAACTATATCAGCCTGTCTTGTTTCGGAATAAGGGGTAGTCTGGTCTCTCCAGCAGTTTTCAAGGTCATAACTTGAAAGCCAGCTTGTTCCAACCTTGCGTGTTGTTTCATAACCTCTGTCAACAGCAATACTGATTTTCGAACGAATACGATAGTCAACACCAAGGTACTGTGCCGATAGGAATGCATAAGCATTAGTTCCGTCATCGGTTCTTGCGGCGGTGTGGTCTTCGTGATTGGTACTATGAACACCCATACCGCTGGTAATAGAGTCGCCAAGGTATTCTATAAGAATATCTTTTTCCTCACTCTGCAGAAGCTCACCATACATATCAAAGCCGTGTATAGCTGCTGCACCGTTTGCGGCTTCCTGCTGACGAATAAAGCGGATTTCCTTTACATCGGGGGTATCTCCTACATCAAAGGTAACGGCATATTTTCCACCGCTTGCTACAGGCTTTAATTTGTCGCTTACCTGCTTACCGTCAATATAGAGGGTGAAATTTCTGTTTGCTACGCTTCCGCTAAGGTACACGGTCATTGTGCCAACCGCTTTAGCGGTAACAACGATAGCCGAGCCATTCCAGTCAAAAGTATAACCGTCAGAAAGCTTTTCATTCGCACCCTCAAACACTATTTTAGAAGCAACAGTGCTGTCATTAAGGTCATAATAATTGCTGTTTTCCATTAAGGTATGATATCCCTTAACATCATCAAGGCAGTAATTCCTTATATCAGAATATAAAACGGTACCGTCAGAAAGAATTACATAACCGCGAACCTTAATATTTCTTGAATCACTTGCACCAAAGCCTGTTATATAGGCACTGAAGGTCATAACACCGTTTTGATATGTCCAGCAATGGTCGAAGTCAGAAGTTCTTTCACTCTTTATAACATTGGGGTTATCAACAACAAGTTCCTCATTCTTAGAAGCATCTGCGGCAAGTATACCTCTGGCGCTAAGTTCAAAGGTGCCACCGCTAAGCAGAAGCTTGCCGTTTTCATCAGCGTTATAGTTGAAGTAGAAACGAAGTGCCTGAGCCCCTGCTGTCTGACTTGCGGTATCGGTAAGAACAGATACCATAGAACTGCTAAGAGGTTTGCATATTGCAAAATTATCCATATAAACAGTTCTTACTGTATCGTCTATACCTGCATTAACAACTACAGCAGGAATGCAGAAGGCATCGCCGCTTATATCACTGTTGACCGAGCCGAAATCGGTAGTAAGGTCAACCGATACATAGGTCCAGCCGCTCTTAACATCCTCTGCCGAAATTGTCAGAGTATTACTGCTATTTATTGCGGCAACATTGTTTTTATCCTTAGCATTAACAAAGCTGAAGGTTAAATCCTTATCGCTTACACCGTCTGCTCTGTAATAAAAGCTGAGTCTGTATGAAGTCTTATCCTCAAGCAGAAGACCGTTACTGATATCGGCAATTTTGTATGCAACAGCATTTCCGCTATCAGCACTTACCTGCTTGAATTTAAGAGAGTAGTTGCTTTCGTAACCTGTGTCAGCAATGGAAATATTAGTAGAATCAAAGCCAGAACGGTCACTCATAAACCATTCGTCCATTATAAACTTGCCGTTTTTAACATAGCCTTTGTCTACACGGGAAACAACATAATTATTGGTTGTATCAATAAATCCATGCTCATGAGTTACAGAGGTATTTTCAAAAGTGCAGTAGCTCATAAGGTCACTGCCATATTCTACATTAGGGTCATCCACCTGGTCTGGCACCTTTACTTCAAGTTTAAATTCATCAAAATAAGCCGTTACGGGAGTTGTATTATCATTTGCGGTATTTATAAGCTGAATATAAAGATATTCTGTAGCGCTTGTAAGTGTACCGGTAGAGAAATAAAACTCACCGTCTTTCCAGCCTGCAGTTTCGGGCTTGTTTAAAGTAGTATTACCGTCACTGTAGAAAACGGTTTCGCCCCAGATATTATTAGCCGCCGAGGAGAAGGGCTTAATAGTCAAGCTGCACTGACTGTCAGGGTCAAAATAATATTTAAAGGATACCTTATAGCTGGTATCACTTTCAAGCTTCCAAAGCTCTATGGCATGCTCCAAGTCGGTAGCGGCACGCTTAATGTAATATTTGCCCTCTTCAAAAGCGGGTGCGCCATTAACCGTATCCTGAGGAAGCAGTGTATATTCACCCGTAGCCTCGTTATAGGTATAGAAATATTTATAGTAACTGCCGTCAAAACTAAAGGGCTTACCGCCAGTTACCTCTTCGGCAAGTTTATATTCAACATTTTCATACTTAAGGGAATAATTACTGCCGTTATACGCTCTATCGGAACTAACTTCAATACGGTTTGAAATATCGGTATAATCACAAGGGTCATAGTTTTCAAAGCCTATAATATCACTCTGTATAGCGTAAACAGTAATATTTCCTGCAGGCATTGTTTTTGGAACAGGAATATACTCCTCATTTGACAGTGACCAAACATAGTCATAACTTCTGTTTGCGGTAAGCGGAGGATAAACAATTTCCGCACCGGTGGTGTATTCGGTACTGCTTTGGCTGTCACCGTTAATAAATGTAACGCTGTCAGCATTCTTAGTAATTTCTATTTCAGCAATATGTATAGTATCACTATAGTCGGTTTCCTCAACCGTGAATTCCTTACCGTAGCCTGAAATAAAGAAATAGTTACTGTTTGTCACCTCGCCGCCGCTGGTTTCGAATACAAAGGAGTAAGAATTATTTTCTTCATCATATTCTGCACAGCCGTTTGTAGCAAGGGGTTTTGTGCTTTCAAAATACTGGGTAGCATTTGAGCTGTCAAAATCCTCAAACACAAGCTGTCCACCGCTTATCATATTACTGGATAAGAAGGGTGAATGTACTACCTGGCTTGTAACAAAATTACCGTTATACCAGCCGGCACTTGTAGCATTGTTAAAATCATTGGTATTAGGTGCGGCAAGACCAACAAAAAGCTGACTGCCCGAAGCTTTAGCTTCAAGATATACCTTCATCTTTACGGTATAGCTGCTGTTAGGTGCAACCTCAAATGGTGAGCCGTCGGCTTTAAGAGGAATAAGCTTCCATCTGCTGCCGTTGGAGCCTTCAACACGCAAGGTATTAACAGTACCGCTTGTCGCCTTATCGGTAATTTGAGCGGTAGTTACCGTAGTGCTTCCTACCGTCTGGTCAAGAAGCGGATAAAATGTATTATTTTTATAGGTTGCAGTTTGTCCGCTTACATATTCATCATAAGCTGTGCCGCCCTGTCCAAAGGTAAACTTATAATATGTATCGCCGGCATAAGTTGAAGCGTTAGCATTAACGGGAATTATAAGCATAGATATGAGTATACACAGTGTAAGCAAAAGACTTATATACTTTTTCATAATATATCTCCAAATTTAATATTTTTTGTATAAATCGCTATATCAAAAGTTGGCAAAATGCCCCATTTTTCAGGGGCATTTAATTTTAAATTACTTAAGGATTTCCTTAACACCGTCGATAATGCCTTCGGTGCCGTAACCCATATGCTCAAGATGGTCTTTAAAGGGACCAAAGCCGGGATACATATCAGGAATACCGAGCTTCTTAACCTTACAAGGGATACCTGCTTCAGCTACGATAGAAGCAACCTTAGTACCAAGGCCGCAGGCTTTGAAGTGGTCTTCAACTGTAACGATTTTACCGGTCTGCTTTGCAACCTTTAAAACAAGCTCTTCATCAAGAGGCTTAATGGTGTGCATATCAATAACGGTAGCGTTAATGCCCTGCTCTGCAAGACGCTTAGCGGCCTCATTTGCATAAGCAACCATAACACCGCAAGCAATAAGAGCAACATCATCACCCTCACGAATGGTGATACCCTTGCCTACCTTAAACTCATAGTCCTGAGTTTTGTAAACAGCAGACTCGTTTTTACCGTTAGCCATACGGATGTAAACGGGGCCGTCAATTTCAGCGGCGGCATAGAAAGCCTTAACGGTCTGGTCGGGGTCACCGGGGCAGATAACTGTCATGTTAGGAATAGTGCTGACAAGTGCAAGGTCTTCCATAGCATAGTGGGTAGAGCCCAGCATACCAAGAGAAACACCTGTGTTACAAGCAATAAACTTAACATTGTGGCCCTGATAGCCAACATTTGTACGGATAGCCTCGAAAGAACGCATACTAAGGAAAGCAGACATACCGTAAACATAAGGCAAGAAGCCTTCAAGTGCCATACCTGAAGCAATATCAACTGCGGCAGTTTCAGCAATACCAACGTTTATGTTGCGGTCACTGCAAGCATTCATAAATTTCGGGAATGCGGCACGGGTCATATCGGGAGAGATAAGATAGAACTTATCGTTCTTCTTTGTATATTCCATTATTACTTCATCCATAATAGGACGGCCACTGCGAATACATTCGCCAAGGTTATAAGTTTCAATCATTTTTTTGTCCTCCTATCCTAATTAGCGGGTCTTTTCCAAAGACTTGAGAGCAGCTTCAAGCTGTTCATCATCAAATGTTCCGTTATGCCACTGAGCAAGGTTCTCGATAAAGTCAATGCCCTTACCCTTAATGGTGTTACCGATAATTACGGTAGGAACGTCGGAATCTTCTGCCGGTAAAGTATCAAGTGCTTCAACAATTTCTTCCATGTTGTGACCGTCAATAACCTTTACATTCCAGCCGAAAGCCTTCCATTTGTCAGCAAAGGGTTCCATCTTCATACCGTTGGGAGAATCCTCGGTAGGAGCGCTAAGGCTCATACGGTTACGGTCAACGAAAGCAACAAGGTTACCAAGTTTAAAGTTGGAAGCAGAAAGAGCAGCCTCCCAAACAGAACCCTCAGCACACTCAGCGTCGCCCAGCATTACGAATACATAATGGTCTTCTTTTTTAAGCTTACCTGCAAGAGCCATACCTGCACCAAGTGCAAGGCCGTGACCAAGAGAGCCTGAAGACATTTCAAGAGCAGGGTTTTGAACCTTACAGGGATGAGCACCGTAACGGCTACCAAATTTACCGTAGGTTTCGTAAATTTCGTCAAGGTCATCATAACCTGCCATAGCCATTGCTACGTAAAGACAACCTGCGCCGTGTCCCTTACTAAGCAGGAATCTGTCACGACCCGGCCACTTAACATTTTTGGGGTCTTTGCGCATTTTGTACATATAGATTGCAGTCATCATATCGGTCATGGAAAGGTCACCGCCAACGTGGATGTCAACCTTTCTTGCAAGTCTTGCAATCATTTGACGCATCTGATATGCCTGGTCTTTTAATTCTTGAATTTTATTGATATCAGCCATAATAATACTCCTTTTTGACTTTTTTATTATTCAACGGGGTCAGCAGTGATTCCCGGAATATACTTACAGAATTCTTTAAATGCATCTCCGTAGCTTCCCTCAATTTCAGCCATGTGGTGAATGTAGGGGCCTTCAATAAGCTTTCTTTCCCACTTAGCAAAATCGTCAAGCTTAGCCCAGAGATATGTACCTGTGGTGTAGGGGCCGTCGGTAGTATCAAACTCACCGATAAACAGCTTATACTCACCATTATCCTGGTCAAGACGGGAAACGGTGTAGTGACCGTCTTTAACGGGGAACCATTGCTTCTGGTCACAGCACTTAGCCTGCTCGCCTTCCTTTTTAAGAGAATAAGCAAAGGGACCGCAGTGCCAGATAAGCTCGGCATTTCTATCGTGAAGACCTCTTACGGTGAACTCACCGAAGAAGGGAGGATTCTTACCAAGAGAAGCACAAGAAAGAAGTGCCATAGTAAGAACGCCGTTCATATCGCTCTCACAGGAAACGATATAACCCATATCAGCAAGAATTGAGTATGCGATACAAGGCATAACACCGATACCGCCGAAATCAGCCATAAGAGCTGACCAGCACTCAGCGCATACAACATCAAGCTTATATTCAGCAAACATCCACTTGTAAACCTCTACAAGAGCGTAAACCTTTTTGGCTTTTTCCTCGGTAAAGTCATCCTGAGCCTCATATCTGTCAAGAATAAGCTTTGTGCCGTCGTTTAACTCTTTGGAGTTTTCTTCCATAATTTCGTCAAACTTATTGCGCATTACAACGTTATTGATAGGAACAATCTGTATGCCGAATTTCTGTAAAAGTTCAGCATCGTTGAACATTACAGAACAGAAGGGCTTGGGACGAAGACCCATCTGGCCTACGCGCATATCCTTGAAGTTCTTAACCATACAAGCAACCGCGATAAAGTCTTTAAAGCCTTTCTTGAAGGGCTCATCCTCTACTGCGCAGGTTTCAATGTATGAGAATTTAATATTTCTTCTCTGAAGCTGACGGCTGAGCGCAAACAGACCGCATTGGCTGTCTGTCCAACGAGCACCGTCGGGCTCAAACTCATCATCAATGGGAGCCCAAATCATAACGGGCTTACCAAGCTTCTGAGCGGTAAGAGCAACTGTTTCTTCGGGACCGAAGTTTGCATTGATAAAGAGGACTGCGTCTACACCTTCAGCTCTGAACTTTTCAACTACTGCGGGAACATCGTCTTCGCTGAAAAGAAGCTGTGACTCTGTAATACCCTCAAGGTCGATAAAGCTTACATTTTCGTCAGTAAAATGTTCTCTTATGTACTTGATGTTCTTTTTGCCGCGTTCTTCGGCTTTGCCCCAGTTAAAGATACCTTTTCTTGGGGTTGTGTCTCGTCTTACGGGAATAAGACCGATTTTTACCTTATAATTCAACATACCCTATTACTCCTTATTTTTTATATATCTACCGAAAATCTGTACTGTGTTGAGGTTTTGAAAACTTCACCCTTTTTGAGAACACAGGACGGAAAGTTCGGATGATTTATGCTGTCGGGGAAATACTGAGTTTCAAGACAAAATGCGTGATAGAAGTTGTATGGAACGCCCAGCTTTCCTCTTGTATGGGGGTAATTACCCAGACCGTTACCGCTGTAGAATTGAACGCCCGGAGCATCGGTATAGGTTTCCATCTTTCTGCCCGATACAGGTTCAATGGTTACTGCGGCGCATTTAAGGGTTTTATCCCAGTCGTTTATAACATAGTTATGGTCATAACCGTTGCCGTATTCAAGTTGTTTACAACTTTCCTTATCATCAATACGTTTGCCTATTTCGGTAAACTCTCTGAAATCAAGAGGAGTACCTGCTACACTCATCAGTTCGCCTGTAGGAATACAGCCTCTGTCCTTTACCGCAGTAATGCGGTCGGCATTAAGCTTCATAAGATGACCCTTAACGTCACTGCAGTGAAGACCGCCAAGATTAAAGAAAGCGTGATTAGTAAGGTTGATAATAGTATCCTTATCGCTTACCGCCTCATAATCAATAGACAAGGTATTATTTTCGTCAAAAGAATATATAACCTTTACATTAAGGTTACCCGGATATCCTTCGTCACCGTCGGGACTAAGTAAAGTAAGAACCAGCTTATCGCCTTCGATTTTACCGTCCCACAGTTTAACGTGAAATCCTCTGGGACCGCCGTGTAAGTGATTTTCACCGTTGTTTTTAGCAAGCTGATAAGACTGACCGTTAAGGGTAAACTTACCCTCTGCTATACGGTTTGCAAAACGGCCAACAAGTTTTCCGAAATGACCGCCCCAAGCCTCTAAGGACTCTACTGTGTCATAACCGATAATTACGTCGTCAAGCTTACCGTTTTTGTCGGGAACAACTATGTTGGTTATGGCGCCGCCAAGGTTTACTATATTGCAGTAAGCACCTGTGCCGTTTTCAAGACGGTAGCTGATAACCTCTTCGCCTGTGGATAGTTTTCCCAGACTTTGCTGTGTTATTTTTCCTTCCTTCATATTTTCATCTCCTAATCGGCAACAAGGCCGGAAATAACAAGTTTATTTTCATCAAAGCCTGTACTTTTTACAGTTTCTCTGATATTTTCCACGTCTTCGCGTCTTACAAGAGGTATATCACCGCACTGCCACAAAAGTCCCAGCCGTTCATACTTATTTTGACATGCCTTGTTAAAGGTGCAAAGCTCCCATCTGGCAATTACGTCCATCAGGTTTTCCTTTATAAACTCGGCAATACCAATAATATTATCCTTTTCTGCCGTAATGGAGGGAATAAGGGGTGTTCTTATCCAAAGTTCAGTATCTCCCTTTTCCCTTATGTAGTCGGCAATTTTTAAAAGGTTGTCAAGAATCAGTTTGTTATCAAGTCCTGTGTACTCCTTATGTTTTTCGCTGTCAAGAAGCTTTATATCATAAAGAACACAGTCGGTAAAAGGTAAAACCTCATTAAACGCGTCAAAGGATACAGCCCCGCTGGTATCAACGGCGGTATGTATCCCCTCTTTGTGAGCCATCCTGAAAAGTTCCTTAACAAAAGAATACTGTAGCATAGGCTCACCGCCGGAGGCGGTTACCCCGCCCCCGTAGGTTTTGTAATAAGCCTGATATTTAGAAACTTCTTTGAATACGCTATCTAAGGTAACGCTTTTACCCACAAAACTGATAGCATTGGTAGGACAAGCCTTTGTGCATTTACCGCAAAGCACACATTTATCGCGGTTAATCATAACACCGGTTTCGGCAAATTCTATAGCATTGTTTTCACAAGCCTTTTTACACTCACCGCAGCCGATACACTGCATTTGTTCCCACCAAATCTGCTGATTATGACTTATGCTTTCAGGGTTGTGACACCATGCGCAGTGCAGAGGACAGCCTTTGAAGAAAACTGTTGTACGCATACCGGGGCCATCATGGGTAGTGCCGCGGTATATATCAAATATAAAGCCCTCTGAACTATTCATAGTACACCTCATTAAATTGATTCGTAGTTATTTCTTCCTACAAATTCAATCTGGAAGGGTTTAGCCATACAAATGAAACGTGTGGTATAGCCTGTAACCTTTACAATAATGTTTCTGTATTCGGGATTGGTAGGATCGTCAATAGCGTCCTTTAACTTTTCAAGATCAATTATATTAAGATTTATCTGGAATGCGCCTCTTGCAAAGAATGCCTCGGTGAAGTTCTGAATGTACTTACCGATGTTTTCTTTACCGTCGAAGAACTTAGGCTGAAGTTCAACCTGTAAAGAGCCGCCCTGGAACTTGTAGTTCTTTATCTTGGTAACAGAGTTTGCTGTTGCAAGAAGTCCGTTAACGTTTCTGCCGGCAGTAGGATTACAGCCGTGTGCCAGAGGTTCTTCTGCAAGTCTGCCGTCGGGAGTAGCAGGAAGAACGTCGGTACAGGTGTGACCTTGGAACTGGAAGAGAGATGCTCTATACTGCTGACCTCTGTTATTCTTGGTTTCGTCAAGAATGTCGGCAATAATATCGCATATACGAACGCAAAGCTCATCTACATCGTCAATGTCGTTACCGAATTTGTTCTGACGTAAGAAGCGCTGACGCATAACTTCATTGTCTTTCCAGTTTTCATCAGTTGCCTTTCTAACCTCTGCGAGAGTGTATGCACCCTCTTCGAAAACAAGCTTCTTAATAGCAAAGAGAGAGTCTGCAACGTTAGGAATACCAAGAATATTGGTAGAAGTATACTGATAGTCAACACCACGAGCTCCTGTCATATCAACACCGCGCTCAATAGGTCCGTGGCAGTTAAGAGAGGTTGCCATTTCGGGCCATACCTTATCAAGTACATCGTACTGAGCATCCTTGAATACGCGAAGTGCTTCGCTGGTAGCCTTGAATTCCTCAGTAAAGAGCTCCATAAGGCGCTCAAAGTCGGTAATGTTTTCTTCAATACCTCTGTCAATCGCTCTCCACATGGGGTCGAGAAGAACAAGAGCGTTAACGTCCTGGTCGCAGTATTCTCTGCCGGGCAGACAGAACCACTGACAACCGCTAACTGCTACGTTCCAAGCGATATCGGGGTCAACACCTGAACGGAGCTGACAGTCAACAAGCAGGTCGTAGTTAGCCATTGAAGGCACACTTGCGCCGTGTCTTGCAAGAACATCACAAGCATATTCCATAAGCTTGGGGTCAATATCCTTGTGCCACATAAGGAAGAGGTTGTTATAGTCGTCTATCATATCGTAAGACTCAAGAATAACAAAGCTCATTTCATTAGAAGCGTCACTTCCGTCTTTAAGACGACCGCCGATAGAGAAATGCTGACCTCTAATCTTAAGGAACATTTCAGCAAGATATTCTCTTGCATCCTGACGGGTAATTCTGCCTTCCTTAATGTCCTTCTGATAGAAGTCGTTAAGGTAAAGGTCAAGACGTCCGTAGCCGTTACCGTGACCAACAATACGGTCGGTCATAATAGCAAACTGAAGCCACTGAATAGCCTGATGATAGGTTGAAGGTGCGTTTTCTGCGATGTATGCACAGTCAGCAGCAATAAGCTCATAAATAGCCTTCTGGTCTGCATCCTTTTCTTCTTCTGCCATTTTGGCTGCAGCATCAGCATACTTTTTAATGTAGTCAATAATAGCCTGACAAACGGTTTTAAGGCCTCTTAAATAACCAACCTTTTCTGCATGTTCAAGGCGTTCGTACATCTCAAGAGATTTGTCGATACGCTTCATAATACCGCCCCAACCCTGAGTAAGACCGATATTAAAGTCAGGACAGGTATGTCCGTGGCTGGTACCGCCGGCACCAAGCTTTCTAACCTCACGGCCAAGCTCGTGTACGTGGTCACCGAAGTAGTATTTTCTAACCTCGTTCATTTCCCAGTGAAACTCACCTACGATAGACTCGTAAGGATGAATGGAAACGGGGGTATTCTCAAGCAGGAAGGCATAGTCATTAGCCCAGCTTTCAGGAGTAGCCTCATAGCCGTTTACGTGAGAAGGAACCTCATCGTAACGGGGGAAATCCTGTCCGTTATCAACACGGCAACCGTGGTCACCAAGAGAAAGGTTCATTTCGGGAGGATAAGACCATTCACCTGTACGGGGAACAACACCGTTACTCTTGTCTGTCCAGTGGTAAACAAGCTGTGTTGTATCTGCGGTATAAAGGTTTCTTTTACCTGTGTATGCCAGTTCCTGATTATAGTCGATAACCTTTTTAAGTCGCTCTCCCGGGGTAAAGGCTACCTTGTAGTCGTTTCTGATTTTACTCATTACTGTTCTCCTTATCTTATAATTAAAAATCGCAATGGAAAAGCTCAGGCAGAATCATAGCGGCGGTTTCTTCATTTACCGGCATAAGCATAGCGCCTGTAGCCTCTTTCCATCTTTTTATAGCGGGCATTTCGCTCTTACGCTTCATATCGGCCTCGTAATCGTCGCCAACATACTCGCTGTAAGAGAAAAGATAATCACCCACATTGAAGATGGTGAAGTTTCTTGTTCCGCATTCGTGAGAAGCGGCAACTACATCATCCCAGATTTCGTCGTGAATTTTCTTGTATGCATCAAGCATACCGGGTTTTACCTTTGTGATTGTTCCTATACGTTTCATTATAAAATCCCCTTTTATAAATTATTTGTTTCTATATCCTAAAGGCGAAACGCCCTCAAGTTTAGTGAAAAGACGCGAAAAATAGTATTTATCCTCAAAACCGACTTCTAAAGCTATCTCATCAATGCTTTTTTCGGTAGCGGAAAGCAAAAACTTTGCTCTGTCTATTCGTCGCTCGTTACGGTAGCGGTTAATGCTAATATCAAAGTACTGCTTGAAAATGCGATTTGCATAATCGTAATTTATTGAAAACTTATTCTCAATAGTTTCACTGCTTATATCTTCGCTGTAATTTTTATTTATGTAGTCGGCTATTTTTCTCACATTATTGTAGGTGTGCCTTTCTCTTTTCTTATCATAAGGGTTGCTTTCGCAGATTTTTTCAAGGCGAATAAGTATAGCCGTAAAATTAGCGCACAGCTTAAAACTTTTTCTTATACTGCTGTATTCTTTGGGAAGAATACTCGCTCTGAATTTTTCAACAAGATAATCAATATTGTTTTTATCGCTTATGTGTATATGCTGACGAATAAGCAGATTAAAGCTGTCATATCGTTCAAGACTATAAGGACTGGCCTTTAAAAACTCAATATTCTTTTTGCGAACATTTTCAATATAATCGTCACTGTGCTTTGTTATGCTGTCGCTGTCAAAGTGAACAAAAAAGTATTCGCACTCATTTTCAGTATCAGGCATCTGCACATCGTGTCGGTTAAATATGTATATATCTCCGGGAAGTAAAGTAACAGACTCATCATTTACATTTAAGGTAAGGCTGCCGCTTGTTACAAAATACATTACATAGCATTTAATTTTACGCTGACAGTGAAGAGTTGGCGGCACAAGATGCTCCTTGCCGATTACCGCCACCTTTACGGTTTCCCTTAAATCAATACCAAAATAATTCATAGCATATTTCCTACTTACTATTTAAGTATATTTAGTCTGTTTCGTCAATAGTATATTCAGACTATTTTTAGACAAAACCGACTTTTAACTTTTTTCAGCTTTATGAAAAGTAAACCTTGCTTTTCATAGCCTCAAGCATAACGGTTGCACTTTTCTCGTTTGTGGCAAGAGGGATTTTCTGAACATCGCAAAGACGAAGCAGTGCAGACACATCAGGCTCGTGAGGCTGAGCAGTAAGAGGGTCTCTGAGGAAGATAACCAAATCAAGATTTCCGTCGGCAAGCATAGCACCGATTTGCTGGTCACCGCCTAAGGGGCCGCTTTTCATACGGTGTATGGTAAGACCTGTTTCACCCATAATAAGTGTACCTGTAGTACCTGTAGCGTAAAGCTCGTGAGTGCTTAGCACGTCTTTGTATTTTCTGGCCAGTTCAATAATATCGTCTTTTTTCTTATCGTGGGCAATAAGTGCAATTTTCATAACATTTCCTCTTTTCTCTATTTTATGTGGCGGAGTTTTCTTTCGTCAACACCCACGCCGCTTATTATAAACAGTAGAATTGTTCCCGTCTGTACCCAGACAAAAGTTGTATCCATAAGACCATAACAGGCTATCGCCGCTACGGTGGCGGCAGCAAAAATAGTATTAAGATATGTTTTGCCGCATTTCTTCAGTATTTCGTGGCAGGTATATATCTTTTTAACAAATATACCCATATAAATTCCTATAAGAGAGGTTCCTACAAAGCCGTGGCACAAAAGACAGTCAAGCAAGAAGTTATGTGACAGTGCCGCTTTATAAATATCGGGGCGTGTAGGTGACATAGTATTGTAAAGATGCTTATAGGCGAAGAAGCCTCTTCCAAGTATGGGAGCTTCCTTAATCTGTTCTATGGCAAAAGTCCAGATTTTAACGCGGTTAGTTGTAGTAGGGCCAATCTGATTTATACGGGGTAAAAACTGAGGCACAAGAATCACAAGCAGCAGTGCCGCCACAATAACGGCAACAAAAGCAATAAGGAGCTTATAGTCACGATTTAAAATAAGCAACAGCACAATTCCTATAGCACCGATTATCCAAAGGCTCATACTTCCGCTAAGATAAAGACCAACTGCATTAAAGGCGGCAACAAAATAGTAAACATAAGAGTATTTAACCCTGCACACCACCTTATAAGCGCAGATAAGAATTACCATCATAACCGCAACACCGAAAAAGTTGGCATTAGAGAAGGTAACCTCACAGCGATATCCGGGCACTTTTTTGTCCATAATTATCATTTCAATAATACTGTATACCGTTGCAAGACAGCCGCCTGTGCATATTACATTAAGCAGTACTTCATAAAACTTCTTTGTGACAATTCTTCTGGTTACCGAAAATATAACTATCATAGCGGCAAAAACACAGGTTCTGCCAAAGCCTATGTAATTCTTATTTACAAGGGCAACAATAGAAGTAATAAGGGTAAATAAAGCAAGAACAAAGTTACTCTTATCAGCAAAAATTTTATCTCTTGTGCCGGGAAGAATACAAAGCAGCACTCCTATTGCGCACATTATAATTCTTGCCGCAGTAAAGTACACAAAACAGGAAAAAGCCGCAATTAGAATGAGAACACGCGCAAAAGTAATTTGTTTATTCCTTTTCAGCGTTTCTCCGGTATTATACGAATCCATGAAAGCAAAGTCAAAAAATTTCATATAAAAAACCCCATTATTTTATTACTTTTATTTTACTATTAAATGCGAAAAATGTCAATAAAGCTAATATATATTGTAATATATATTTAAAATAAAAAAGCAGGGGTGTCCCCTGCTTTTAAAATTCTATTTATTTCGCCATACCAAAGGAGCCGAAAAGCATAATCTTTTCCTTAACAGCCTCTTTAATTGCATTTACCTTTTCTGCTCTTATGCTATGATAATCCTTAGCGGCATTTTCCTCAATAGCATTGCGTCCGGCTGAATATAAATCGGTAAAAATATTTACCTTTGTTATACCGTTTTCGATACAATTTTCAAAATCTTCTTTTGTAAGACCTGAGCCGCCGTGTAAAACAAGCGGAGTTTCTATTGTATCACTGATTTCCTTTAACCTTCTGATGTCAAGCTTTGGCTTTGCCTTGTATGTTCCATGAGCTGTACCTATTGCAACGGCTAAGGCATCTACACCGGTCTTCTCAACAAATTCCTTTGCTTTAAGGGGGTCGGTGTACATTTTTTCAGGGTTTTCCTCTGAAATTTCTCCCTCTAGTGAATCCTCATTATCACCAACATGTCCCAGTTCTCCTTCAATTGTAGCACCAAAGGAATGGGCTATATCCGCCATTTCTTTTACCCTTTTTATGTTATTTTCGTATGTATCTACAGAACAATCATACATAACAGAGGTAAAACCGAGATTTAACGCTTCAAGGCACCTCTCACTTGTCAGTCCATGGTCATAATGAACAGCTACGGGCACAGATGCATTTTTTGCCATATTTATCATAGACGGGCCTATAAGTTGCAGTTCTCCATAGGGCAGTAAAACCTCAGCTGTTCCTATTATTATGGGGGACTTTAGTTCCTCAGCCGCACCGATGGCCGCTTCAATAGCGTCGGTATCTATTGTATTAAAAAGTCCAACAGCATACTTTTTCTTTTGTGCATCAAGCAAAATTTCATTCATATTAACAAGCATATTTATTCCTCCGTAAATCAGTCTTCTATAATAGGTTCTCTTATAAGTCTTTTATCGGTAAACTGGTCTGTTTCATCGGTGCTTTTTGTTGAGAATTCCGAAATAACCGCACCGTCCTCACCGGCTTGGAACCAATGCCATGTTTCCGGCATTATTGTGTACTGCTCGCCGGGGTTTAAAATTATTTCATGGAAAACGCTTACATCGGTTTCAGGAATACGTGCCTTAACATCCGACTTTTTTCCTTCACCCGGAACATAAAGATACACTTTTCCGTATCTGCAACGGAAGGTTTCTTCCTTGCCTTCCTTTGAATTTGTAGGAACATGCTTATGCTCGGGGCAGGTTTGTCCCGGAGTTAAAACTATTTCTTTTGCACAAACCCTTTCTGTGTTCACATAGGTAACAAGCTGAATTCCTACTTTTTCTACAATATTTATACCGTGGTCGCATACTTCAATATTTTTCTTTTCTTCATCGGTGAGTACTATACCCGCTTTTTCGTAAAGTTCAAGAGACGCCTTCACCTGTTTTTCAAATTCTTTTCTTGTCATACTTACAGCCTCCCGTATTTTTGTGCTATTTTTTGTATTTCATACCTGGATTTCATACCGTCAACAGAGTTTACGGCAAACAAACTACACGCGGCGGTGGCTGATGCAAACTCAAGTAACTGACTGTCAGAAAAATCATTGTATATTCCGTAAAGACAGCCTGCACAAAAAGCATCTCCTGCACCTACACTGCCCTTTATTTCGGACTGAGGGATATTAAGAGAAGTAAGCTCAGTAATTTCACCGCTTTCTACATTCATAACAAAAGAAATTTTCTTGCTGTGTATAATTACCCTGTTTTTAACACCGCAATCCGCAGTTTTTCTTATAGCAGTTTTTACATTGCTTACATTTAAGCTTCCGTCATCATTAAAGGCACTTAGATTCCATATTCTGCAGCATTCTATTTCATTCATAATGGCAAAATCACAGTATTTAAGCGACGGAATTATTTTTGCGGCATAATCAGCCTCGTTATCACTTACTACATCAATAGAAGTTTTTATTCCTTTCTCCTGCAGACTGTGTAAGAACCTTGCCATTACCGTTTTGTACTCTTCATCATAAGCGTCAAATTTATCAAGAAGCAAAATATAGCCTATATGGAATATATCGCATTCCAGTTTCTTTACATCAATATCTTCAGGTGAAAACTCGGCATTAGCGCCTTTCTTATGGAAAAAAGTTCTCTCGCCTGTAGGCATACTCATAACATCGCAAAAACTGGTAGGACTGTCTTTTGACATTTTTATCCCCGATACATCTATACCGCTTTGTTGCAGATTATATAATATATGCCTTCCGTATTCATCTATTCCGACCCTTCCGAATACACTTATGGGCAGGCTACCGTCTATTTTTGACAGGTTAATTGCGGTATTAGGCACACAACCGCCCACGGCGTAGTTTATATCACCTATTCTTGCCATCATACCGGAATTTGGATATGAATCTATATTTTTTACAATATCAGCAATGATATTTCCTGCAATACATATTCTTTTCTTCTCACCTAAAAGCAGATAGTCCACAGTAACACCGAATAAGGCTGCCAGCTTTGGAAATATAGTTATATCCGGATATCCTTGGCCGTTTTCCCATTTACTTACAGTTTTGTCGCTGACATCAAGCTTTTCCGCCAAGGTCTGCTGTGTCATATTGCATTTTTTGCGCAGTTTTAGTATTGTGCAACCCACCGTTTTAGCATCCACACACATCACCTCTGTTATTGTTATTGTTATTTTTATATTATCATAAGTAATATTTTTAGTAAATCTATCTATTTTAGACTTTTGTTTTAATTTTTTCTAAGCCGTCGGCATAAATTCTACTTTCGGTAGAGTTTTGGTTAAAAAATAAAAGCAGAGCTATCCCCCTGCTTTTATTCTACATTTCTTTAAATATGATTTCGGTTACGCTTTTTACACTGCCCTTTGCCGCCGCTTTTACCTCATTAAGCGCGTTTTCCATAGCAAAAGACTTAAAGTTTTTAAGCATATCAATATCGTTTTCGCTGTCGCCCACAGTAATAATATCGCTTTCCTTTATGCCGTATATTTCTTTAAGGCTGTGTATTCCCTTTGATTTGCACACCCCTATGGGCACAATATCTATCCACCGTCTGTTGCCAAGCGGATTATAAAGCGTGGCAAACTTTTCAGCAATATTTTTCACTGAATTTCGCGACTGGTCAGAGGTTTCGAAAAGTGCGCTTACCTGATAAAAGTCCTCTATTAAAGGCAAAGAGGATATGGTAAACTCGCCATCACTTAGGTCTTCTTCCCTTTTAATAATAAAGTGACCGTTTTTTGTGTGAATTCTTGAGTGCAGACAGCCCTCATTAAAGAGAAAACGGAGCAGGTCATTTACACCCTGTCCATTGCAAACAGTTCCCTTTAATAATTTGCCCTCACCGTTACAAATGGTAGCGCCGTTATTTGCTATAAGAAAATCTACCTCAATTTTATCCTCAAGCAGTCTTTCCTTAAGGCTTTGTTCACTTCTTCCGCTGACAATGCCGAAAAGATTACCCTTTTTTCTCCATAAAGCAATAGCCTCACGCTTCTCTACATCTATTCCTTTATAGTTTAACGTACCGTCATAATCCGTCGCAATAATTTTCATAATATCACCTTATAGAAGTATAGCGGAAAAATTCATTTGAATTTCTTAATTTCTGCTTTAACTACTGCATATTTTTACAATATGAAATTTTTTCGGTTATATTTTAAAACATTAATTTTATTTCCAAAAGCATCGTTTTTGAATTCACTTGTAAATTTTTCCGGTTCTAAAAGATATATGACCGCTACAAGATCATAGATGTAACAAGCATCTTCAAGTCTGCTGTTTGAAAGTTCAACCGTACGCTCTACCGCTTTTTTAAACCAACCTTCTTCGGTTATCTTAATAAGATTAAAGTCGCAATATTTATTGTGACAGGTATCAAGCGTTACAGAGTAGTGTGGATATTTCACACATTCAGCAAAAGCCTGAGGATCTATACCGTGATTAAATTCATATTCGTTATAGTTAGGCGACTCTGATATATTTCCGCACATAAGAATAAGCGAGCCAACATTTTGCTTTTTTAAAATTTCTCGTGTTACAGTGCAGGGGCCTAAACTAACTATAGTATAATCATCACCAACATCACAAAGCCATTCGTTAAAATCAATAATTTTGCCCTTATAATTTTGGTCTTTGGGCAAAAAGTTGCCTATTCCGTCCTCGCCGTGAATATTGGTTAAACGTTCAAACCGTTGCGGCACACAGGATGTATCAACCAGCCTTATATTTTTAGGCAGTTCTTCTGCATAGGTCAAAATTCGCTTTGCGTTGTTCATAGCCTCGCTAAGAGGAAAGTTTCCGCCGATGGGCAGTATATCAATCTGCTCAAATCTATCAGCGTATTTAAGTAAATAAAGCGTTGCCACCGCATCATCCATACCATAATCGCACAATAGGGCAATCTTCAAAATAATCTACTCCTTTTTATGATCAACCTGTTCTAAAGCTTCGGTTATCTTTTTTAAAAGCATATTTCTTGTTTCACTCTGCAAAACCCATTTATCATAATTTGAATGAATTTCTTTCGCAATCTCTTGTTTGATTTCAGGGTTTTTCTCTAATCCATATTTTTCACTTAGAGATAACACATATTCCTGTGTTATATAATCGGCTGTAAGAGTTTTGGCTTTTCTTACATTGTGGAAATAATCATATAACTCCTTGCGAATGTTATATGTTATAAGAATGTATTTATTGGATATATCCAAGTCACTTTTATCATTATTTATTTTATACAATTCGCTATGTATCTGTGCAATATTGCGGTTAAGATAAGAAAGATAAAGTAAAGCAAAATTTCTATCGTCAGGATTTTTACGAACCTGAGAGTCAAGCAAGCCGATGCATTCCTTACATTTTTCAAGTGCCAACGTTAAGTATTGTACCTTTTGTATTCCCTCCAAGCCCGATGCATAACATTCATAGGCAAGTTCTAACTTATCGGTCCTGAATATCCTGCACCAAGCGGCAAATTCTGCATCATCGATATCATTTTCACATGGAGAAGACAAAACATTCACAATATCCTCAAAAACTTTTTTATCAATCAGCGGTTCATTAAGTCTTTTTGTTTTGATAAACAGTTCAAGTATGGCCTTGGCCATTATAAGAACCCTTTTAGTCGTAGAGTCCATGCGCGGTTTTTCCGCCAAAAGTCCATCGATATGTTTATAAAGTTCTTCTGTTTCTTCACTTGAATATGTAGCCGCTTGTAAACCATAAATCAGAGGCTTCAGGAAGGAAGAAATATCCTCACCGTAAATATCTGCCTTGTTATTTTCCCAATGGTCTATATAGTCGAACTTATCTTTTTTAGGGCCGAAACGTTCCTTGAAATGATGTATTGCAACAACAAAGACAACAAACACCATAAGGGTGCTGAAAACATCTTTCATAACATCAAAAACCGCAGCCAATGAGTAATTGAAAACACAGGCTAATATAGCACATAAGATTGAAGCGAGGCCAAATATAGCCTGATAGATAATATTAACATCGATATATTTTGAATACCTTTTAAAAAACGTCCTGTTTCTTTTAAACATATTTTTGAACCCCTTTTTATATATGCTCTGTATTTATTATAGTCCGCATATCTACGAATGTCAATGAAGCAAAAAGCAACCAACACTATTATCATAAACTATATTTATAATCAACGCTTTGCGTAGCAAATCACCTTTTCGAAACTTGTCACTATTCACTTGCAAGGTTTTACCTTGCGCCCATGTTGCTTTCATATATTTATTCTCATTAAATTACAAATTGTGTTG
>JAZNQX010000170.1:0-6930 GCA_045590395.1 Acutalibacteraceae bacterium
ACCCTCACCTGCGGCCAACTCACATATTCCATCACTTCCGCAGAGAACCTTAATATCGGTATCACAAAGTCTAAGTTTTAAATCCTTAGCCGCCTCTTCACTTCCCATGGCAACAAAGTATGGTTTAAACTTTCTGGCTTGCGCCTCCATAACCGAAACATTCTTATCTGCAGATAATGCAGTTACTCTAATGTTTTGCTTTTCTGCAACCTCAAGAGCCTGTGTTCCTATAGAGCCGGTAGAACCGAGAAGAATAAGTTTCTCTGTCATTAGAAAACCCCTCCGGAAATAAATAGATACATAACCGGTGCTATTAAAAGTATGCTGTCAAAACGGTCAAGTATTCCGCCGTGACCGGGGATTAATTTACCGTAATCCTTAATACCTACACTTCTCTTTAGAACAGATGCAAACAAATCACCGCACATTCCTATAATACAGAAAACTACAGTGAGTATAAGCATTATAATTAAATCGCCGACTTTTTCAAAAGCGAAGCACAAGACAGCAGTACAAATAAGGCTGAATAAAATACCTCCTATTGCCCCTTCTACTGTTTTCTTTGGGCTAATCTCAGGACATAATTTATGTTTTCCTAAAAGCACACCCGTAAAGTAGGCACCTGTATCACAAACAGAGGAAAAATTAAGCAAAAGAAGTAAAAAGAAAACTCCGCTTTTACCTGAGTACAGCAAAACAAGGCTTGAAAAAGCATAAGAAATCATTACGGGAAAAGCAAAGGCGGCACCTATTGCACCCATATCCATACTTTTATGAAAACTAAGTGCGCAAACAACAATAAACAGCGCAAAAATTACGGTAATAACTTCACCTTTTACAGTATAATCTGCAATTTTTATGTAACCGCAGTTAACAAATACGCTTAAAAAACCGTAAACCAATGCACCGATAGTAACGGTTTTATTCTTTACAATTCCTGTGTTATTTAAGATTTCGTAACAGCCTATTGCACAAATAATTGCAATAAATGAAACCAGTACAACAGGATAAAAATATCCGAGTGCCAAGATGCCGCCTACTATAAGTATCATAGCGGCGCCTGAAATAATGCGAGTCAGCATAGCTTATACGCCTCCAAACCGACGGTTGCGTCGGTTAAATTCATCAATAGCCCTATCTAAATCCTTTGTGGAAAAATCAGGCCATAAAACCTTATCAAAATAAAATTCACTATATGCAGATTGCCAAACAAGAAAATTAGAAAGTCTGTATTCTCCGCTTACCCTTATAACAAGGTCAGGGTCAGGTGTATAGGCAGTAAAAAGCCTTGAAGAAACAAGTTCCTCATTTATTTCATCAGGACTAATTCCCTCTTTAACAATTTTCTGCACCGCCTTGGTAATTTCATCTCTGCCGCCGTAGTTTAAAGCAAGACAGGCAGTCATACCGGTTGCATCTTCAGACTCTTTTTCACTGTTTTCCATAAGAGTCTGAATATCCTTTGGTAGCGCAAGACGGTCACCAATAAATCTAAGCTTAATATTTTCACCCTTAAAATTAGTAGAATCCTTAAGATACTCTCTCAGCAAATTCATAATGCCGTCAATTTCTTCTTTTGGGCGCTTCCAGTTTTCAGTAGAAAAAGCATACACCGTCAGGTATTTTACACCTATTTTATTACAGTATCTTGCAATTTCTTTGAACTTTTTTGCACCTGCAGAATGACCAATGGAACGAGGCATACCTCTTTTTTTAGCCCATCTGCCGTTACCGTCCATAATAATGGCAATATGCCCCGGAATACTCCGGGGCGCATTATTTTCTTTTCTTTTAAATATCATTTATTATTCACCTAAAAATTAAAGCTCAATAACTTCTTTTTCTTTAGCGGCAGATAATACATCAATTTCCTTGCAGAACTTATCTGTAAGATTCTGAATCTTCTTTTCGCCGTTCTTTTCATCGTCTTCGGTGATTTCGTTATTTTTCTTAAGACCTTTAAGCTTTTCAAGGGCATCACGTCTAATATTACGAATCGATACCTTGCTGTCTTCAGCCATTTTCTTTACTTCTTTTACAACCTCTTTACGTCTTTCCTCGGTAAGTGGCGGGAAGTTAAGACGGATAGCGGTACCGTCGTTCTGAGGATTAATACCGATATCAGATACAAGAATAGCCTTTTCAATTTCCTTTAAGGTAGAAGCATCCCAAGGTTTTATCATAAGAATTCTGGGCTCAGGCATTGAAACTGCAGCCATCTGCTGAATAGGTGTGGGCACACCATAGTAATCAACGTTGATTCTGTCCAGTACAGAAGCATTTGCTCTGCCTACTCTGACGGATTTATAATCTCTGTCAAGAGCGTCAAGAGATTTATCCATTCTTTCTTCGGTGTTTTTAATTAAGTTATCCATAAATTTACCTCCGTAAACAATATTTACTTTACAACAGTTCCGATATTTTCACCAACAACGGCAGAAACAATATTATCGGATTTATCAAGGTTGAATACACGAATCTGTATAGAGTTATCCATACAAAGTGAAGCTGCAGTGCTGTCCATTACGTGAAGGCCTTTTTGAAGAACATCAAGGTGAGAAAGGGTATCAAATTTTTTAGCATCAGGATTAACCTTGGGGTCACAGTCATAAACGCCGTCAACATTGGTAGCCTTAAAGATTACCTGGGCATCAATTTCGGCAGCTCTCAGTGCGGCGGCTGTATCGGTAGAAAAGAAGGGGTTACCAGTACCGCAACCAAAAACAACAACTCTGCCCTTTTCAAGATGGCGTACAGCCTTGCTTCTGATATAAGGCTCTGCTATTTGACGCATTTCAATAGCAGTCTGCACACGGGCAGTAACACCTACCTGCTCAAGACCATCAGCAACAGCAAGAGCATTTATACTTGTGGCAAGCATACCCATATGATCGGCTCTGGTTCTATCCATTTGGCCGCTGCTTCTGCCGCGCCAAAAATTACCGCCACCTACAACTATGGCAATTTCCACACCCATATCAACGCATTTTTTAATGCTTTCACAAATCTCAACTACCTTATCAAAATCAAGACCGCTTTTCTTTTCTCCGGCAAGAGCTTCTCCGGAAAGTTTAAGTAATATTCTTTTATATACCGGTTTCATAAATAATCCTACCCTTTTTACATAAATTTAATATATATATTTTACTATATATGCAGAATATTTGCAACAAAAAAACACAGAAAATTTTTCCTGTGTTTTTTTACGTTTCTTAGTCATACAATTTCCATAGTGTCAAGAAGGCTCTCATAAAGAGGATAAACCTTTGCAACACCGTCCAGCATCCAGCCTACACACTTATCATCTTCGGTAAGAATATATCTTACATCTCTGTCGGGTGTATGAAGGAGCATATAGCTTAAATCACTTTCGCCGTTTATGGCATAGGAAAGACCTTTATCCATCATAGCGAATTTTAAAAGACAGTCAATCTCGTTTCTCCACTCCCAAGTTCCCTTTACAGCACGAAGAGATTTTGCAGGAGTGTAATAATTGGTATAAAACTCAAGGAAGTTATCGGGACCGTCACCAATGGGATAATAAAGCGGACCTTTAGTGGTATCGTGAATAGCCAGTTTCCAGCCGTAGCGCTGATACATATCTGCTTTCCACTGACCGCCAGCAGTACAGAAAAGACCAGCAGGAGGATTTTCAAGCTTTGCTACCTCATCAAAGCAGAATTTAAGGTTTTTAGAGCAAAGGCCCTGACCGCGACAAGCCTCTTCGGTATAAACAGCGCCCCAGTTAGATATAGCATTTTTATGACGGGGATAGCACATCCAGATTCTGCAAAGAGCAACACCGTCTTCATGAATAACATAATAAATATCTATACAATCTTTAAGGCAGTTGCCATCAAGACGATAATGCATATATTTATCGTCCTCGGGTATAGTGGCTTTAAGTGCTTTATAGCCCTCGGTTTCGCCGCTTCCAACTACATATTTTTCGAATTTTAACATTATTATTACCCACCTTAAGCAGTATTTTGGATGCACACAAAAAGCAAAATGCAACAAAGGTTGTCACCATGTGTAACACCTTAGTTGCATTATAACTATTAACATCTGTATTGTCAATATTCTTCCCTTGATATTAAGCGTTTTTTACAAAAAAATCCCCAGATATTACATCTTTTTGAGTACTGCCATCAGCAAAGGAATAACCGCTGGGCAATTTTATTTTTCCGCTTACTGTATTGGGTGCCGAAACACTCAAAAGAATATTGCCGTCTTTTCTTTCCCAAGAAACCTCTATTCTTCCCTCAGTGCTGTCAAAATGAGCCTTCGCATTTTCAAGTGCTTTAATAAAGTTGGGTGCGATATCAATATTAGCAGGGTTAATAAATTTATCGTTTACACGGATACCTGCTATATCAGATATAAAGAAATGGCTGATATCACCAAGGAAATGATGGTTAAGGGACATATAGCTGAGTTTTCCCTCTAAATCAAGATAGGTAAAGGTTTCGGGGATTGTGGTAAAACCGTCCTGTACAAATCTACCGTAACCGTTTTGTTTTGTACTTACAATAAGGTCATAGGCAAGGTCAGCATAGCCATTACGGGAAAGCACATAAAACAGATATCTTATACCTATCATACCGCAGTCATGCATACCGTAATCATTTATCTCTTTAACGAGATTTTTAACGGCTTTTTTCTCACCGTCACTTGAAAACAGCTTATGGATAATAGCAAGCACATAAGCGGTCTGAGCCTCATTTGCTACTTTTCCTTCATTGTCATTTATGTATTCATAGATTATTGCTGCTCTAAGCTCTCCTGCAAAGGAATGGGCAAAATCTTTTTCTGCATCTAACCCTAAAAATTCATACATCTTTGCCGCTTTAACAGCAAACTGATAAATCATTACGCTGTCAACAAATTCTTTAGGCGCAACCTCTTTGCCGCCGCGGGGTTTCACCCAGTCACCCAGTCCGTAGCAAAGAAGCCCTTTTTCATTTCTCTTATTTTTTGCGTAAACAAGATACTTATATACAGCTTCAATGCTTTCTTTCAGCACTTCGGTATTACCGGTATAGCGGTAAATCTGGTAAGGCAGTTCAATAAGCACATTATCCCATATAGGACCGTTACCCCAGGCAAAGCCCCAACCACCTGTTGGTACAATGCCCGGTATAGTTCCCGCGCTGTTTTGAGCCGCCCGAACATTATAAAGCCATTCTTTAAGGCTGTTTTCAACTTTAAAGCTTAAAAGCATATGCTCACAGGAAACCACGGCATCGCCAGTCCAACCGTTTTTCTCACGATGCGGACAATCTGTGGGAAAATAGTAGAAGTTAGAAATATCGCTTCTGCATACCATATCATAAAGACGGTTAAGGGTGTCATCTGAACATGAAAAACCACCGCGAGTGGCAATGTCAGACGAGCACTCAAGGTATACTACTGTATCGGGCTTTGCCTGTTCATCTCTTAGTCCGTTTATAAAGGCATATCTGAAACCGTGATATGTAAAGGGCGGTATAAATTCTTCGACATGTGCACCTTTGCAAATGTATATATCACGCTGAACATATCCGTCAAAATAACAAGCCTGATTTTTGTAGGAGGGCTGATTATCTTCATTTAAAAATTCACAGAGCTGAACCTCAATTTTCTGTCCCTTTGTAGTGTTTTTCAGTATGATTTTCGGCACACCTGCAGTATTAACACCAAAGTCATAAACATAGCCTTCATAGTCTTCATCACAAAAGCTTCTGTCCAGATTTTCATATCCCCATTTATCAAAATTAGGATGACATTTATAGGTCTTATCAAGAGTAGTCTTATTAAATGTTATTGCCTTTATTTCTCGTCTTACAGCAATAGGTTCAGCCTGACAAAGCTTCTGCATACCCTGAGGAATTTCAGAAAAATAAGCGTTATCCCAGTTACTGTCGTCAAAATCGGGCGAACACCAATTATCTATTTCAAGACGCGCATCATAATGCGTTCCTGCGCGCAAATCGTCAAAAATAATGGGACTTGAGTGCACTTTAACTGTTTCATCAGCTTCAATAAGTATTTCTCTGTCACTTACTATACCTTCAATGGCAAAAGCAAGCTGAGGCGGACCTACAAATTCCGCTTTATCAAAATTCCATATAGCACCGCCGTCATTATTTTTAAAGCCGTTGCCAAGGATAAAGCCAACAACATTCCTACCCTGCTTTATATAGGGCATAAGGTCATATTTATCGTAATAACAAATATCGTTAGGGTTAGAAATATAAGGTGCTAAAAGGCCCTTGGTGATTTTTTTACCATTGATAAATATATCATAAAAGCCAAGTCCGCAAACCGTTATAGAAAGACTTTCAGGCAGAGTATCAAATTCAATACTTTTGCGCATATATGGTGCAGCTAGATGACTAGCCAATGTATTTCTTTCCTTAGTTGCCGAAACAAATTTGTTACTGAACATAAAAACACCTCTGAAAAAGCATAATTCCTGACCAAATTATACTTTACAGAGGGTTTAATGTCAACAATTTTAGCGCCAATTTTCCAACTTTCCTATGCACGAATATTAACCAAGTGACAGATTCCCGGTATGGTTTCTCCCTGAAGCACTGAAGTGGGTGAAAGTAAAGCACCGGTAGCGCAGTAAAGAATATTTTTCTGGTTACCCTTTTTCATCTCATCCATTATATAAGAACTCATCATACTGGCACTGCAACCACATCCAGAACCGCCTGCATGAACATCCTGACCGACAATGTCAAATATCATACTGCCGAAATCCTTGTGATAGGGTAACAGCCTTACTCCCCTGTTTTCACAAAGCTCGTACAAAAGTCTGCTTCCCACAAGTCCCAGGTCGCCTGTGTAAATCATATCATAATCCTCAGGACGTGTGTTTGTGTCTGATAAAAACTGTAATATGGTAGAGCAAGCAGCAGGTGCCATAGCCGCACCCATATT
>JAZNQX010000171.1:0-1757 GCA_045590395.1 Acutalibacteraceae bacterium
ATTATTCACCATAAAATTCATAGAAAGCGTAGGCTCGTCTATTTTTACAAAGGGTAACGGCTCAATACAAGAAGGCGCACAAGCGGTTTCACCTATATTGAGAGTGGAAAGACCAGCAACCTGAATAAGATTTCCGGCACTTGCCTCATCTACCTCTACTCGTTTTAAACCATCTATCATAAACAGTTTTGCTATTTTTACATTAGAGGTTGTGCCATCTCTGTGGCAAAGAACAAGGTTTTCGCCGTTTTTGACGGTACCTCTCTGTACTCTGCCTACGCCGATTCTACCAAGGTAGTCGTCATATTCAATATTTGAAAACAAAATCTGCAGAGGACCGTCTACATCAACCTCAGGAGCATCAATTTCTTTAACTATTGTATCAAAAAGAGGTTTTAAATTTTCACCCGGAGTTTCATCAAATGAAGCATAACCATCTCTGCCTGAAGCATAAACAACGGGAAATTCTATCTGTTCGTCATCAGCGCCCAGTTCTATAAACAAATCAAGCACTTCGTCTACCACTTCGGCAGGTCTTGCCATAGGTCTATCTATTTTGTTAACAACAACTATTGCTTTTTTGCCCAGCGCCAAGGCCTTTTTAAGAACAAATCTTGTTTGCGGCATACAGCCCTCAAAAGCATCTACAAGAAGTAAAACACCGTCTACCATCATAAGTATACGTTCAACTTCACCGCCGAAATCAGCATGACCCGGGGTGTCAACAATATTTATTCTAATTCCGTTATAATTAACGCTTGTGGTTTTTGAAAGTATAGTTATGCCTCTCTCTTTTTCAAGGTCATTAGAGTCCATAACTCTTTCGTCAACCTGCTCGTTAGTACGAAAAGTACCACTCTGCTTTAAAAGCTGGTCAACAAGGGTGGTTTTTCCATGGTCTACGTGAGCAATTATAGCAATATTACGTAAATTTTCAATTTTTGCCATTATAAGACTTCCTTCGATTAAAGTTAACTAAAGTATTATAGCATATATTATCTAAAAGTCAATTATGAGAGAGTGTTAATTAGCTTTCCTTTTAAAAATCCATCAAGGTTTTCGGCTACAATATCCACCAGCCTTTTTCTCGTTTCAAGACTTGCCCAAGCAATATGCGGGGTAATAATACAGTTTTCTATATTTAAAAGCGGACAATCCTTATCCATTGGTTCACTTCGTAAAACATCAAGCCCTGCACCAAGAAGTTTACCGCTAATCAGTGCTTCTCTTAAGGCATATTCGTCAACAAGACCGCCTCTTGCGGTATTTATGAATACGCTGTTATCTTTCATTTTATCAAAAGCGGATTTATTCATAATAGTATCTGAATCACTGTTTAACGGACAGTGTAGTGACACAATATCCGCGTTTTTCAGCACTTCTTCAAATGAACATTGAGTAACTCCGTCTATATCCTTAATACTGCGGTTATAGGCAATAACCTTCATTCCAAAGGCAAGTGCAATTTCTGCTACCCTTTTACCAATACTTCCAAGCCCAACTATACCAAGCGTTTTGCCGTGAAGTTCAAAAATCGGTATAGGAAAATAAGAAAAGGTTCGGCTTTTAACCCAATCACCTTGTTTTACGGTTTTATTGTAATCGCAGGTACGGGAAAGTATTTCGAGAATCAGCGCAAAGGTATGCTGAGCCACTGCCTCGGTAGAATAACCGGGCACATTACAAACGGTAATATTTTTACTCTTTGTATATTCAAGGTCAACATTGTTAAACCCTGTTGCAAAAAGACCTATATA
>JAZNQX010000172.1:0-3327 GCA_045590395.1 Acutalibacteraceae bacterium
CGCCGGTAGCATTCACCACACCGCCCTGAATCAAAAGCGTTGAATAAGCGCAAATGCCATAACTGTCCTCGGTAGCTGTGCCGCCGGTGGCATTCACTGTGCCGTCGTTGATAACGATACCATATCCAGAAAAACTGTAAATACCGTAGCTGCTTCCCGAAGCCGTACCGCCGACAGCACTTACCGTACCGCCGTTAATCTCAATCTGCCCGTAGGCGTAAATGCCGTAGCTGTCATCCTCTGCGGAAGCAACGCCGATGACGGAAAGACTGCCGTCGCCGGATATGGTAAGATCGCCGTTGACATAGATACCGTAAGCGGGCCATGAACTATCCTCGTCTCCGCCTGTGACGGAGTTTGCGCCCTCGAGAACGAGGTTCAGCGGCAGATAGGATTTAATACCCTCCTCGCCCGAAGCCGCCACGAACAGATTTCTGATAGTGAGGGTGGCAACGCCGCCAACCGTCTCAAGCTTGGCGTTCCACACCTCAGGCTCTTGCGTTACCGCCGTTGCCGCGCCGTTGACATAGTACGTCACCTTACTGCCGTCGCCGAGATTTACCCCGCCGATATAGACATCACTGCTTAATGCAAGCACCACTGTCGGCAGCATTGTCATAAGCATGGCCAAAACCAACAGCCACGACAACAGTTTGTTTCTTGTCTTTTTCATAAATCGTACCTCCAATACACTATTCTTTGATGTCGAATAATTTGTACATATTTTACCATATTTATATGTATTTTTGTTGCCCTGCACTAATTTTGACACTTTTTGCACTAAATTTATTCAGTGGTGTAAAATTCTTTGTTTTTTTATTTCAAAAGTAACGAAATTAATTAAAATTCTCCCGAAATATCGACAAAATACGATTTTTATGTTATAATTATAAAAATGGTTGTGAGGTGATGGATTTGAAAATTGCTGTATGTGATGACGATATGATATGTCGATCACAAATTATTTCGCTTTTGAATGATTACATAAAACGAAATTCCAACAGAAATATTACTGTTTCAGAATTTGCCAATGCTGAAAATTTGCTTGACGCAATCAACAAAAACTGTGAGTTTGATGCTTTTATACTTGATGTAGTTATGCCCGGTATGAATGGCATTGAGCTTGGTGTTGAATTACGCAGGCAAGGTGTCAAAGGAAAAATAATATATCTTACATCAAATGATGAATTTGCGATAGATTCCTACAAAGCAAAAGCTACGAACTATATCCTAAAACCCGTTGCAGAAAGCGAGCTTTTTAACACACTTGATGATATAGCCGAACACATTTCATCCAAAGAAAAAAGTTTTATAGTAAAAACTTCCGAAGGTATTACAAGACTTTCGTATGAAAAAATCGTCTATGCAGAGCTTGTCAGAAAAGCAATCGTATATCATCTTGCAGACGGAAGCACGTTAGAGAGCACAACTATCCGCACAGGATTTTCAAAAGCAGTAGAAGAACTGTTATGCGATAATTCTTTTTTCCTTTGCGGAAGCAGTATGTTGGTAAACTTGTATCATGTCAGTTCCGTAAAAAAAGATTCTTTGGTTTTTCGGAATGAAAACATTTTATTCCTGCCAAAGTCCGCCTGCCTTGATGTTCGCTCAGCGTGGATAGATTTTTGGTTTAAGGAGGAAAGCAGAATATGACAATATTTCGAGAATTATCTGTTATATGGTCTTTGGTTCATGTACTCATCCTGTTTATGTTTCTTTATGAGTCCAGATACCCGAAGAAAAAGGCTATGACGCTTACCATAATTGTAATGGTTCCGCTTGCTATATTTAATCTGGCTTGTTTTTTTATTCTCGGACCTGAAAAGTGCGGAGAGATAGTGCTTCTTACCTGTACGTTGCCGAGCCTTATATTCTTTTGGTTTCTTGCAAAATACCGTGACGGAAGGTTTTTGTTTACTTTCTGCGTAGTAGATACCATTTCGCTTGAAATCATATATATTACCTACATCTTAGATTATTATTTGCCCGGCGACAACTTTATTTTTATGTTTCTTTCAAGGCTTATTGCTTTTCCTTTGCTTGAATGGTTTGTTGCCAAAAAATTCAGAGCTGCATTTTTGGAAATACAAAAGCATACGAAAAAAGGCTGGTACGCATTTGCTGCCATCGGAGGAGTATTTTATGTTGTACTGGTGCTTGTAATGAGCTTTCCGACTATTATTACAGACAGACCTGAATACTTACCGCTTGCAATTTTATTGTTTGTGTTAATGCCTGTTTTGTATATCAATATTTTCATAACGCTGAAGCATCAAGCAGAATTACATTTTGCTAATGAGCAGGAAAACATATTAAAACTCCAGATTTCAAATATGAGAGAACGTATTGCCGAAATAAATTTATCCGAAGAAGCTTTCCGCATAGAAAGACATAATTTCAGGCATAAAATAGACTCCATTGCAACAATGGCAGAAAACAAGCAATATGATGAACTGATTGAATACCTGCAAAAATATCATAAGAAGCTGGATGAAACAAAGGTTAAGCGATATACCTCAAATGCTGTTATAGATTCCATTCTTGCATCATATCTTCAAAAAGCAGAGAGTAATCAAATAAAAATTACAACCTCTATCAAGTTGCCGGACACATTGCCAGTAGATGAAGTCGGGCTTTCGGTAGTGTTTGCTAATGCTATTGAAAACGCCATCAACGCCTGTATGAAGCTTAGTCCCGAAGACAGATATATCGAAATACAGGCAATAACTTATCCTTGCTTTATGATACAGATAAGCAATAGTTTTGACGGAAACATAAGTCTCGATAAAAACGGCGTTCCCGTAAGCACAAAATCAGAACACGGTCTTGGAACACGCTCAATAGTAGCCTTCTGCGAAAAAGCCGGTGCCGCTTATGAATTTAAGACTAATGACCGCAAGTTTTCACTCAGAATTGTAATTGAATAAACAATAAAACCATCTGCAAGACCGACTTGGTAATGCAGATGGTTTTATATTTATTGCCTTTTGTCTTATGATTTATTTTACTAAATCTTTGAAAGCTTTGCCTGCCTTAAATGCAGGAACCTTGCAAGCTGCAATTTTGATTTTTGCACCCGTTTGAGGATTCTTGCCCTCGCGTGCTGCTCTCTCACGAGCTTCAAATGTACCAAAGCCGATTAAGGCAACCTTATCCCCGGCTTTAACTGCGTTCTGCACACCGCCGATAAATGCGTTTAATGCCTTTTCAGCATCCTTTTTTGTGATGCCTGCTTCTTCAGCCATAAGTGCAACAAGTTCTGTCTTGTTCATTGGAAAATACACCTCCTTAATTTTTTATATTATTTTATCATATTTTTTGTCGTTA
>JAZNQX010000173.1:0-8838 GCA_045590395.1 Acutalibacteraceae bacterium
GGCGAAATCGTTATCAACCCCACATTAGAGCAAAGAGCAAAGACCGACCTTAACCTCACCGTTTCTTCTACTGCTGACTTGGTTGCTATGATCGAAGCCGGCGCAAACGAAATCGATGATGATTTAATGTTTGACTGCATCATGGCAGGTCACGAAGAAAACAAGAAGGTTGTTGAATTCATCAACGGCATCATTGCTGAAATCGGCAAAGAGAAGTTCGAGTTCGTTTCCAACGATCCCGACCCTGCTATTATGGAAGAAATTGAAGCTTTCTGCATTGAAGATGTTAGAAAAGCTCTTGATACCGATGACAAACTCGTTCGTGACGCTGCTTTACTTCCTATTTACCAAGCTGTTCACGAGAAGTTTGACGAGCGTTTCGAAGGCCAAGAGGCTAAACTTGATGAGATTATGTATCTCGTTCAAAAGCATGTTGTTCGTGCTTGGCTTAAGGACGAGAAGAAGCGTGTTGACGGACGCGGTATTGATGAAATCCGTCCGCTTGATGCACAAATCGACCTTCTTCCCAGAGTTCACGGTACAGGTATGTTCACCCGTGGACAGACTCAGGTTCTTTCCTGCGCTACCCTTGCTTCAGTAAGTGAGGCTCAGAAGCTTGACGGTCTTGATGAAGAAACCGAAAAGCGTTATATCCACCACTACAATTTCCCCTCCTTCAGTGTTGGCGAAACCAAGCCATCCCGTGGCCCCGGAAGAAGAGAAATCGGTCACGGCGCACTTGCCGAGCGTTCTCTTATTCCTGTTCTTCCCAGCGTTGAGGAGTTCCCCTATGCAATAAGAGTTGTAAGTGAGGTTCTTTCCTCTAACGGTTCTACCTCTCAGGCATCCGTTTGCGGTTCTACCCTTGCTCTTATGGCAGCAGGTGTTCCCATTAAGGCTCCCGTTGCAGGTATTTCCTGCGGTCTTATCACAGGTGATGAGGGCGTTTACGGCGACTTTATGACTATGGTTGACATTCAGGGTCTTGAGGACTTCTACGGCGATATGGACTTTAAGGTTGCAGGTACTAAAGAGGGTATCACCTCTATTCAGATGGACTTAAAGGTACATGGTCTTACTCCTGCTATTATTAAAGAGGCTCTTGAGAAGACCCATAAAGCCAGAAATTACATTCTTGATGAGGTTATCTGCAAATGTATTGCAGAGCCCAGAAAAGAACTTTCAAAATATGCTCCCAAAATGCTTTCTACCGTTATTGACCCCTCTAAAATTGGTGATGTTATCGGTAAGCAGGGTAAGGTTATCCAGTCTATTCAGGAGCAGTGCGAGGTTACCATCAATATTGAAGATGACGGTCACGTATATATTGCAGGTATTGATATTGATAAGTGTAAACAGGCACTGTCAATAGTTGAAACCATTGCTAACGACCCTGAAATCGGCGCTATTTATAAGGGTAAGGTTACCCGTCTTATGAGCTTTGGTGCTTTTGTTGAAATAGCTCCCGGTAAGGAAGGTCTTGTTCACGTGAGCAAACTGGATGTTAAGCGTGTTGAGAAGGTTGAAGATGTAGTCAGCGTTGGTGACGAAGTAATTGTTAAGGTTACCGAAATCGACGACCAGGGCAGACTTAACCTTTCCAGAAGAGACGCTCTTGTTGAGATCGAGGGCGCAGTTGTTGAAGAGGGTGCCGACGAAGAGCCGGAAAGAAAGCCCAGAAACAACGGCGGACAGCGCCGCGGATTCAGACGCCGCAATGATAATTAAAGGTAAGGACGGTGTCATTCACACCGTCCTTTATTTACAGTTTAGGAGAATTGTTTTATGAGCGAAATGAAACAGGAAATAAACCGCAGAAGAACCTTTGCGATAATTTCCCACCCTGATGCAGGTAAAACCACACTTACCGAAAAACTGCTTCTTTACGGAGGCGCTATTCAGCTTGCAGGAAGCGTTAAGGGTAAGGCTACCGCAAGACACGCTGTGTCCGACTGGATGGAGCTTGAAAAGCAGAGAGGTATTTCGGTTACATCTTCGGTGCTTCAGTTTGAGTATGACGGATACTGTATAAATATACTTGATACCCCTGGACATCAGGACTTTTCAGAGGACACCTACCGTACCCTTATGGCAGCCGACAGCGTTGTTATGGTTATTGACGCCGCAAAGGGTATTGAGCCACAGACCAGAAAGCTCTTTAAGGTAGTTGCCCGTAGAAATATTCCTATTTTCACCTTTATAAATAAGATGGACAGAGATTCCCGTGACCCCTTTGAGCTTATTGACCAGCTTGAAAAGGAATTCGGTATAGGCACATATCCTATGAACTGGCCTATTGGCTCAGGTGTTGATTTCAAGGGCGTTTTTGATAGAGAAAACAGAAGAATTCTCGCCTTTGAACAGTTTAAAAAGGGTCAGAATAAGCTTGAAGCTATAGAGTGCGATATTACCGACACCGATAAGCTTGACGAACTTATAGGCCCTTATCTTCGCGCCGACCTTGTTGACCAGATAGAACTGCTTGACGGCGCAAGCTATGATTTTGATTTAGAGCAGATAAGATACGGAAAGCTAAGCCCTGTATTTTTCGGCTCTGCTCTTACTAATTTCGGTGTTGAACCCTTCCTTGAAAGCTTTTTAACCCTTACAACACCGCCCCTTCCAAGAAATACGATAGACGGTACGGTTAACCCAGAGGATGATAATTTCTCTGCCTTTGTATTCAAGATTCAGGCGAATATGAATAAAGCGCACCGCGACAGACTTACCTTTATGCGTATATGCTCAGGTAAATTTGAGCGCAACAAAGAATATTTCCATATCCAGTCGGGAAAATCTATGAGACTTTCTCAGCCGCAACAGCTTATGGCGCAGGAAAGAGAAATTGTAGATGAGGCCTATGCAGGTGATATTATAGGTGTTTTTGACCCCGGTATTTTCTCAATAGGTGACACAATTTGCTCTGCTAAAAATAAGGTGACCTTTGAGGGCATACCTACCTTTGCGCCTGAACATTTTGCCGTTTACGAGCAGATAGATACCCTTAAAAGAAAACAGTTTGTAAAGGGTATGACCCAGATAGCCCAAGAGGGTGCTATTCAGATTTTCCATGAGCCTGACAGCGGTATGGAACGGGTTATAGTAGGCGTTGTTGGTGTGCTTCAGTTTGAAGTACTTGAATACCGTCTTAAAAACGAATATAATGTAGATGTAAGAAAGACAAGTATGCCCTATGAACTGATAAGGTGGATAGAAGGGGACAATATAGATGTTAAAAATCTTAACCTTACCTCTGATACAAAGCTTGTTCAGGATTTTAAGGACAGATATCTGCTTATCTTTACAAGTGAGTGGAATATAAACTGGGCGCTACAGAAAAACGAGGGGCTTATTCTTTCTGAATTTTCAAATAACTGATTTTAAGAAAGGGGGATAACTATGCTGGGCAAAAAATTTGCTTTCGGAGTTAACTATTTCTCAGATGAAATGTGGCACAGCTTCGACGAAAAAGCCACTGAAAAAGATTTTGCTTTACTGTCAGGCGCAGGCATCAGATATATAAGACTTTTACCTGTATGGAAAGAGTTTCAGCCTATAAAAGAGCAAGACCGCTGGGCAGGTAAGCATTTTGCTGTAGCGTATGAGGACGGCACACCCCTTGATAATTCACCTGAGGGAGATGCAGGTGTTTCTCCTGTTATGATGAACAGGCTTGAAACGGTTATGAATCTTTGTAAAAAGTATGGTCTAAAGGTAGAACTCACACTTTTTTGCTGTGCTGTAAACGGACAAAACACCGTTCCTTCCTATCTTGAAAACAGAAATATTTTTACCGACCCTACGGCTTTAATGTGGGAACAGAAATTTATTAAATATATTGTTACACGCTTTAAAGACCATGTTAGCCTCAGCGGTTTTTGTATAGGAGAGGAATATTCTGCTATTAAAAATATAAACGGTAATGTTGCGGCGCAGTATAGCTGGACCTTGATGGTTTGCAATGCTATAAGGGCTATTGATGACACCCACCCCGTTGTTTCGGGACTGTCTTCACTGGCTACCGAAAGTATGAACCCTGAAACCGCTTCCTTTTGGCAACTGCATTTTCACGCTGAGTGTGTTGATATGCTGACTGTTCATCCTAAAAAAGTTTTTGGGGCTTACAGAAATAATACTATGCGCCCTATACTTAGTAGTTGTGCAGTAAACAACATGCTGGAGGATATAGGCGAAAAGCCCTGCTTTATAGAAAAGACAGACTTTGATGGAAAAAATGCTGACTGCAAGGCTGATTATGTAAGAGGAGATTTGCTTAGCTGTTATCTTCACCACTGCAACGGTTATTTTTTAAGCGGCGAGTTAAAGGAAGAAGCAGTCTTTAAGGAAATTAAAAAAACAGTGACTGCACTTTCAAAGATAGATATGCCAAAGCATAACTGTGACGCTGTTTGTGTTATGCCTCATAATTTACAGAAAGGGCAGCGCCTTGCAACAAATGTAATGTGCCTTTCCACACAGAACGACTTAGGGGTATCCTACTGCTGTGCGGCTAAGGAACTCTCGCACGGTAAGCTTTACATAGTGCCCTTAGCAGAGGAAAACAGCACACTCAGTAAAAATGCTGTAGAGCGTCTTATAGATAAAGCCCGACAGGGCGCAACTGTTTTTGTTTCGGTGGGCAGTACATTTTTTAAAGGGCTGGGTGTATTAGCGGATGATGAACTGATAGCCCGTCAAGACAGTACGAGCACACTTTGTGTTAATATTGACGGCACAGAGCTTCCCGTAGTAGCCCGCTATGCTTACCGCTTAAAAAACATAAACGGCAAGGTACTGGCAAGCTTCAGTGACGGTACGCCTGCTATCGTCTTAAGAAAATTTGGTAACGGTAAAATTATAATAAGCCTTTTCTCTGTAGAAGCACAGGTAGCAAGGCTTAAAGGCGCTTTTGACAGAAATGATACTCCTTCTTATCATAAGGTTTATTCCCTTATTATGAAGTCGGCAGGTTTAAAGCCCTCTGTTTATACCGATAACATTTATGTGTGCGCTAAAGAGCATAAAATCGACGAGAAGCGCAGTATAATTTCGCTTATGAACTATCATGATAGTGAGCAGAAATATACTGTTGGCGCAACCTTTGCTTATCACGTAAGAAAGGTGCTTTACGGTACACTTGACGGAAATTTAAAAAATAATGACGCGGTTATTTTTGAAATAGAGAAGTACTGATTATGAAAGATATCTGGCAATATTTAAAGGAAACAGAAAAACCTATTGTTTTATACGGCACCGGTAACGGTGCCGATAAAATTTATGCCCGTCTTTTAAAAGAGGGCATTAAAATAAGCGGTATTTTTGCATCCCTCGGCTTTAAAAAGGGCAAAGAATTTTTTGGGTTTACGGTAACTTCCTATGAAGACCTTAAAAGTAAACTCGGCGATATGATAGTGCTTTGCTGTTTTGGAAGTCACCTTGAAAATGTTATAAAGGATATTTTAAAAATCGGCGAGGACAGTGAACTTTATCTTCCTGATGTTCCTGTTTACGGGCAGGAAATTTTTGATATTTCCTTTGCAAGAGAGCATAAGTACGAGCTTACAAAGGTTTATAATATGCTGGCTGACAGTCAGTCAAAAAAGGTTTTCGAAAATACCGTTTATTATAAGTTGACCGGTAGGGTAGAGTATCTTCTTTGCTGTGAAACCCCATATAGCGAAACAATGGATATCATAAAGCCAAACGGTGAAGCTTATCTTGACCTTGGGGCATATAGCGGTGATACGGTGTTTGAGTTTATAGAATATGATAAAAACTATAAAAGCATTACCGCCCTTGAGCCTGATGAGAGAAACTTTAGAAAACTTAAGAAAAACACCGAAAATTTAAAGTCTATTACCCTTATTAACGGCGCGGTGAGTGATAAAGACGGCGTTATAAAAATGTCTAAAAACAAGGGCAGGGGAAACAGCAGTACGGGAGAAACTACCGAAATAAACGCCTTTTCTATTGATAATATGACAAAAGAAAACCCACCTACGTTCATAAAAATGGATGTAGAGGGTAGTGAGCTTTCGGCTATAAAAGGGGCGAAGGAAACGCTGAGTCACAAACCTAAAATGCAAATAGCCTGTTATCATAGGTCTGAGGATTTATTCAGCCTTCCCTTAGAGGTACTAAGATTAAACCCCAACTATAAAATTTATATGCGAAGACAACGCTGTCTTCCTGCATGGGATATAAACTATATATTCATATAAAAAAAGATGGTAAACATTTTGTTTACCATCTTTAATTTTATACGCTGTAAAGCAAATCACAGTAGTTAGGATAAGGCCACTCGTTTTCGTCCACTAAGGTTTCAGCGGTGTCCACCTTTTCTCTCATAGCGTTCATGGCAGGTATAACGCAGTCGCGATATGCCTTTGCCTTTTCAAGAATGTCGTCTTTATTTTCGGCGGCGGTTATTGCATCATTTAGTATAGAGCAGTCAAGATAAATACCGTCGGTAATACTGCTTAATTTTTCGGCTATGCTTCTCTCATAAGCGGCAGACATACCTGCGCCCTCTTTGGCAGAAAGGTTAAGGCATATATCTGCGCTTACCTTGCTGAGTACAGGCAGAATCTGCTCTTTTGCCATTCGTATAGCGGTAAGACCTTCAATGTGAAGACTCTTATTGTATCTTTCAATATTTATAGACTCTCTTGATTTAAGCTCAGCCTCGGAATATACATTATACTTTTTAAATAATTCAATATTATTTTTAGCGGTGTAGTAGGGAAGAGCAGACACGGTATCTGCAAGATTTAAAAGTCCGCGCTTTTCGGCTTCCTCCTGCCATTTTTCAGAATAACCGTCGCCGTTAAAGATAATGCGCTTGTGGGCTGTGTAGGTTTCGCGGATAATGGCGTGAACCTCGCTGTCGAAATCCTTTGCTTTTTCAAGACGGTCTGAGAAGCTATCGAAAGCTTCGCAAACAATAGTGTTTAAAATAGTGTTTACACCTGCAATAGACATAGGTGCGCCAAGCATTCTGAATTCAAACTTGTTACCGGTAAAGGCAAAGGGTGAGGTGCGGTTTCTGTCGGTGGTAGCCTTTCTTATTGCGGGCAGAGTTTTAACACCGAAATCCATCTTTTCACGTGCTTTTTGTGTGTATGCGGTGTCGCTTTCTATTGAATCAAGTATATCTGTAAGCTCGTCCCCGAGGAACATAGAAACAATAGCAGGGGGAGCCTCCTGACCGCCTAAACGGTGGTCGTTGCCTGCAGAAGCAACCGAAAGACGAAGTAAATCCTGATGAGAATCTACCGCGCGAATCATAGCGCAGAGAATTAGCAGGAACTGTAAATTCTCACTGGGTGTTTTACCGGGGTTTAAAAGGTTAACGCCTGTATCGGTAATAAGTGACCAGTTGTTGTGCTTACCGCTGCCATTCAGTCCACCAAAGGGCTTTTCGTGAAGCAGACAAACAAGACCGTGCTTTTCAGCCACCTTTTTAAGTATTTCCATAGTAAGCTGATTATGGTCGGTGGAAATATTAACGGTTGTGAAAACGGGCGCCATTTCGTGCTGCGAGGGGGCAACCTCGTTATGCTTTGTCTTAGAGGGGATGCCCAGCATCCAAAGCTCCTTGTCAAGCTCCTTCATAAAAGCGGAAACTCTGGGGCGGATAACACCGTAATAGTGGTCGCCAAGCTCCTGACCTTTGGGGGCGGGAGCACCGAAAAGAGTTCTTCCGCAGAATCTTAAGTCCTCGCGCTTATCATAAAGCTTTTTATCTACAAGGAAATATTCCTGCTCAGCGCCAACGGTGGGCTTTACGGTTTTAACATCGGTGTTGCCGAAAAGACGGATAAGGCGGAGAGAGGAATCATTAAGTGCCTGCATAGAGCGAACAAGAGGAGTCTTCTTGTCAAGGGCGTGTCCACCGTGAGAATAGAATGCGGTGGGGATACAAAGAGAACCGTCTTTAACAAAGGCATAGGAAGTGGGGTCCCAAGCGGTGTAGCCTCTTGCCTCAAAGGTAGCGCGCAAACCGCCTGTGGGGAATGACGAACCGTCAGCTTCACCTTTTATAAGCTCTTTTCCCGAAAATTCAAGAATTACCTTGCCGTCATCGGTAGGTGTAATAAAGCTGTCATGCTTTTCGGCGGTGATCCCGGTCATGGGCTGGAACCAATGAGTGAAATGGGTGGCACCGCGCTCGATCGCCCAATCCTTCATGGCGTTTGCCACGATGTTGGCAGTCTCTATATCCATGCGCTTTCCGTTCTGGTGGGTTGCGCGGACCTTGGTATAAACCTCTTTTGGGAGCTTTGCGCGCATTACGGTGTCGTTGAACACCATAGAACCGAATTCTTCAATAACCTTACTCATCTTAGTGGTTCCTTTCAAAAACAAAAAAGAAATCTGATTATACCATTTTACACTCCTTTTTGAATTTTGTCAACAATTTTCTGATCAAAAGACAGGGGCGGCTGATACTTTATTATGATTTTAATACTTTGTTTTGTTGTTGCGGCGTTTTTCTTGACAAAGGCAAGTGTAACTGTTATACTGCAAATAAGGCGAATATTGCCGGAATTCAAACATAATTTATATTATGGAGGGAAAGACAATGTATACAGCACAGGAATGCAGAGAAAAGTGGTTTGCCAAGTACTATGAGAACAAAGAGGCCATCGACAAGAGAATTGCCGAGGGCATTGAAAAGAACCGCAAGGGTCACTGCCAGATCCGCCTGACCGACGATAACGGAAACGGTCTTGCGGGCAAGAAGATCAAGGTGAACCAGATATATCACGATTTTAAGTACGGCGCAAACATCTTCATGCTTGACGAGCTTGAGGACAAGGAGCTGAACGAGCGTTA
>JAZNQX010000174.1:0-2862 GCA_045590395.1 Acutalibacteraceae bacterium
AGCAGAGAGGGCGCCAACTCCTACGCCATAATAGATATAACAAAACAAGGCATAATGCCGAGTATTCTGCCCGTTAAATAAAAGTAATATCTCTGCCTTATTTTTCATACATTTTACCAAGCCCGTTTAGGAGTTGGTAAAGTATGAAAAGCAGAGCAGTTATGCTGGGACAGTATATTCGTGAAACCGGCGCCACGGTACGCGCCACGGCAAAGGTTTTTTGTGTCAGTAAATCCACCGTACATAAAGACGTCGCCGAGCGGCTTCGCTACGAAAACCCCGCACTTTTTAAAGAGGTGCGAAAAATCCTTGATATAAATAAGGAAGAACGGCATATTCGCGGCGGCATAGCCACAAAAAATAAATACAGTAAAGAAAAATAACCCGACTTGTTTTAACAAGTCGGGTTATGGTTATGTACCAATGCAATTCATTACTATTCTGCTTTAGTTTCATTCCGCCGTTGGCGGAGTGATATTTTTATTTTATAAAAGTGTTATTTCTGCTATCGCAGAAGTGATATTATATTCGTCTTAAAACTCGCGAAGCGAATATAACTTGGACGAAGTCCAAATATAACTGCGAAGCAATATAACTCGCCAAAAGCGAATATAACTGAAAACGAGAAGCTTCTGCGCTTCTCGGCACGCACGCGGGCACCGAAACAGTCCCCCGGACTGTTTCTATACCTTCGGTATTTCCCTGTTCGAATCTACTTCGTGGACATAAAAAGAAAAACCCTCTTTCGAGGGCCTTCTTTTTATGGCGCGCTGTAAGAGATTCGAACTCCTGGCCTTTTGGTCCGTAGCCAAACGCTCTATCCAGCTGAGCTAACAGCGCAAATTCAGGTTGCCATAGTATAATATCACAAGAGAAATAAAAAATCAAGCATTATTTATAAAAATAATTTTTTCCTTTTTTAATTTTTCGGTTGCATTACTCTTTTTGCGGTTATATAATATATGTATAGTCACAAACGAGGAGAATTTCAAATGTTTAAAAAAGTACTATCAATAATTCTGTTTCTGGCGACACTTTTGTGTTTTGCTTCCTGCTCGGGCGGTAACCCCACCGTTGAAGATGTTTCTAATCCTGAGCCAAGCGAGCCGCCAAAGCCTACATATTATATAAACAACCTTACAGGTATAGAAAATCTTTCTGAGGCTCAAAAAGACCTTCGCCCCGTTGCCATTATGATAAACAACATAAATGTTGCCCAGGGCGTTCAGTCAGGTGTTCAGAATGCTGACATTGTTTACGAAACCGAGGTTGAGGGCGGTATTACTCGTCTTATGGCGGTATTCAAGGATATTTCCGCAACACAGAATATCGGCACTATCCGTTCTGCAAGATATCCTTACATAGAGCTTGCTCTCGGTCATGATGCTATTTATATCCATCACGGACAGGACCCTAACTATGCTGCCCCCTATCTTAAATCCAGCGGTGTTGCCGATTTTAACATTGGCTCTCCCTATGCCTTCAGAAAGAGCAACGGCCAGTCTTACGAGCACACACTTTATTCTGACTCCGAAAAGATAACCAACGGTATCGCGGCTAAAAATTTCAGAACTACCACCGAAAAAACCGCAAACTTCGCCTCCTTTAGAGCAGAGAATGATAAACCCGCCCCTGCATACGCTAAGGCTGTTTCGGCTTCGGTAAAATTTTCAAATTACGCCACCAGCGTATTTACCTACAACGAGCAGACAGGCCTTTACACCAAAAACACCAAGGGCAGAACTAATAAAGACTATTTTACAGGCGCCGCTTATGAGGTAACAAATGTATTTATGCTAAGCGCAAGAATGTCTAATTACCCCATTGCCAAATACCGCAAAATTGACCTTACCTCAGGTACAGGCTACTATATGTCGGCAGGCGGCTACGAGCCGATAACCTGGGAAAAGGGTACCGGTTCTGCCTCCTTTAAGTTCTATGCTCAGGACGGCACAGAACTAAAGGTAAATGCAGGAAAAAGCTGGGTATGTATTCATAACAGCATTTATACCCCCACCTTTACCGCACCTGCCCCCGAAACAACTTCTTCACAGCAGCCTTAAAGCTGCTGTGTTTTTTTATACAATAATTTTTCGTTTTTTTGTGCAAAAAGTATATTTTTTATAAACTGTTGACTTTTCAATATTACGTATGTTACAATTTATGAGTAAAATAATGCTTTTAAGAAATAGGAGGAAAAATTATGGCAAAGCAACCGAAATTGGATGCTAACGGCTACCGTAAGTTCGGTATTCGTGACAGCGTCGCTTACGCAGCCGGTGACCTTGGCTGTAACATGAGCTTCGCTCTCAAATCCACAATGTCTATTTTCTGGACACAGTTTATGAGAATGGACCTTTGGTACGCACTTCTTCTTATAATTGTTCAGGTATGGGACGCTATTAACGACCCCCTTATTGGCTCTATTATTGATGCCGACAAGCGCAAGTACAAGCGCAACAAGTTCTTAACTTATATCTGGGCCGGTTCTATCGGTCTTATTGTAGGCGGTGCTTGCTGCTTCTTGCCCTTCCCCAATGCTCCCACTTTAGCAAAGGCTATAATCTTTATTGCCGGCTATGTAGTATGGGATGCTTTTTACACCGTAGCAAACGTTCCTTACGGCTCTCTCCTTTCTCTTATTTCTAATGATGTTAAAGACAGAGCCTCTCTTTCCGCTTGGAGAAGCGTTGGCTCAATTTTTGGCAATATGCTTCCTATGGTTATCCTTCCCTTTATCATCTACGATAAAAACGATAACCTCATTGGCGAACGCGTATTCATCGCTGCTCTTATAATGGGCGCTTTAGGCTTTATCTGCTTCCAGTTTATGATAAGAAACACCGAAATTCGTGTTGATAC
>JAZNQX010000175.1:0-4857 GCA_045590395.1 Acutalibacteraceae bacterium
GGAATAAGAAGATATGTTTGCTTAAGCAAAGGCTTTAGCTTAGGCAATTCTTCACGGGTGAGCCCTCTAAGCCCCTCTTTTTTAGCCTCTAAGTGCACCGCAATAAATACTCCGGCAAAATAAAGAATAGCAGGTAAAATAGCCTTAACAACAATATTTGAGTAAGGCACTCCTACAGTTTCTGCCATAAGGAAAGCGGCAGCACCCATAATGGGAGGCATTATCTGACCGCCTGTGGAAGCGGCTGCTTCAGCGGCGGCTGCAAATTCGGGCTTATAGCCTGTCTTTTTCATAAGAGGAATGGTAACAGCACCTGAACCAACAGTATTTGCAACTGAGGAACCAGAAACCATACCTTCAAGTGCAGATGCAACTACAGCAACCTTAGCAGGACCGCCTGAAAATCTGCCAACAAGAGCGTTAGCAATTTTAATAAAGAAATCAGCAATGCCTGTTCTTTCAAGAAAAGCACCGAAAATAATAAACATTACTATGTATTTGGAGCATACATTTATAGGGGTTGATAAGATACCTTCCTTAGAATAGAAAAGCACTCGCACAAATTCGGTAATTCTGGCAACGATATCAGGATTAGTTGAGCCCCATATAAGAGCATAGCCTATAAGTACTGACGCAACTATTAAAATAGGCAGGCCAACGCTTCTTCTGCAAAGTTCAGCAAGACAAAGGATGCCAACAACGCCTATTGCCACCTCTATATTGGTAATTTTAAAGCGTTCAAGAATATCTGATGCATTAACACAGAAATACATAAACGAGCCTGTACCAAGCAACATCAAAATTATATCATACCACGGTAGATAATTTACCCTCTGCACTCCCTTTTTTGCAGGGAAAACAAGGTATCCAATAAGCATAATAAATGCCATAAAGGAAGTTAGTCTGATTTCGTCGAGCCACGTAGCAAAAAGTGTTACATAAATACAAAAAACAGAGAAAGTCGCCAAAATGCAGGTAATAATCCATTTTGGTGTACCTTCCCATACACGTGTGTTAGACTCACGGTCAAACTTTTTCATAACTTCGTCAAGATTCATTGGTTCGCTAGAATCATTGACAGCTTTTTTCTTAAAAAGCGACATAAGAGCCTCCTTAGAATAAATAAATCAAACTTGCCTGCAGTTCATATAACCGCAGGCAAGCGTAAATATGCTTTAATTGAACGGTATAAAGATTATTTAGTCTCTACAGTGATGCCTTTTTCGCTGTAGTATTTAGCAGCACCGGCATGGAAAGGAACAGTAATACCTTCAGTTGCATTCTGAAGTGAGAGTTCAGCGCCCTTAGCGTGCTGTGCTGTTATTGTATCAATATTATCAAAAATAGACTTTGTAACATTATAAACATCATCTTCGGAAGCAGATGCGCTTACAATAAGAGTTGCCTTTACAGTCACGGTAGTAACGTCAGCAGTCTGTCCGTTGTAGGTACCTGCAGGAATCTTATAGGTAGTGTAGAAAGGAGAAGATTCCATAAGCTTTGTAGCGATATCGCCGTCAACGGGAATAAGATAAGCCTGTGCTGAGGTGCAAAGTTCCTGAATAGCAGGAGTAGGAGCACCGGCTACGATAAAGGCAGCATCGATTTTGCCGTCTTTAAGTGCATCGGCAGAATCAGCAAAGGACTGATACTGAGGAACAATATCTTTTTCGGTAAGACCTGCAGCACCGAGGATATCAATAGCGTTGAAGTAAACGCCTGAACCTGCAGCACCGATAGAAACCTTTTTACCGCGAAGGTCAGCAACGGTCTTGATATCAGGGTTCATTGTAACTAACTGTACAGCTTCAGCATAAAGACCGCCGATAACTCTGAAGGAAGCAAGAGCGCCCTCTTTTTCAAAAGAACGTGAACCAGCCCAAGCATAAGTCATAACGTCAGACTGAACGGTACCAAGCTGATAGTTACCTGCATCAATACCTAAGATATTGGCTTTTGAACCATCGGTAGAAACAACATTAACGGTAATACCGCTGGAAGTTTTAATCTGGTTACCCAGTATTCCGCCGTAGCCGTAATAAGTACCTGCAGTACCGCCTGTACCCATGGTCATAGCAGAGTTACCGCCACAACCGGCAAAAGCAAATACCATTGCTAATACCAGTAAAACAGAAATAATCTTTTTCATAATTTTTCCTCCCGGAATTTATATTTTTAATCTATTATAACAAATTTTGTACTGGTTTGCAACAGAAAATATTAATGTATTGAAATTTCGCTTTCAGTATGATATAATGCACTTGCAAACTTAATAGCAGTACATCAATTAATTTGTTATCGAGCGCAAAATTTTGCGTGTAGATGGTAAGGGAATCACAGTGAGAATCTGTAGCAACAGCCATTACCGTATGACCTGACATCATTAGGTTTAAGTCGGAATGCTTACCGTACTGTATATGTATCAGTCTCTTGGGCAAATGGAGAGGCGTAAACCTACATAGATGAATTTCATTATATGCTTGTTTACTGCGCTCATTTTGTCTGAGCGCAGTTTTTAATTTTAAAAAGGTGGTAAAAAATTATGAAAAAAGTTTTAAGTGTCCTGTTTGTAATTTGTCTGCTTGTAACTGCCGTAGCGTGCAACAATAATAACGAGGCTACAGGCTTATGGGCAAACGCTGTTTATGATAGCAACAAAGAATTCGGCGAAGGTTCAAAAACTGTAATAGTTGCCGTATCCGCAGAAGACAAAACAATTAACTTCACCATAAAAACCGATGAGCAATATCTGGGTGATGCACTGCTGGCGCATGAGCTTATATCTGGTGAAGAAAGCGAATTTGGATTATATATCAAATCAGTTAACGGAATTGTGGCTGACTATGATGTTGACCAAAGCTACTGGGCATTTTATAAAAACGGCGAATATATGATGACAGGTGTAGACCAAACCGAGTTCTCAGACGGCGAGCATTACGAACTGGTTTATACCAAATAACCGTAATGAATAAAAAGCCTTTGCTTACTCTACGGGAAATTTGTATATTCCCAATGCTCGCCACAATGATGTTTTGCTCAAAAATACTTATGGAATTTTTGCCCAACATACATTTACTTGGTATGTTCACAATGATTTTTGCTGTTGCTTTTGGTGTAAAAGGACTTATTCCACTGTATTTATACATATTCATAAACGGTTTATATTCGGGCTTTGCATTATGGTGGTATCCATATCTTTATATCTGGACAGTGCTATGGGCAATGACAATGCTTATTCCAAAAAGCTTACCAACAAAAGCTAAATGTATTATCTACCCTATTGTCTGCTGTCTTCACGGTCTGCTGTTCGGCACCCTATATGCCCCCGGACAAGCGTTACTGTTTGGGTTTAATTTTAAACAGACTGTTACCTGGATAATAACGGGACTACCGTGGGATTTAGTACATGGGGTTAGTAATCTATTTACAGGTATGCTGGTCTATCCATTATCAACAGTTATTATCAAATTAACAAAAAACAAAACATAAAAGAGCCATCAATGATGGCCCTTTTTTATATTTTGATTTCAACGGTATCAATAAGATTTAGATTGTATTTTTTTACAAGGTCTTCTGCCTTCTCTATAGATGCCGCATCATAAGCACGCCACGGAGAATGTGCATCAAAACCAAATATCATCTTACAGCCAACCTCACCTGCAACCTTTAAAAAGGCCCTGTTAGGATAATTGCGCTTATCGTGTATACCCAAAAGGTTAAGTTCAAGAGGAATGTCATAATCTTTTGAAGCCTGACAAATTCTTCTTGCTTGCGCTTCATACAGCTCGTCATCCCCTGTAAAATTGAACATATCGGGATGAGCAATGTAAATAAACTTTCCTGTTTTCATACCCTTAATTATACTATCGGTATATGCAATTAGGCTGTCTGCACTGTCACAAGGAACAATTGAATGAGGAACTCCCCCAAGCTCGTCATAATAATGCTGACCTAAAATAAGATACTCTGCACCAAGCTCTTTAACATATGAATACATTTTATCAAATAAATCGGGATAGTATTCCATTTCAAAGCCGATGTGTATTTCAATTTTATCCTTATACTTTTCGCGAAGCGCTTTTAAAGTATCAAAATATTCGGGTGCTGCCTCAGGCTGAACACGCCACGAAAGCCTGTAACCGTCATACAGTATTGCAGGCGCGTGGTCAGAAAAGCCCATAATCTTAATGCCGCCCTCAATGGCTTTTAAAATATATTCTTCATCTGTTCCGTCGGCATGAGAGCAACGAAATGTATGGGTATGATAATTTGCTATCATATAAAATTCTCCTTATTTTCAAAGCATTTAAGCATTTTTCTTCTTACTTTATAATCAGGCAAAATTTCTTCAATTATCTTATAAAAATCACGTGAATGGTTATGCTCTATAAAATGGGCAAATTCATGAACAACAACATATTCAATACATTCTATGGGTGTAAAAATCAGTATAGTATTGAAGGTAAGCCTATTTTGAGCATAGTTACAACTTCCCCACCGCGATTTCATTTTTCTGAAAGTAAGCTTTGGCAAAGAACAACAATAGTTTTTAAAACGGTCATAGTACTTGTCACAAAGCGAAGTAACTATATACATACATTCATCTTTTAGCCATTTATTAAAAACCTTTTTCTTTTCTTCTATATCAGAAGTATTTTTTACACAAAGCATCAAGGTGTTATCTGATAAAGTATAATAAGGCTTTTTAGCCTCAGCAATGGATAAAGAAATATCTTTGCCTAAAAACTTTATTACATCACCGCTTTTAAAGTTAAAAACAGGCGATTTATGAGCATTACATTTTTCTAAGGCTTTTATGATAAAATCTGATTTGGATATTAAAAAGCGTTCAATTAT
>JAZNQX010000176.1:0-34992 GCA_045590395.1 Acutalibacteraceae bacterium
CTTAAAAACTGCTTATAAAAGATACCCTAATGTTATAAAAGAGCACCCTGGTTTTATGTATAAAACTTTTTCACAAGATGAGGTTTTATCATTTTGGGCTACCCCTAAAATACCTGCTTTTTTTAAACAAGGTGAAGAGCTTAGTATACTTATGGACCAAAAAGCGGAGCTATTACAAGTAACCGATATTGCTATTTATAAATACCATACAGGCATTATGAATCGTAATAAGCAAGAAACGAGAATAGCTTATAAATTAACAGCTAATCGGGTATTAACTTATTTTGACCTACTTAAGGTCAATCCATTCTGGTTTGATAAAATTTTTAAACACTTAACACAAGAATAAATATGGAAATAAAAGTAGCAGCGATGCCAACTGTTTTAATATTTCAGAACTCAGGGCAAGACATTATCGCAGAATATTTAAAATTTAATGGCTTTGAAGTAATAGAAACCGACGAGGCCAACGTGGTGCAAGACGTAAAAGAAAAAACCTATCAATTATGTATTCTGGATTATTATAAAGATGACCAGAATTTAAAGCTCTTAAATATAATTAAAAAAATTGACGAATATAAGCCCGTTATTATGGTTACCGAGTACGCAGGCTATAGCCATACTATAAGAGCGTTTAGAGAAGGCGCGGACGATTATATGGCGCGTCCTTGTAATGTAGAAGAGCTTGCTTGTAGAATACGGGCAATCCTTAAAAGATATAAAGCTGATTCTCGCGTTATAGAGCCTTTCTATAAATTAGGGGATTTGCTATTTAAAGTTGAGGAGCGCGTAATTATACGAAATAATGATTTTGCATTGACTTTAAGCGATAGAGAGGCAAGAGTATTAGCCTATTTATGTGCATATAAAAACGAAGTTGTGCCAATAGTATTTTTGCTGAAAAAAATATGGTTTGATGAAAATAAATTTAATAAGCGTAGCTTAGATGTTTTTATGTGTAAGATTAGAAAAAAGCTTGCGTTTATACCAAATATGAGGCTTGAAACTATTAGGGGATATGGCTATTCATTAAAAGAGTATTAAAAATAAGGGCCTTAAATGGCCCTTTTAATTTATTACGGTTAAGCCTTTATGCGCTATTTTTGTTAATTTTGCTTTTACCGGCTTACAATAGCTAAACGTTAAATTTATATTTTGTTCTAAAGCTTTGTTTCGCCATAAAGAAGCCTTATTTTTAAAATCGCTTGAGTCCATATACATATCGAAGTCGTCTATACATACACACCACCATATTTTATCGAAGTAAATAAATACTGAGCAATTAAGCTCATTTTTTATTTCTTGCCCTAAAGTCTTTATAAATAACGGAATTTCTATATTTGAACTAGCGGTAGGAACAACTATGCTTTTTTGTTTCTTTGATTTTATTTGTGGCGCTTCAATATAAGGCACAATAGTAACCTCTACCTCGCCGTTATCTACATATTTATGACTTATTATTTCAAAGCCAAGCGGAAAATCGATATGAAGCTGACGCGCTTCTATAAGATTATCTTCATCAAGAGGCTCCTCTTCCTGAGTCAAATATAGAAACGCGTCATTAGAAAGGCGTATTATTTCAGCGTCGTTATTATCTAATACATATTTTGCCATTAGTCTAATCTCTTTATGCTCTTCAAAATATAATCTTGGGGTAGCTTTTCATAAATAAAGTTCATAGCTTCGCTTTCTGAGCTGGCCCAGACTATTTGGAATTCAAGTCCTTTGTGGCTTATTATGCAAGCCTGATATTTGTATTTTCTCATAATTCTAAATCATACATTTGTTCTACATGTTCAATAAACTCTTGCTTATCATCTTTTGATAAATAGCAAGATATTTCATTTAAGACTTCTTCAGAGCCTAACATCTCTACCATGGAGTCCCATTTTTCAGTTATTGCTTTGTTTGTCATGATTAAAGGCTATATCAATTATTATTAAATAAGTACTAAATATGATTTAAAGCACCCATCGACATAGGTAGAGCCAAATACAAAGCCCTCGAATGTAAAAGTACCATTACAGCTGTATTTTTCATAGAATTCGTCTCTTGATAAAGGTATTGAAAACAAGCAAAGTCCAGGAATGTTATTAAGCGCTGCTTGCTTATGTAGTTCTTTGCTATTACCGTGTTCGAAAAGATATGGATACGCGGTGTCATCTCTTAATTTTATCCGAGCACACTCCAAGTAGCCCCATTGGGAATAGTCCCAAATATAGCCTAATCTTTTTAAATGGTATAAAATTCGTTTGTCTGTAATTGGTTGATTTTTTGGCTGTTGTTTAATTAAATCTAGTATTTTCATATCAATTAAATTTTAAGGGTTTGTTATTTGGTCATAAGGACCTCTAAAAATAAGTCAACTAATAAATTATGTGCTTGATTTAGGGCTCGAGCCTCAATATCGTACCACGACTCGTAACGGTTTGGGCCATCTTTGTGTATACACTTTTTTGCTCGACTTGGCGGCATTAAAGCTTCGCAGATTCTATTAGGGTAACCTAAACCCATGCCACTTTCTGAGAAGTGTAGCCAGCTTGACGCGCCATTTAAAGCAATCTCGCGGCTATATAGCCTAGGCTCTTCGCATACCATTAACTCGTCTTTATAATGTGCTAAGAGCATATCAGCGTAACCGACGACACCTTTTTCCCAAGTGCTACGCGGCTTTAACGTGTTTAGCTTCTCTGATACAGTGGCCGCTTTCTTTTTGTAAAGTTCTTTTAAAGTACTCATATCAATTAAATTTTTTTAAGGGTTGTTATTTGGTCCGCCGGAGGGCTCGAACCTCGCTGAGCTCCCAACACTGAGCAGGCGGATAACTTTTTACTCTATTTGTCCGTTGCCTATGATTTCTACAGACTTAAAGTCTGCGTCGGCTGATATACAAGCTCGGCCCTTAGCCTGGACGCCGAAAAGACGTGCTTTGCCACACACGTGAATGTCTTCATGAATACTTGAGTTGCCGTATACCTGCGCAGTACCTCCTACTTTAGCCCAGCCATATATATGAGCGTCGCCAAAGATTGTACAATTATCATAGGCTCGAGCGTACCTGTAGACTTGAGCATTGCCTTTGATAACAGCGTAATCCTCAACTGACGCTCTGTCAAAAACTCTTGCCTGTTCAAGTATCTGCGCATCGCCGCATACGTGAGCGTCGCCATAAACGTACGCGTCTTTATCTACCCAACAAGTGCCTTGCTGCGATAAATTTGTTTCAAATTCAATGTAGCCTCCGAGTTTGCCGTCAGCTATACGTTTAATTCTTTTAAGAGTGTGTCCTTTGTACTCAATTGTGTCGATGTCTAATAATTCGTACTTCATATCAATCGTGTTTTAAATTAACAAGCTGTGTTATAACCATTTTTTTAATTTAAACTCATTCATAGCATTATCCGGTATTGGGAAGCCATCTTGTGTAAAATATCTATCATAAATAAGATATTTATATTCGTTACAAATATAGATTCTATACTTTATCCCGTGTTGCTCAAGTATTTCACAAAGAGGGCTAAGTACACGTATGTCTTTTGCATGCGGATACGTTATAATCTCATTCAATAATTCACTTTTACAAAAAGCAAATTCTTTTTTACAGTTTCGCATAAGGACTTCATGAGCGTTGCTAAAAAGAAGGCCTAAAATTTCAGAGGTTATTTTGTCAGTCATATCTTTGCGTCATATATGTTATTAAGAGCTCTTACTTCAATGTCATATCTTTTTACTACGTCTTCCGGTATCTTATTACCCAGCTTGTCATAGAAACGGTCATGTATAATGTAAGCTGCTTCGTTGTCTACATACCACGCCGCTGCAATGTTATTTGTAGCAAGTATACCCGCGATGGATTCCAGCAAGTAAATCCGCTCTTTCGGAGCCGAAGGATATGTTTCGATTTCGTCTATAAGTTCACTCTTTGTGAACGCCGCTTCTTCGTCGCATGTGAGTTTGAGGTCTTCTGTTGCATTGCTTAATAGCAAACCCAGGATTTTAGGTGTTACTAATGTGTTCATATCAATTTAATTTTTTTTAAGGGTTGTTGTCTCTGTGTAAGGAATCGAACCTCAAGAAGCTTACCAAAGCCACAGAGAAAAAACGGAGCCCGCAGGCTCCGTGATTTGTTAGGCGAGGTCCTCGTCTTCAGTAGTCTCTTCAACTGTTTGCTCAGTAGCAGCTTTAGCATTTTCTGCAGCTTCGAGCTCTGCAAGTCTTGCTTCGAGTTCAGCTTTTTGGGCTTCAATCTTGTCAATCTTAGCTTGGATTTGTGCTATTTTCTCTTCTTTAGTAAGCACTTTACGCTCTTTGCTTGAGCGCTCAATGTATTTAGCATTGATTGCTTCGCCTTCTTCGTCAAGCGGCAACATAACTTTGATTGCTTCTGACTCAACAACTTTGTGTACGATTCTTGTTACATCGCCTTCAACAACTTGGATTTTGTAGAAAAGGCCATTAACACGTGCATCGAACATGAAGCCTATGATACGTCCGGTGATTGTAACATTTTCTTTATCGACGAACTCAACGGCTGCTCCGATATTGCCTTGATACTTGGCTTTAAGTTCTGCAAGAGCTTCTGGAGTTAATGCTTCTTTTGGAGTTGCTGATTTGCCACGGGCAGCTCTTACAACGGTTACTTTTTCTTCTGAAATCTTGAGGAGCTTAGAGTCATGAACTTTTACAACCTTGCGGCCGTCATCAGTTTTGATGTTGTACATGATTTTGCCGTTTTTCTTGTCGACAACGACGGCTGCAATGTAACCAGGAACCCATTCGACTGTGTTGAAAGGCACCACTTCACAGCGTTTATGCATGTTAGTTGCTCTTAATGTTTCAGCAAGGTTGTGGAGCTCTGTTTCGTCGAGCTTTTTTGCTTTAGGAGCTTCTGCTTTTTGCTGAGCAGCTGATTCTTCAGTTGCGTTTGCACGGTTTTGTTCTCTTGCGTCCAATTCTTGTTGGATAGCGATTTTTTCTTCTTCAGTTACGTTTGCGCTGTTTAAAGCTGCATTGAGTTTTTTTGTTGACATTGTTTTGTAATTCATAATATTTGTTATTTAATTGTTATGGGGCACTATTGCCTTTGTGCTGACTATGGGAGTCGAACCCATAGTTAGACCATCTCAGCTGTTAAATATATGCTTCATTTATTGTGCTCATATCCATTATTTATTCATTTATTTTTATAATGCAAATATAACAAATTTTTTAATACGAAATGAAAAAATTTTAATTTTTTTTAATTTTTTTTCGCCAGAACAAGTCTGCTATTTAACTAAGCCCCGAAGTACGAGCCTCGGGGGCTCGGGGATTATTTATCTGCTAATTTCATAATCATAGCATTCATATACTTCGTCTACAAATCTACTATGATATTCATACGGGTTCAACGCATCGAAGTTTTCCTTTGTTAATTTATTAAACAATATTACGCAGTCATTGCTTAAGACGGCATAATCCTCGCCCAGCTTTTTAAGCTGCTTGAACTTTTCGTCTAACTCCTTAAGTATCTTATCTTGTCGATAGCTATTCACAGTCGCCATGATATGGTCGCGTACATTTTCAAATATCGGTGAGTCGTCCCATTCATTAGTCAACTTCTCTTCTAATTTATTTAAGGTCTCATCATTGAGACTCGGTATTGTGTCCATGAGCCAGAGTACTTGACTTGTTATCTCTGATAAGTGATTGTTTATACAATCTACTACTTCTGATTGTTTTAATAATTTTTCTTTCATAATTTTGTTATTTAATTGTTATAGGGCACTATTGCCTTTGGGCCAGCTCAAGGAATCGAACCCCTGACAACTCAATTGAATTGAACCGTTACTGGCTGACTTGATTAGTATTAGAAGCATCCAAAGTCCATATTTCCTACTAATTCTTCAATATCAAATTCAACTTTGCGAACTTCCATTTCCTTATCTAAAACATCTACCATTTTTCGTAAACTGTCCCTTAATGACTCAACGCAGTTTATTGTATAGCCACCTTGCGTCATATCGCTTATTACGCAAGCTAATAATTTACAACTGAGTTCAGTTGCCAAGGCTCCACCAATTGCCTTATACACATCGTCCCAGACATAGCCTTTATAGTCTTTGTAGACTTCACTGCTTTCAGCTATTGTTGGCTTTTCAAGTAATCCATTTAAGTTGTGTACAATTTTTTCGATTTTTTCTTTTGCTATCATAATTTATGTCTCCTATTTTAAGTTTGTTTATTAAAAGCCTCGAAGTACGAGCCTCCGAGGCTCGGGGATTTATAGAATAATTTTATTAACTTGGCACTCATATTCGTGCAGCTTACACTCAAGTATTTGTTGATGGCAATCATAAATATTATCGATAATATTTGCCGTTTTCTTTTTTAGGTCCGCGTATTCTTGTAATTTTGTTATTTGCTCTTTATATTCTTGCAGCGCTACTAAGGAATTTTCTAAGTATTCTTTTTCGCCGTCTTCACAATCGTCCGGGTCGTTATATATGTGATGAACTAAGCGTATTAGTTCCGTTGAAATTGTAGCTAGTACAAAGGGTATATTATTTATAACTAGCTTTTCTAGTATTTCTGTTCTGAGGTCATTGTCTGCGGCACCAAGTATGTGGCAGGCATGAATAAAACTTCCATTTTTTGTTAGAGCCTCTAAGTTGTTTAAAAAATCTTGTCTTTTCATTTTATTAGTCTCCTATTTTTTAAGTTTGTTTATTAAGAGCCTCGAAGTACGAGCCTCCGAGGCTCAGGGATTATTTAATAAGTTATTTCAATACCGAAAACGTCAACGTCGCCTACACCGTCAAAGGTTTCATAAAAACTATTATCTAAGATAGATTTTACCAAGTCATTAAAAGGCATATCATCAAATTCATGATATATTTCGACTCTGTTGGCTTTTTTGTTATGTATCAAGATTGACGGATAACATTCATAGGTCCTTATTATATCAATGTCATCAGTAAAGTGCCACTCAAAGGCACTAAAAATGACGTCATAAGAACGCGCATCTTCGTCAGCCCAGTCTCTATCTATAGTTATCTTAATAGGGCCTTCGCAGCTTAATAACGCAATTAAGTCTAAATTTTCTTTTGTCATTGTTTTCATAATTTTGTTCTCCTATTTTTTTAGTTAATTAAAAAGTCTCTAATATCGTCGCTAATTGGATTGTCGCATTCTTTAGATGTGATATAATCTCGGAGCCATTGTTTTGTAATGCTATTCAGGTCGGAGTCATAATCTAATTGGACACGTAACCACATGACTTGACTTGATAACTCAGATGCGTCATCAAAGGCACGGTCTACTAATTGCTCTAAACTTTCTTTTAAGCTTTCTTCTTGTCTGTTCATAATAGTTGTTATTTAATTTCTGAGCACTATTGCTCATTGAACCGACCTGAGGAGTCGAACCCCAGACAGCTAAGAGCTGTGACCATCGTCGGTTGACTTGATTAGCCTTCTTTTAGTAGGTCGTTGAACATGTCGGTTACTTCATTAAGTGTTTCTAATAAAGTTGTGACCTTAGCTGCTTTTTGAGTAAGCTCATTCGCGCGTTTTATAATTGAGCGCTCAAATTCTGGATTATACTTGTCACCAGCAGCATAAGTTTCAGAAGTAATTCTTGTTACCGTAACTAAGTACGTATCTATTAAGTCTAAACTAAAGCTACTAAATTCTTGCGCATCTATAAGGTCTGATGTTATGTAGCTCATATTAATGTTGCCTTCTTCGTCTGCGTTTTCTATAGCGTCCTGCAAACTATAGAGTAAATTCCAAGCGTCTTTTGTTTTCATAATTTGTGTCTCCTTATTTTTCATCTACTAAGTTAATAATATGCTCTATTTCGTCTTTTTCTTTAAAGTATTTAAACTCTGTTAAAGTAAATTTGAGTACTTGAAGAGCTGTAGCTAAATTATCAAAAGCATTAGACTCTCCGAAAGCATCTGCAATAACATTAGTAGGGAAGTTCAATTCTTCAACTTCATAAAAGAAGTTTTCTATTGAGTTTATTACAAACTGTAATTTTTGTTCTGTTGCCCATGTTTGTTCTGTTTTCATAATTTGTGTCTCCTATTTTAAGTTTTCTATTTTTTCGTCTATGCATTCTACAATATCAGAGTATATGTGCCAAGGTAAGTCATACTCATTTATGACATCTCTGATAGCTATCAGAAAGTCGCGTTCACAAAGCGAGTCTGTTATTTCTTCGTTGACATATTCTTGTATCCTATCAACAAGTATCCTATCATCGATAAAACCATAGTTATAGTAATTCGTTATTTGTTCTCTTATATAGTCCATAACTTAACCTCCTATATATATAGATTGATTATAAATTTTGTTACTACATATAAGCCACCTATACACATGATGGCTAGTAATACGTTATCTTTATCTGTTTTCATAATTTGTTATTTTAATAAATTGCTAAATTAAGTTAATTAAATTTTGGCTTTTGGTTTGTAAGCCTTATTAGCCTACGAGCGCTGAGAGCTGAATTTCAGCGTAAAAGCTCGAAATGCTGATACCAATGAGATGTTTTACTGCTTTCAGCACTTCAGGGTACTTGCACGTAGCCTCTGAGTCTCTGCTGACTACAGCTAGTCTACATAATTCTGATAGCTCATTACTGCTAGCTTTAACGATTTCTAATGCTGCTTGCGCTACTTGGCTCTGAGTCAAGTTGCCATCAGTCAAGATGTCATAAAGTCTTTTTGCTTTCATAATACTGTCTCCTATTTTAAGTTATTTTAATTCATCTATTAAATCAAGTGCACTTAGCAAGTAGGCATGTGCCTCTGTGTCCTCAAAGTCTGTTATCATATTATTGATATCATCATAAGACATCTTAATTAAGTTCTTTAATTCTGCTAATTTTTCATTTGTTGTCATATTATTACCTCCTATATTAAGTTATTTTTATATCGGTACCTTTTATATCGGTACCTTTAAAAAGTTTTTTAAATAAAAGTTTTTTAAAAAAAGTTTTTTAAATAAAGTAGTTGATAGTTAAGTAATTGATAATGAGTGAGTTATATTAAGTTACTCATTATCAACTACTTAATTAAGTTACTTTAATTAAACTACTTTAATTCTAATAACTTTTTATTCAATAACTCTAATTCAACATTCAATAATTCTATTTTCTTAATTATCTCCCCCTTACTTAAACTTTCCACATTATTTACTCTACTCTTTATTTCCCTATTACTTACACTATTAAGTATTTCAAATAAAGGAGCTCCTAACTTCTTATTCATTATCATTTTATTATCCCCCTCCCCGACTTCAATTCTAAACATATTACAATTACTTCTTTTATCACTCATTACACCAATTATAACACCATTTACCCACTCTATACTATTTCTTTTAACAACTTTACACTCTCTACCCACATACTTTAACATTTCGTTTCTCTCTTCTACAAAATTTTGATTACTTAACATTTTTTTAATCTCCTATTTTTAATTAAACATTATTTATTTATTTTTACACTACAAAGATACTAAATTTATTAATACTATACTCATATTTTTACTATTATTTTTACTATTGGTACTATATACCTGATTATCAAACACTTACAAAATAAGCCCCCAAACCAAAAAGTACGCTCCTATATAAGTGTATAGGGTAGGTCCTCCTTCATGTCGGATAGGCTCTATCTGCAATTCAAAAATAAAAAATTTAGACTTTTTAGGCCCTTACCGTTATTAGCCCTATAAAAAATTATAGGTAAAAATAAAAATTTGCAATTTGCTAGCGTAAACAATAAACAAAGAAAATTCAAACTTTTCGGAATATATAAAAAAATGTTGAAAAATTATTGTTTACATTGTTTACATTGATAATCAAGCACTTAGGCGTAAACAATGGTAAACAATGTAAACAATGTATTGTTTATCCATAAATCATTGATTTTCAATTCAATATAATGAAATAAACAAAATAAACAATAAATCCTATAACTGACTTGTTTGAAAAATAAAAAAAATAAAAATTGAAAAATAAAAAAAATAATATTCAATATAAATATATAAGGACTTTTTTGTTTACATTGTTTCTCCGGAAAAATTTTTCTCATATTGAATTGATAATCAATAAGTTGCGCGTAAACAATACTTTGTTTATCATTGTTTACATTGTTTACCATTGATTATCAAGCACTTACGAATAAACAATAAAAATAGAATTTATAACTCATTGGAAATCAAGGTAAACAATGTAAACAACGGCTCTTAGGCTGTCTCCGGAAAGTTTGTCAAATTTATTGTTTACATTGTTTACCAAGGCCTAACTCCCTGAAAACCAAAAACTTACACGTAAACAATAATTTTTTTAAGACCTCCGGAAAGTTTGACAAATTTATTGTTTACATTGTTTACCAAGGCCTAAGCCATTCAAAATCAATAACTTACCCGTAAACAATAATTTATTTAACCCAATTTTAACGTTTATCTATCAAATTTTAGAGAAAAATGTCGTATATTTGTGCCAACTATAAAAACAAATAACATGGGAAAAGTAGAGAAAGATAAAATAGCAAAGATAATACCAAATAGAGCTGACCTGCCGAGTCTCTCCTTGCCTACTTATGATGAGCGTATAGCGCAAGGATTCGAAGCGGTCAAAGCACGCGAAAAGGCACGCACAAAATATAATGAGTTGAAAGATGCGCAAGAGCGCGAAGAGCGAGTAGCCCTCGCAGCCGAAGTAAACTTAGACACTAAAGAAATAATAAATCCCGAAGACCTGACTCAGCATCAAATCCAGAATATAGCCGTCGAACAAAAACGGCAAAAAGAAGTCGAGGCCCTTATAGCCGAAGCTTCTCCTGTTATTGACGTTGTCGACGCTCCGCAAAACGCCGCTCCTGGCGCAACGGCTGAGGTAATCGTTCCTTCACTATCTCAAAATAAGCTTTCCCAGACCTTGGCCTTGCAAGGTGCGGCTAAAGCGGACGTCGTCAAGCTTCTTAATAGCCTTAACATAAATCTTAATGTCCAATTAACAAAAGCAGACACAGCCAATTTATTGGCTTGTTTGTTGACCTGCAATGAATCGCAGCTACAAGCGCTGTTAACTAATAAAAAAGTGCCTATTGTTATAAAAACAGTTATTAGGCGCCTGTTAGACGATTCTAATAAAGGCAATATGGACGCAATAGAGAAACTATGGGACCGTGTCTTTGGCAAAGGGCCTATGACTGTTAACATGCCGGAAGAGTCTCTCAATAAGAGCCTCATTCCTAATATGCCTGTAAGTCGCGAGGCCTATATTTTAATACGTGATACCCTCATGAAATAAAGCTCTCTGATATGGCAAAACAAAAGCAAATAGACTCATTAAAAACTATGCAGGCGCGCGTGCTTAACCCACAAGGCCCGAGCATAAATCCTAAAGAGGCCTTACGTCTTGAGATGCTTGTGTCCTTTGAGAAATACACCAAAGCCATGTTTAAGGCGCAGTACCATCGCTCCTTCATAGTTGCGGAGCACCATAAAAAAATGTTCGAGGCGCTTCAAAACGTAGTTGACGGCAAATGCAAGCGCCTTATCATTAATATTGCGCCACGCTATGGGAAGACAGAGCTTGTTATTAAATCGTTCATAAGCTGGTGCTTCGCGCTTAATCCTAAGTGCCGCTTTCTCCACCTGTCTTATTCTGACTTGCTCGTCAACGATAATTCCGATACAATACGCAATATAATGCAAGAGCAGCTATATACTGAACTATTTCCTGACTCGGCGCTCGCTTCTGAAAAAGGCTCTTCTAAACGATGGAAAACTAAAGCAGGAGGTGAGCTCTATGCCGTATCAACGCAAGGCCAGGTAACAGGCTTCGGTGCAGGTAATGTTGATGTTGACCCTGAGACAGAGCTTGAAGGCTCATCTGACCTTTTCACAAGTGCACTCTTTGAAGACGATACTAAAGAGATGCTCAAGATGATAGGTGCGACGACTAATGTCTTCCAGGGTGCCATAGTCATAGACGACCCTATTAAGCCAGAAGAAGCCGACTCTGACATCGTGCGTAGCCGCATCAATACACGTTTCGAAAATACTATCCGTAACCGTACCAACTCGCGTAACACTCCTATTATTATAATAATGCAGCGCCTGCATGAGAATGACTTGTGTGGCTATCTTCAGTCAGTAGAGCCTGACGAATGGACTGTGCTATCCCTTCCAGCCATTCAGACTAATCCTGAGACAGGTGAAGAGTACGCCCTTTGGCCTATGAAGCATACTCTCGAAGAGCTGTATAAAATGCGAGCGATTAACCCGGTTGTCTTTGATACGCAGTATATGCAAGACCCTACTCCTAAAGAGGGCCTTATGTATGAAGGTTTTGGCACATATACGAAAGAGCAGCTCCCTGTAGGTCCTAAGGCTCTTCAGAAGTGGAATTATACTGACACGGCCGATACCGGCGCGGACGCCCTTTGTTCGATATGCTTTATAAACACTCCTGAATACGTGTATGTTACCGATGTATTATTTACAGACGCGCCAATGGAAGTTACGGAAAAGCAGCAGGCCGTCATGCTTAACCGAAATCAAACAGTAGACTGCCTTATCGAGTCTAATAACGGCGGCCGAGGCTTCCAAAGGAACGTCAAGCGCATATTGCGTTCCGAGATGCGTAATTTTAAATGCGCGGTACGTACCTTTACGCAGACTAATAATAAGAAATCGCGTATCTTTACTAATTCTGCGCAGGTCCAGAATGATATTTTGTTTCCTGAGGGCTGGGAGAAGAAATGGCCTAAGTTCTATCAGGCTCTTATGTCCTATAGAAAAGACAATAAAAGGAAAAATCAGCACGACGACGCCCCGGACTGTTTGACAGGAGCCTATGAAATGCACAGTGCGAAGAGTAGAAATAAAAAAATAAGAAAAAGAAATTAAATAAAAATTAAAAATTTTAGTATTTCCGCGCGTTCTAATGAATTATTTTATTTATTTAATATAATTTATTTAACTGAAATAAAAACTCTTTAAATTGAATAAAATAAAGTCATTTTTACAATGTTAAATTTGCGCTAAAAATGAAAATAAATGTATTTCGTATTAAAAAAAGTGCTATATTTGCAATAGATTTCATTTATTAACTAAAAATACATTAAACCATGGGATTAAATTGCGGATGTCCAATGGGTCCTTCTCTCCCGGACCTTGATATTAAAGAATGTAAGGAGAGTATGGGTCAGATACAAAAAGTCGCATTCCAAAGAGTCTATAAGGCTCCTGGCGAACTTAACTCTGTAGCAGACCCTACTAAAAAAGCGTCATTCTCTACATTGTTCTCAGCTACAGATAGTACCAAAATGGTAGTATCACCTTATATTGAGAACCCAACAACTGAAGCAGGCGCTGCTCGTACTTTTGGCGGTGGTAATGCTACTTTAGGTGGCGTTGAGCGTATTATCGGCCGTGAGCCAACTACTTTTACAGGCGTTATCTACGAAGAAAGTCAGATGACTATAGAGCAAATGAAAAAGCTCCAATGTGAAAACGTAGGTGTATGGCTTATTGACGAAAACGGTAATATCGGCTGCTTAGTTGATAAGCACGATGAGCCAACAGCTTATATGCCAATTCCAATCGGCAAATTGTTTATTGGCGATAAGAAGTTAGGCGGTTTTGAAGAGCCAGATAGCAACAGCATTGAGTGGTCTTTCTTCCCTAACTGGAGCGACAAACTTCATATCGTAAAGAGAGACGAACTTGACTTTAATCCATTAACGGACTGGACTAACGTTTCAAATGCCTAAGTCATGAGAAAGAAAAAAGAGCCTACAGTAACCTTGGTAGTTCCTAAGCACGGTCTTAAGCAGGACTTCAGTGTCAAACACGCTGAACGCCTGCTTGACATGGGCTCATATTTAAACGGAGGTTGGGAATTACCAGCAGATAGCAAATATTATTACGACGAAGAAAATGGCCTTAGACTTAAATCAAATAGCGCAAATTCTTGAAAAGCCTGCTAAATCGCAGGTTATTTCAAAAGCTGTAAATATACAGAAGCGTCTCAGATTTCATACTGAGACTAATGCTGCTATTACTGATATAGGTCATCCGGCCACTATATTTTTAGATTGGGTAAAATCGCTTTTACCTAAAGATAAATATAATATTTTTCTTCAACTGTTCAAGTTTCCATTGTCCACGTCGGCTATCGTAGAAGACGTGTACAAGGAGCTCGAGCGAGTATTCCATAGCCGTAATTCGTCTAGTTCATATCAATTTTCGGACTCCGCTCTTGCGGAAGATTGGGCACGATATAAAAAAGATGTATTAAATGAGCCTGATATTTGGCATAATAAGGGTTGGAAAAAAATGCAAGTATCGCCTAATAGCATCTTAATAGTTGACCTACCGCAAGAGCAAGAGTCTACCTATCCAGCTCCATATTTTTATTGGCTTGATATTGAGAAAGTTATTGACTATGAATTATGCGATGACGAAGCAACTCTTAAATGGATAGTATTTAATCAGGAAGACAATAGAATTGCTGTATTTGATGATACGTTCATAAGAGTATTTCAGTTGAATGAGAAAAGGCAAATAACTTCTTTACTTACAGAAGCTAAGCACGATTTAGGATATTGCCCGGCAAAATTTTTCTGGGCAGATTATTTAAATGAGCAAAATAAGGATATAAAGAAAAATCCTATTACTAAAGAATTAGCCAATTTAGATTGGTATTTGTTTTTCTCATTGTCAAAGCGTCATTTAGATTTATACGCGCCATATCCTATTTATAGCGCGTATGAGTCTGAGTGTCATTATGAAAATAGCCAAACTGGTGAATATTGTGACGGGGGATTTCTGCGAGACGCCAATGATGACTTTAAGTTATTAAGAGACGGCTCCGTAGAAAAGTGCCCTTGCTGTACCGAGAAACGAATGGCTGGTCCAGGTTCTTTCTTAGAGATACCTATCCCTAATTCGGCAGAAGGCGTAGCTGATATGAGAAACCCAGTGCAGATTACTACTATTGACAAAGAGTCTCTTGATTATAATGTCGATGAGTGTGTAAGGCTGAAAAATGAGATAATTGTATCAGTGGTCGGCTCAGGCGGCACAGTTAGCGAGAAAGAGGCAATCAATGAGACCCAGGTGGCTGCTAACTTCGAAAGCAAGACTTCTGTGCTTAACGCATTGAAGATTAATTTCGAAATGGCCCAAAAGTTTGTTGAAGATACTATTTGCAGATTGAGGTATGGCTCATCTTTTATAGGCTCTTCTATAAATTGGGGTACCGAGTTCTATGTTTTTACTGTGCAAGAGCTTTATGCTAAATATCAGCAAGCTAAATCTATAGGAGCGACTAACTCAGAATTAGATGCCATAGCTCAGCAGATTATAGAAGTAGAATACCGTAATAATCCTATAATCATGCAGCGCATGCTTATATTAAAGCAGTTAGAGCCTTATCCGCATATGTCATTGCAAGAAGTGCTTAATGTTTACGGTAAAGGCATTCTCAATAAAGACAAAGTACTCATTAAGATAAATTTTAATGAGTTGATAGCCAAGTTCGAGCGCGAAAATATAGACATAGTTGAATTCGGAATAAATACGGATTTAGATACAAAGATTAAAACAATAAACGCAAAACTTTTAGAATATGTACGACAACCTGAATTTGCAGCAACTCCAGTCCAAGAAGACAGAGTTGTTAGAGAAGAAAGCAACGCTTGAAGAGGCTGGCATAAATAGTTCAGCTGACCAATCAGCGTTAGACCTTGTTATTGCCGATTTAGCTGACATAGAAGAGGCTATAGAGGAAAAAATGCTTGAGGGCGAAACTACTAATGAGCCTACTAAGTATACTCCGGCAAAAGGTACCGAAAAAATGGTCCACTTAAAAATAGTTAGAGGCCGTAGATTTGACAGTAGAACTGGCAAAGAAATATCTAAACCTTATAAACAGATGTTTACTCATTCAGAGTGGCTAGTTTTTAAAAAGCATCATAAGCCATTAGGCCTTGAAATCGTAGAGGTTTTATATGACCCTTATAGCGAGGCCCATAATTATGTGTCTAAAGATTAACAAAATTAAAACAAACAAGCTATGTTAACAGTTGAAATTTTAAAACAAAATGCAAGTTTAGCGTCGGTATCTGACGAAGTCTTAGCGGCTATCGCAGAAATGTCAAAGAACGACGAGAATACGGTCATAGGCGCACGTATCGGAGCTTTGCATGGCCAGTATGACTCGGATATTTTCGAGGTTACAGGTATAAAAAAGAATGATGGTGAAAAAAGCTATGATTATGCTAAGCGCGTTTTAGGTAATTATAAGCAGTCTCTTGAGACTTCAAACACCAAAATCGCAGAACTTCAGAGCCAAATAGAAACTCAAAAAGGTAATGAGACTTTGGCTCAGCAGCTAAAAGACTCTAAAGCCCAGGTATCTCAGCTACAAGCTACTTTAGCTTCTAAAGATTCTGAATTATCCGCTAAACAACAAGAATTTGATAAGGCCTTGATGAATGCGCATTTAGACTATGCGTTCAAAGAAGTGCTAAGCGAGCTTAAATTTAAAGAGGGTATAACAGAGTCAATTCAAAGCGCTCTTATGTCAGCCGCTAAAGCAGAAGTTTTAGCGAAAGGTACCCCTGAATTAGTAAATGGCTCAATAGTTCTCCGTAGTACGGATGGTAATCTTTTAAATAATCCTAATAATGGATTAAATCCGTATACTATCAAAGAGTTAGTTATGGAAACAGCCATTAAAGATGCCTTAGAAGTAGGCCGTAAGCAAAAAGGTGGAGGTACTAAAGGGGATGGCGGAAAAAGAGAAACCTCTCTTTTAGATTTATCAGGCGTAAAAACACAAGTTGAAGCAGATAAGATTATAGCAAATCATTTGATGTCTCTCGGGCTGACCCGCGATTCTCGTGAGTTTGCCGATAAATCTATGCAGCTTCGCGCAGAAAACAATGTAGGAAAATTACCAATTAGATAATGCTATAAGAGTACAAGGGTAATGCTCCGTATTAGCATGTAGTATTAACAAATAAAAAGTATTAAAAAATGAGTTTAGTTGAAACCAGAATTAGCAACATTCGTGCTAATGCGAATTTAGACAAGTATGAATTGCGTCCGAGCCGATACGGAGCATTAGATGCATTCATGTCTCAGACAAATGACCCAACCGGCATCTTAACACCGGATATGATAGAAAAAGCGAAGTCTTCTATCGGAAAAGTATTAGAAACTCCTGTGCTTGATTTTGATAAAGACATTACTATAGGTAATGCCCGCACAATAGAAATCGCAGATAGTGAAAATACTTCAAAGATAGTACAAATCACTTTTGCTACTTATGCTTGGGGCTTCACGGTTGTTCCATCATTGTTTATGAACAATGAAATTTCTATCCAACAAGATTTTGAGCGTAAAATGATGAAGTACATCTATAAATTTGCTCAAAAACTTGATGAAGCAGCTTTAGCAGCTTTAGCCGCTAATAAGACATCGGTTCTTAACAATACGTTACTTTATGACTTCTCAACAAATGCTATTAATGCTAAGTGGACCGAAAGAGAAAACGTATTCAGTGACTTAGAAGTCATGATGGCTGCTAACGATTATTATGGCCAATTGCATATCGTGGGCGATGCTGGTGTGCAAAGCATCATGAAGAAATTGCAACAACATGGCTTGTATAACGACGTAAATAAACAAAATGAGTTTGCCGGTAAGATAGTTCACTTTACTAACAATCTCGCCGCTGCTGAAGGTAAGTATGCTCAAGGCTACGCTATTAATCAGGGCTCATTAGGTATGCTTACTCGTTTTGAAAGAGAAGCTTTATTGGGAACAGTTGCAAGAACTGGCCATGAGTGGGGTATTTCACAATTGCCAGTGCTGGGTATACCTTGCGGTACATACTACTATGAATCGGTAGGTAATTTCAGCAATATCGCCGGAGAAGCATCAGCTGATATGGACCGTGTTCGTAAAGAACACTATGGCTTTGCAGTAGATGTAGCATTTGTTACTGCTTATAATAGCGATTCTGCTACAAGACCAAATCCAATTTTAGCTTTTAATATTTCAAATGAAGGCGCTACATACGGTAAACAAGTTGTTATCGTTGAATAATAGAAAGCTTTTGCATTGAGTTTTGCATTGTTATAGGCTTTGTTTGTATGAGGGGTTGGGAATTTTTATAACGAACAGCCCCTCTTTTATAAAAAGTTATAAAATATGGTAAGAGCTACAGACATACAAAATAAGTTATTACATTTTATTGGTTGGGCCGAGGACGGCAGTATTGAAAATATTACATTAGATAGTGCTTTAACAAATAGTGAATCTGGCTTATATTTTCAAAGCGCCCATCCGCTTTTAACATTGCAAAATTTAACTTGCATAGCCCCAACTACCGCTGATTTTTCAGAATGGCTCGCTTCTAAAACAAAGGCGAGTATAATGAAAGTTATTACGCGTTTTTGCAGTGAGAAATTAGCGTCTGGCGTTTCTAAAAGTCTCTTAGAGAATAAAACTCTTTTTGATGGAACAAGCCGAATAGCCGACACAGTTAAGAATAAAAATAATTTAGTTGGCTTCGAAATAGTGCCTATACGTTCTCAGGGTATTACTACAAAGATAAATAGGATAGGACTACATTTTACCGAGCCTGGTGAATATACCTTATACCTTATGCATTCGAGTCAAGAAACTCCAGTAAAAATTATTGAGTTAACAAAGACAAAAAAGAATACTGCCGAGTGGTTTAGTGTAGAAGACATATATTTACCTTACGGCAATAATGAGATAGACGCGGGGGGCAGTTGGTACCTTTGTTATTATCAGTCGGACCTACCTGAGGGAAGTAAGGCTATTCAGAAAAACATGGATTGGTCAAAAGGCCCTTGTAGTTCGTGCTCGCGTAGAGAGTTTTTAACCTGGCAAGCCTGGTCAAAATATTTAGAAGTTCATCCTTTTTATGTAAATGGCGAATTAACTAGCGAATTAAAAGATTTATGGGACATAGCCTATAATCAGTATGATTATACCACAAACTACGGCATAAATTTAGAAATAACTGTACAATGTGATATTACTGATTTTATAGTAGAGCAGCGCCATATATTTCAAAATGTGCTACTCAAGCAAGTCGCAGTAGATATGCTTAGGGAGTTCATATATAACGCGAATGTGCGCACTAACAGGCATAGCATAAATGCGTCTAGACCTGACATAATGTACGAATTAGAAGGAGACCCAGCGGCTATAAAAAAATCAGGGCTCAATTATGAGTTGGATTTAGCGTATAAAGCGCTTAATTTTGATACGAAGGGTATAAGTCGTATTTGTTTACCTTGTAAAAATAGCGGTTTAAAATTTAAAACAATATGAGTAATTATTATAATGCTTCTTTACGTAATCTTACTTATAGGCTGAGGGCCTTTAAGGATGATTTACCTAAATATCTCGAGGAGGCCGTCAGAGAAAAAGAAAGCGTTATAGTAGATGCTGTGCGTCAAAAGCAGCTATACCGGAGAGGTATAAATGGCCGAGGAGTTAAAATTATGAGCTACCGGCCTTATACTCCGTATACTAGGGAGTTAAAGAAAGAAAAAGGCCAACCGCATGCACGTGTTACTCTTAGAGATACTGGTATCTTTCACGAATGGATGTTTGTAGAATATACGCCAGAGGGCTTTTATATTACTTCAGAGGATATAAAGACTGAGGGCCTTATTGAAAAGTACGGGCCCGAAATATTTAGATTAACTAACCAGAATTTAAAATATATATTAGACAGGCATATAAGAAAAGAGTTACGTAAAAAAATAAGGGCAGCTGCAGCACAAGCTAAACGTGCTGCGCGCATTAAGGCCGAGTATGAAAGAGAAAGGAGAAGATTTGAAAGGCAAGCTGCAAAATGGAGGTCTATAGGCAAAACACATTTATAATTATGAAAAAGAGTAGGTATTTAAATCAAGGTTTACAAAAAGATAATCCTCTTTTGTTGGATAAAGCTTTGCAAGATATGCAAAATCATCTAAAGGCCACTTTGCCATGGCTTAATACAGTATTTGGTAGGGCCTATAGATTAGTAGAGCATAAATCTGACGGTGAAAAATTTATATATCCGGCAGCGTATATTGGTAATAGCGAATATGTAGCTTTATTACCAGATGATAATTTTGGTAATTTTGTTTGGTTTGATATATATGACCCTCAGATAGTGGATAGAATTACTCCACGGTCTCCCCAATACACATTTATGGGCGCGGCCGTATTTTGGTATAATATAACTAGCATTTATAGCGATAATAGTTTTATGTATACTGAAGAAGTAAAATCTGAAATACTTAAGGCCTTTACGTCACCTGGCATATTCCAAAGCCCAGGCCGCATAGAAGTAAGAGAATTATATGAGCGCTTTGAAAATATATATAAGGGCTATTCAGTAGAAAAGGTTTATGACGACTTTGTATATAAAGGAAAAAATATACAAGGTATAGATAAACAATATTTTATGCACCCGTATGCTGGGTTAAGAGTAGAATTTACATTAAATATTAGAGAATTATGTTGACCGATATTATTATTACAAGTTTGTTATCTGCTTTTATTATATTGCTGATAACTAAATTAGGGCTACGCGATTTTATTATTGAATCAGGACCAGCTATAATATCTAAAATGTTTAATTGCGATTTTTGTTTAAGCTTTTGGACAAATATGATAATAGCAATGGTTTTGACTAGTTTAACAGGCCAAATCAATTTATTAGTTCTGCCGATATTTACGGCACCAATAACAAGAATATTGATATGAAGAAATTATTGATAAATAATAAAGTAGTAGAAGTTTATGATAGCATAGAAGAGATGCCTATTGTAAACTTTCAGAAATATAATAAGTATTTACTTATTGATTCTGGCATAGGGTCTGATATAGATGAGATAGATAGTCATATAGTAAAAATTGCCAAGTTTATTAAAAAAGGTGATACAGAAAAAGCTATGTTGGAGCTTCAGAATATGCGACAAAATCTATATATGATAAATAGTGAAATATCTCCGAAATATTTAGCTTTTTCGGCGTTAGTCCATAAAGTAGATGAAGTAGAGGTTACCGACTTATCTGATGAAGGGCTTAAAGAAGTTCTTGCAAAAATTAAAGAAGTAAAGCATAATAAAATTCTAGCTTTTTTGCTGGAATTTAAAAAAAAAATACAGGAAGAGTTAGAACTTTATTTTCCAGAAGACTTTGTAGGCGTAAAAGAAAAAGAAGTATTTGACCTATTAAAAATAAGGGCCTTATTTATATTAGATGGCATAGTGGAAGGTAAAGATAATTCAGGCGAGGTAGAAAAAATAAACGACAGATTATTTAGTAGGTATAAGCCCCATATTTTTATAGGTGAAAAATCTATAGAAATTAAGCAAGACAAACAATTCGAAACAACTTGCTTATATATAGCTCAGAAAACAAATTTGGATGCTAAAAAAATGACCGTATTTCAATTTTATAGTTCTTTGGATATATTAAAAAAACAATCTGAAGCAGAATCAAAAGCTTTAAATAAAAATAAGAGGAGACAATAGTATGGACGATGCAGTAATGAGGTATAGTGATTTAATACAACCGGACGGCTCTATAGACGAGTTAATACGGTTATTAGATAAGGTACAGCGTGAATACTCAACACTTACGCAGGCGGCTAAGCAATACGCGACAAATATGCAAGCAGATATGCGTCGTGTAAATACGTCTACAAAAGCGGGTAGAGATGAGATGGCTCGTTTAACCGCTCAGGTGGACACTTTAGACGACGTAATGAGGGGCTTAGGAGATAGATATAGACTTATAGACCAAGAGCTAGAAGCAATGCGCTCTGAAACATCACAGTCGGTCAATAGTATTAGCGCGCTAGCGGACCAAGTACAGAGGTATAAAGAAATTACGGCGAGCATGCGTAGTATGCGTAGCATGTTCGAAGGCCCTTCAATACAAGGCCTGACTGACGATAACTTTTTACAAAGTTTTAAAGAGCTGGAAAATGTAATTAGCCGTACGCAACCAATATTTGATGAATACTTGGCCTCTGCTAGTAAAGTTTTATTAGACCTAAGGCGCGTTCAAGGGGCTTTAGATTTTGATGCTTCGGGCCGAGCTGCAAAAGACGCTTTAGATAATTTGCAGATTGCTTTAATGGGCCTCCGAGCGCAATATGGTTCTCTTGAAGCGAAGGACCGTGAAAGCGAGTTTGGCATAGTTACAAAAAACAACATTGATATTCTACGAAGTGCTATAGTTATACTTAACGCAGAAATTGAGCCATTTATTGATAAAACCACAGAGTTAGTAAAGGCTCAGCAAGGCTTAGGGGTGGCCATGAGTAAAGAGGGCCAAGAGGCGGTAGCTTTAAAACAAAGGACTGCAGAGCTAAATAAAGAAACGCGTTTACATTCAATTGAAATAAGCGCCGAAGAGGGCGCTTATGAAAAACTTAAGGCCCAGCTGGAATTAGCCAAAAGTGAATGGAAAAAATTAGGAAAGTCTAAAAGAGATACGACAGAGGCTGGCCAGGCCTTAATAGCTCATATTATTGATTTAGAAAACCAACTTAAAAAACTTGATAGCCGACTTAAAGGGTCTACCCAGGGGATGTCCGCTTTAGAAAAAGCTGAGCAACAATTAGCTTACGTTCAATCAGAAGAGGGCAAGCAGTTGTCAAAAGTAAGAAGTCAAATTTCAGCAATAAATACCGAGAGGAGACTGGAAGAAAAAATGGCTAGCGACTTAGCTAAAGCAGAGACACGCTTAGAACAGGCGCGTTCGGCTGAAAATGTAGAGCTACACAAAAAATCTATTGCAATACAGGAAGCTAATAGGGTGGCAAAATTAGAAGCTCAGCTTGCTGAAGCTAACGAAGGCTCTTATAATGCAATGGCCGCTCAATACGAGCTTAATAAAATTAAAATTAAGAATTTAGCTATAGCTAATCGGGAATTAACAGCTGAAGAGAAAGAATTAGTTGGCCAAACTTATACTCTTCGTCAAGAAATGAAGCGCGTACAGGAGATGACTGGAGTCCATACTTTATCAGTAGGTGACTATGGAAAAGCATGGGACAGCCTCGGTTTTTCTGTTGTGCAGATTGTGCGTGAATTACCATCCGCGGCTATGGGCCTTAATACTTTATTTTTAGCAGTGTCTAATAATATTCCTATTTTAATAGATGAAATAGGTAAATTACGTAAAGAAAATCAAGCGTTTTTAGACCAAAATGAGCCAGAGAAAGTTAAAAGTGTAATTGGCCAAATATCAAAGTCTTTATTTAGTTGGCAAACAGCTTTAATAGCAGTGCTTACAGCATTATCTATGCATGGTGATAAAATATGGGGGTGGATTACTTCTTTATTTAGAGGCCGAGATGCTGTTATTTCTCTAAGAAAAGCTATTCGAAATCTTAACAAAGAGCTTAAAAACTCTAATGATAGTTATGGCAGTAATATAGCTACTTTTAAAAAATTACAAAATCAATGGTCCAAGCTAAAAACTGATATGGAAAAAACAGAGTGGCTAAAAAATCACGAAGAAGCGTTCGACGAGCTGGGCCTGTCTGTAACAAATATAATTGAAGCTGAACGCGTATTAATTGACCAAGCTGATGATGTGGAAAAAACTTTTAAGAAGCGCGCACAAGCAGCTGCTGCAACGGCTTTGGCTACTAAAGAGTATGAAAAAGCTTTAGAAAAAGAAGCAAAAGCAGAACGGCTAAGGCGTGAAATAGCTGATAAAAGAGCAAAAGAGCATGAAAAAAGGACCGGAAAGTCCACTATAGGTAGTCATATTAAGACTGAAGCGGGTGAGTATGTGCTGACAGAAAGGGACGCTTATGACTTCTATTATGAGTACGCGGGTACTTATGACCCCAAAGTAAAAAAGTTAAACGCAGAGGCTAAGGCTGCAGAAGAAACAGGCGACCAGTATTTACGCTTAGGCGAGATATGGGATGATATACAGGACGATGACGATAAAAACGGCTACGGAAGCGGAAGCGGTGATGGTAGTGACCTTACAGACCGTATCTACAGAGCTCGCTTACAGGCAAGAAAAAAATATGAGGAGTCGCAAACTAAGTTAATTAAAGATGAGTATGACAAGCGAGAGCGCGAATTAAAAGCTAGCGCTCAGGCTGAAGTTGAAGCTCTGGAAGAAACTCAACGAAAAGCTATAGAATGGCGAGACGACCCCGAAAATGACTATGAAGAATTAACCGAGGATGAACGAAAGGCGATAGACGAGATTCTTGAAAAAACGGCTGCCAATATAGTGAATATAAGAAAGAAACTTAATGAGGATTTAAGGCTTCTTGCGATAGACCGTCAGATTAGTACACTTAAAATTCAAGAAGAGACTAATGATATGACTTTGAAAGCTGTTAAAAAAGGCTCGGAAGAAGAGTATAATTTACAAAAGAAAGCTTTAACCTTACAATACGAGCTGCTAAAAAAAGAGAATGAAAAGTTGGTAGGCACAGGATTAGCGTTAGAGGAGCAGGTTATTATTGATGCCTTTCTTGCAGATATGGCCAAATTAACTCATGAGTATAACGATTTTATATTACAAGAAACCATAGCAGGCTATCAATATCGAATAGATATGCTGGATAACAGTAATCAAGAGCAGCTAGCCTTAGCAAGGCAATTTACTTTAGATATACTAGACTTAGAAGAAGAACGTGAAATAGCGCAAAATAAACAATTAGCTAAAAATTTACAAAAAGATGAGAACTTAATAAGAGATAGTTATGCCCGCCGCAGGGCTATGGTGAAAGCAGGCTGGGCTAAAGATGATTATATGGCCCAATTGCAAGCTGACGTAATAAATTTTGAAACGGGTGTATCCGCTCCAACAGGACCAAGACCTAACACGAGAGGCGGTCGGGGCTTATTTGGCACAAGTCAGGTTTCGGAGTATCAGGCAAGAGTATACGCTAAAGAAAAGGAAATAGAGGGCCTCCAATATCAAATAGATAATGCGTCCAATTTAGGCCTAACAGTAAATGACGTGGTCTTATTAGAAGCTAATTTAAATAAGGCTAACACAGAGTTAGATGAAATGACAAAATTAAGTACGCTAATAAGTGAAAAGGGCCTAGGCGGTGGAATCCTCACAAAACTCGGCTTCGACGACGAGCAGATAGGCGCTTTACAAAGCGCTACCAATATAGTCATTGACCAAATAAATGCTATTATGCAGGCAGAAATAGAAGCGGCAGAAAAAGCAGTAGAGCTTGCGCAAGAGCGAGTAGACGCCGCGCAGAGCGTTTATGACGCCGAGATAGAAGGCCGTAATAATGGATATGCCAATAATGTAGCTACCGCTAAAAAAGAGCTTGAACAAGAAAAGAAAAATCAAAGAGAAAAGCAGAGAATATTAGAAGAAGCACAAAAAAGGCAAGAAGCTATTAACACAATAACGCAAGCTTCATCTTTAGTAACAGCCTCCGCTGAGCTATGGGCCGCTTTTGCGCCGGGCGGTGCATGGGGTATAGCGGCCGCTATAGCGGGAATAGCTACTATGTGGGCTTCTTTTGCAGCGGCTAAAATTAAGGCGGCTCAAGTCACAAGTACTTACGGCGAAGGAGGTTTAGAGTTCTTAGAGGGTGGCTCCCATGCATCAGGCAACGACATAGATTTAGGTACTACTAATAGCAAGGGCAGGCGCATGAGAGCCGAGGGCGGCGAGGCCATGGCTATTATAAATAAGCGTAATACTAAGAAATATCGTAAAGTTTTACCTGATATTATTGATAGTCTTAACGCCGGTATATTTGAAGAAAAATATATGAATTCGCTCGATACTACTGGGCTATCTACTATTGTAGTACAGCCATCAAATATTGATTTATCTCGTATAGAAAATAGCGTGGACGATATACGTAAGCAAAGTCAAGTTAGATATTACAGTATGGACGGATATTTGGTAATACAGGATAAAAATGTTAAACGCATAATTAAGAACTGATATGAATAAAAGGAATTTTGAATTTTATTTAGAGTACGGGGGTAATAGAATACCAGTTACTCCATACTATAAAACTTTGTCAAAGAAAACGGCTAAAGAGGCTGGGCAGCAGTTTTATCGTGAGTCTTTAGAAGGACAAGTTAAATTTGTTGGCGATGACTTTAAGCTAATTTATGATGAGCCTATTACCACCGAGTTTACTTTTATAGTAATGCTCGATGGGGCTGACTACTATAAAGGTACTTTTACAAAAGTTGACTGCAAATTGGATATAGCAAAACAAACGGTTGAACCGAAATTTAAAACTAAAGACGCTTATGCCGAGTTACTTGATAGGTATAAAGACGAGTATGATTTAATAGGCTTGAATATATTAACAGAGCCTATAGCTTGTAAAAAAAGGCCATTTACACAAATTTACTGTTTAGGCGCGAGCTCTGTTACTAACGTATATAATCGCCGTACGTGGGAAACAGATACCTCAGTTGCTATAGAGACTGGCGCTGATATTAAAAAATACGGCTTTACAAGTATAGGCGCTTTTCGAGAAATATATATTGAAGGAGCATCAATAGAAGGGGTCAATGGCATATATAATAAGTTTGAATATAAAACAGAAGATATTAGCACCGACTTGTTTATCGAGTACTATCTTTGGTACTCACCAGTCCGTAATGGTGTTACCTATGCTATTCAACTTGCGCGTTATAATACCCAGCGTATAGTAGGCATGAGTATATTTGCCTCAAATCAAGATAATCCGTTATATGGCATACCCCAAGAAGACCTTGACGCTCATCCTGGCAGCCTTAACCAATTTTTTAGGGAGCGAGGAGATATGACCAATTTAGTATTTCCGGCAGTTGCTGGCTCAGATTTTGCGATAGTTACTAAAGATTTTTTATATGATATTTATGCGAGAGTAATCAACGCTAAGAGTGGCACAAAAATAAACTATAATGATTTTGCAATAAGTAATACGTCTTATAAATTTTATACTAACGCTCCTACTCTTACAATAAAGCAATCAGCGGCTAGCGAAAAAACGGAAACGTCTTATGGCGTTAATGACTACGGTGAATATTTTACAAATAAGGACTTACCTTCATTAAATAGCCCTTATGATAGCTATTTACCGATATGTAGGAGTTCTTGGGTAAATACTTCAATATGGCTAACTTATATCGATGAAGATTTTCGGGAATTGGACAGCGATTATTCTTATTCATATACGCTACGAGACTCTTTTAATATAGGTAACGTTATTAAAGGACTATTAACTAAAGTGGCGCCTAATATAACCCATGATACTACTGCGGAATATAGTCATTTTTTGCACGATGACACTTTTATATTGCCAAATATGCCTGAGAAGTTCTATCCGTATATTACCCAAAAAACAAATATGATAAAAGGTACTTACGACCAAGCGGCGCAAACTGCTAAAACATCAATGGAAGAAATTATGAATATGCTACGCGATTGTTTTAGATGTTATTGGTATGTAGATAGCGACAATAAGCTTAGAATAGAGCATATTTCTTATTTTTTAAATGGCCGGTCTTACGAACAAAACAACGCCTCGATTGATTTGACTACTGTTTTTGATAGCTTTAATAGAAAAAGAATTTTACTTGGTCAAGGAGCTATTGAATACGATATATCTGATTTAAGCCGAAAATATACTTTTTCTTTTGTAGATGAAAGCTTTTTACCTTTTTATAAGGCTAACTTAGAGTTTGACGCAGCGTATATAGATAATAGTAAAATAGAAGATATAGCAGTAAATAATTTTTCAGCAGACGTGGACTATATGCAAATTGAAGCTGATTCTGTATCGTCTGACGGTTTTGCTTTACTATGCCCAGTTAAAATTAACGACGAACTAAGCCTTTCTTTAAAAGACGTACAAGTAGTTGAAAAAGGTAGGCCCAATAGGATTTATGTAAATAATGCATACGCCTCTTGGGGAGCGCTTATTGGATTTTATATGTGGGGTGCAGTCTCTAGTAAGTTTGAATACACGTCTTTATTATATGATATATCGTCTTCAATTCAATCTTTGGCTAATATTATGAAGCAATCTTTATCTGTGCCATTTATGCCCAATCTAAGGCCGTATATGAAAATAATAACTGATATAGGCGAAGGCCAAATAGAGTCAGTTTCAGAGAACTTAGACACAGGATATTTAAGTATCAATTTAGTTTATCCTATGTAAAAGTTAAATTTACGCTAAAAATACTTTTAAATTAGATTTGAATTGAAATTTTTATTATATTTGCATGATGGAAATATTAAATAACATATCGCCTTTGCCATTTTATATGGACTTAGCTCAGCAAAATCATCGTAAAGATTATGCTTTTGGACAAATATATCCTCTTATAATAGCAGATGATATTATTTTGCCTTTCCAATTTTTAATCTTAGAAGGCACAAGCACTATATTTAGCAGTGACTTTAACAATGATTTTGATAAAAATCCGTATTTTGATATAGACTTGGCTATTAGTAAAGTGCTCCTTTGGAATTTTAATACAAAGCTCAGCTTCGATATTACTAATAATATTATAGCTAATAGGCTAGAACTTAAAGCAATATCACCTGGCGTATCGCTTATTAAATACCCAGGCACTTTGCCAATAACGGCTTTAAAACAAGAAGGTCCTTACTATCTAGAAATTATCTTGTCTAATGGCACCTCTTTTTATTCTGACTTGTTTATATCTGCGCAAGATACTTCTAACTGTATCTTATTAGAATACGGCAATAACTATAATTTAGAGCTGCCTGTAGGGCATATAGATTTTAGCGATAATTTTAAATTCCGGTGTTATTTAGCCACAGAAATAGGAAAGCCTGAATACGCTTTTGAAGAAGAAGCTACTACCCGCATGGGATATACTTTTATTGAAAGTCAAGTCAGCAAAAAGATATATAGATTTTCGATTATTGCGCCGGAGTATTTATGCGACGCATTAAGAATTGTTAGGCTTTGCACATCGAAACGAATTCTTACTAAATATGCTTCACATAAGGCGTTATCATTTAGTATGAATCCTTCTTGGGAAGAGCAGGGCGATTTAGCAGTAGTAGAATGCTCATTTGAAACAGACACAGTAATAACTAACATAGGAAATATATTATGACACGAGACCAATTGATGGCAAATATTAAGGCCAACATTACTGATAATGGTAATCAAGAAATTACGGGCCAAGTTTTACAAGATACTTTGGTAAATATGGCTCAAACATCTTTCGATGATATTGATGAAAAAATAGCTAATACCGAAGCGGAGGTTTATGAGAAGATTGATAACATCGAGGTATCAGCTTACGAGCACGTCTCAGACGATATAGCGGCCGTAATACCAGAATTTGAAAGGATAATAAACTCCGCTATAGCACTCGATGCTGAGACTCCTCTTACCCCAAATGGCTACGTAGTTTATTGCAACGCAGAAAAGGCTTTTTTATATAATCCTAATAACTCCGAGGGTATTTCGCCGTATTATCGCTATTGGCCTTCATTTGAGAATTATAATAATATGATTGCAATTGAAAATACTACTACTATACGCGCTATACCTAATAAGTTATTTAAAGACTCTGGTGGACGAGCCTATATTTATGACGCGCTAACCTCGACTTTTTCTGTGCTTAGGCCATTACAAGTTGTAGATACTACTGGCGATAGCGATGATATTCCGATGAGCCAGGCCAGTGTAACAGCTTTATATGAGGCCGGCTACAAGTTTGCGGGAACTGTGCGTTTAGGTGAGACGATTTCGCTGTCTGATAAAAAGATATTTCAAATAATTGAGGCTTCTGGAACTTATGATATACCTTCGGCTGATGACTCAGGCGCAATAACATATAGCACGATGAATTTATCGACAGGTACAATTTTGGCGCATACGGCTGACGGGATTTGGCCTTTTAGAATAAGCTCTGACGCTGGGCTATCTATACTCCGTGGCGACGACTCATTAGGCTTCGCAATTGCTAACAATACCTTAAATTTTCATATATCCAGCCTTTACGTTATAAACCCCGGTATGAGCTTAGTGGCATCTCAAACGTTTGACCAGGATGTATCTATGCGTTTAGCTCCAGGTACTGCCGACGCCTTGGTATTGACGGGCTCTATTTCTAATCAAACAGCTTCTATTATTCATAGGGCATCATGGCCTACTAGCATTGAAAATCCTGCCTCAGAAATTCCATTGCTAATATCTAAAGATGGAAAAATAGTAGGCGGTGCTTTGTTTGCAGATTATATGGATTTTAAAGTATCTCAGACTCAAGAGATGATAGCTCCTTTACTAGACCAGGGAAATTCTATTTCGTTTAACGGGGGTCAACCGGTGATAAATGCTAACTCGTATTCCGCGCTATTACTTACAGCCGGCAACATTGTTGGTGATGCTACGCTTTGGTTAGTCATTAATGGTCACATAAGTAGTCGAGGCAGCACAGCTAAACTCCTTGTTGTGAATGAGACCGGATATAGCGTTACTATGGCTACTTCTGTCAACCTAAACGGCGCCCATGCAACGCTTCGTATTAGTCAAGACGCCCCGGAATCTCCGCTTGTTATACCTTCTGGAACTGCTTCTCTATTTGAATTTACTATAACCCCGACATACACTGGCCACGCAAAAATAGGCTTAGCATTTCTTAGTGTTAAAAAGTGGAGTCTTTAAAGATAAAAGTATTGCTTTAATAAGCAGTATATTAGATAACTAACTTAATTATTAACTAAAAATTTTAAAAATCATGGGAAATTTTGATGCAGAAACCATCGTAGTGCCTGAAAGAGCAAACAGTGGTAGCAACGACTTCCTTACTGGCATGCTAGCTTCAGCTTGCCAATCAAAAGGTATTGACCCGAGTGCAGTGGTCGCCTTGTGTAACAACAAAAATGGTAATGGCTTTAACGGCTTTGGTCTTGATGGCATTATCGCTCTTATCGTAGTAGCGGCTATTTTCGGTAATGGCAATGCTATAGGCCCAGTTAACGCAGGTCTTGCTGCTCTTAATGGTAAGATTGCTGGCATAGAATGTCGTTTACCAGAAACAAAAGTTATTCCTTGCGCCGACAACTACGTAAGAGTTAATACTGATTTGAACATCCCAGTTCACTTTGGCGCAAACTATTGCGGTAATGGCTACCCTTATGGTGGTTACCCTTATGGCCTTTGTGGCAATAACGGAGGCTGGGGCTAATTAAGGAAGGAGGTGCTTTATGTCATTCCCTATCAATCCTTATATATTAGCTAATACCCAAGGTATTCCACGCCTTAGAGCTACGGGCGTAACTGTTACTACTACAGAAGTCCGTTTCAGCTTCATAAATCACCCATTTCTTAATTACCCATTTATAGGCAAGATTCTCTTTAAGCTTCCGGCTATACCAGCTGGCACTACTGAAACTTTGCCTGTAGTATTCTCTACTAACGGTAATAACCAAGCGGCTATCAGTTATGAGACAGGCGAGCCTGTTACAGCGGCTGATATAGCTCGTGCGGGTATTTATGACGCAATCTATGACTCCGAGGACGGAGTATTGTATATTCATACTACTACCGCTCCTACAGCAGCGGCAGCAGGAAATTAAAAACAATTAAAAACATACAAACATGGCTTTCCAAAATCTTAAACCAGGTAGTAAAATCTACATCTTTTATAAAAACAATGAGGCTACTCTTGAAATAGGCCAAGTAGTAGGTGATATTGAGATAACCGATAAATATCCTACTCCGACACCTGTTACGCCTCCTTATCCAGGCTTTCCTAATTATAACGCACCTCAGCCTAAGGAGCAGATAGTAAATCTAACTATAAAACTTGAAGATGGCAAAACTCAGCCTATCAAGAAGCTAACTCCTACAGGCGATATAGAGGACTGCGGCAATGGTATCTTTGTTTCATGCAGCAAAGACGCTATAAATGCGGAAATTATGGCTTATAAGCAAATAAGCGATTCTGCTTTATCGGAAGAGACACTAAATATGCATCGTACAATTTCAAAGAATTGCGCGGCGAATTTAGAAAAAATCAATCCTGAAATAGTAGAACGTCAAATTGCTGAAAAGGAAAAACAAGACCTTAAGAATGAGGTCAAAGAGCTTAGGACAGGCTTTAACGACCTCAAAGAGATGATAGGCGACTTCTTGGCTCAATTTGGAGAGCCATCTAAAAAATAGTAAACTATGGCAACACTTATTAAAATAAAAATGAAGAAAGCTGAAAAGCTGCAGGAGTGCGCTAAAAAAGTGTACAAACACAGCAAGAAGCTTATGGAGTTCATTGAAGACGAAATTCTCGACAGCGAAGAATTCGACGAACGCGATGGCATGGGCGGAGGCGGTAATTTCCGCGGTGGCATGGGCGGTTCTCGCTACAGCGGAAAAAGACGCCGCTACTAATACTTATGGTCAGAGCCTTCGGGCTCTGGCTTTTTTCTAACCTTAAATAATAAAAAACTATGAAACGTAACAGAGTAGCTTTAGATTTATACGATGAAGAAATGCCAGATGGTATGCGTAAGTACCTTCAACACTACGGGTGGCACTTTACTCGTAAAGCATGCGAATTCGCCATAGGTTTGCTACGTAAGAAAAACGCAGCAACCGGCAAAATGGAAAAAGTTGAATACATGGCCAAAGAACATGTTGATGCCATGCTTAGCAAATTCGGTATTACCCTCGAGAATAATTATGACTATGACTATGTCTTCATAGCAAATCTTGGCAAAGCAACTCTTTTCAAGAGCAGTATTGCCGATGAGCAGCACTTAGCTATGTATGTCAAAGATATAATTGACAACGAGAATATCGGCGATGGAGAAATAATGCGTCAATGGGACTCTTCAATGGTAGCAAGAGGCATACCAGTAGATTGGTATGAAATGTTATGATAGCTGGCCGTATTAAACTCGCTAATTATTCTAATTGGATTGTACACTACTATATGCTAACTGATTATGAAGATGCTCCTAATATACTTAATAAACTTAAGCAACTTAATTGTAGTTTAAAGTTTTTAAAGCAAGCTAGGTCTCTTCTACTGTCGGGCTGTAAAAATAAAGGCTTAACTTATTCCAGACCTTTACGCAAAGAAACAGTAGTAGTAGTATCTCGCTCCACAGATATAGGCGAGTTTTTTAATACTTTTGCGCACGAGATAGACCATGTTGAAAAGCATGTTGCAAAAGCATTAAAATTTAGTCCATATAGCGAGAAAGCAAGTTATTTGGTAGGAGAAATTACAAGAGAAATGATTTACACTTTAATTAGAAAATATGTTGGAATTAATAAACGCTCACAATATAAGTGACATAAAATTTTATATAGCTGTAAGAATTAGTGTAGTGCTAGCTTGTTGGTTTTTTATAGCTATTAGCTGTATGGTTGATTTTTGGAGTGGCGTCACTACTGCTAAAACATTAGGGCAGCCTTTGATGTCACATGGCTTTAGGCGTACTATAAATAAAATAATAGACTATTTTAGGCTTATGCTATTTGCATTGATGTTCGATATACTTGGCGCATTATTACCTTTTTACTCTTTACCTTTTGCGACAGGCTTGTGTACCATGGCGACTATGTTTATAGAAGGTAAGTCAGTAATTGAAAATAGCCGACGAAAAAAAGCGCATGCCGCCAGTGTTCCAGAAATGGTAGAAAAAATAGTTGAAGCTTGCACTACTGAAAAAGGCTCGCAAGTCTTTGAAGAAATAATAAAATTAGCAAATAACGCAATGAAATATGAGAAAAATAAATAGCATTATAGTACATTGTTCAGACTCTCCAGAAGACCGGGCTGATACTATCGAGGATATAAGAAGATGGCATGTTCAAGAGAGGGGCTTTAATGACGTAGGTTATCATTATGTAATACATCTCGATGGTAGTATCCATCCTGGGCGCAAGCTCGATAAAATAGGGGCACATTGCCTTGACCACAATAGGGATTCTATAGGCATTTGTTATATAGGTGGCCGAACTAAAGATTTAAAACGTGCTAAAGACACGAGGACGGATGCGCAGAAAATCGCACTTAAATCCCTTATTCAATGCCTTAAAGCAGAATTTCCGGGTGTCAAGGTGTATGGGCACAGAGATTTTGCCAATAAAGCCTGCCCATCATTTGATGCCGCAAAGGAGTATGAGAATTCATAGGAATGATTTCCGCGAGTTTTAAAGAGTTTTTTATTTTATTCGAATAATTATATTAAAAAATAAAAATAATTCATTAGAACACGCGGAAATATCTTATTTAATAATAAAAATAAATTATAATACATGCACACATAAATAAATAATGTATGAAACTAAAACTTATAATCGGCCTTATAATAGGAAGCCTTTTGGTTTGTTTCTTTTTAAGAATCCGAACTTTAGAAGCGGAAAACAGGAGGCTAAATACAAATCAAACACAGCTGCTTTCACAATCGGCTCAAATCATAGAAGAAAATAATAACTACAAAGTAGCAGACAGCCTCAATGCGCTCAGAACTAACGAGCTGCTGCTGACCATATCAGAGTATGAGCGCTATCGCCAATTAGACGCGGCCCTTATAGGTCAATTAACCTCAAAAAATGTCAACTTAGAAAAAGTAATATCATCTCAAGTAGCTACAATAAATGAATTGGCATTACAACTGAGGGATTCTATAGTTTTTGATACTGTTACTAATATAGTAGATACTCTTAAATGTTTTACTTATAAGTCTAAATGGACTGACGTAGCAGGATGCCTCAATTTAGATAAAGACAGCGTGGATATACAGCTACAGAATAGGGAGTCCCTTAAAGTGATAGAAACGGTTACGTATAAGAGGTTTTTAGGCTTTTTATGGAAAACTAATAAAATCAAGTCTAAACAAATTGATGTTATAAGCGAGAATCCTAATACCATAATTATTAAAGCGGAGGCCATTTCTATAGTCGGGTAAACAATAAT
>JAZNQX010000177.1:0-15230 GCA_045590395.1 Acutalibacteraceae bacterium
AGCAACCGGTCTTGATATTATCCGCTTTTTAGGCGGAAGTCAGGGTGGAAGTCAGCAAATAGGCTCTCGTATCGGCTGTGACGAAATAGACCTTTTGCTCTATTTCCGCGACCCCTTAAACCCTAAGCCCCACGAGCCTGATGAAACATCCCTTCTGCGCCTTTGCGACGTGCATAACATTCCCGTTGCAACAAATATTGCCACTGCCGAGGTTCTCATCCACGGTCTTGAGCGCGGCGACCTTGACTGGCGCGAATATGTAAAGCAACACTAAAATAATGGCTGTCTTACCTTTTTAAATGGTAGGACAGCCGCTTTGTGTAAAATTTGTCCTGATTGGAGTTATTATATAATGAGTGATATAAACCGTGCAGTAAAAGGCACAAATGATGTTTTGCCTGAGGAAAGCTACAAATGGCAGGGTATTGAAAGCAAAATGCTGAGCACCGCTTCCCTTTTTGGCTTTAAGGAAATAAGAGTTCCTGTTTTCGAGCATACAGAGGTTTTCAAAAGAAGCGTTGGTGACACCACCGATGTTGTGCAGAAGGAAATGTATACCTTTGACGACAAGGGTGGCCGAAGCATTACACTTCGTCCCGAGCTTACTGCGGGTGTTATCAGAAGCGTTATTGAAAACGGTCTTTATAATCAGAGTCTGCCCCAAAAGGTTTGCTACATCGGCGGTTGTTACCGTTACGAAAAGCCTCAGGCAGGAAGACTGAGAGAATTTCACCAGTTTGGCGTTGAATGTATCGGCGCCGCCGCCCCTGCCGCTGATGCAGAGGTTATCTGCCTTGCAAACAGTATTCTGGAGGGTATCGGCATTAAAGGACTCAGCCTTGAAATAAACTCTATCGGCTGTCCTGAGTGCCGCGCTAAATACCATGCAGCTCTTAAAGACTATTTTGAAAGCAAAAAGGAAAGCCTTTGCGAAACCTGCAAGGACAGACTATACAGAAACCCAATGCGTATTCTTGACTGTAAGTCACCTGTCTGCAGTGATATTGCAAAGGACGCTCCCGTTATGATAGATTTTCTCTGTGAGGAATGCAGCAGTCATTTTGATGCAGTTAAAGCCCATCTTGACGAAATGGGAATAAATTATACCGTTAACCCCACCATTGTACGCGGTCTTGACTACTACACCCGTACCGTTTTTGAGTTTGTAAGCGGTAATATCGGCGCACAGTCAACCGTTTGCGGCGGCGGCCGTTATGATAAGCTTATTGAACAAATGGGCGGCCCTGCTACCGCGTCCCTCGGTTTTGCTATGGGTATTGAGCGACTGCTTATGGTGCTTGAAAGTCAGAATAAGGACTTTGGTGAAAAGCCGGTTTGCCATATTTATATTGCGCCTATGGGTGAGGCAGCAGGAAGAAAAGCGTCCTGCCTTTGCACACTTCTTCGCAAAGAAGGAATTTCTGCCCAGACCGATATTTGCGGCAGAGGTTTAAAGGCGCAAATGCGCTATGCCAATAAAATCGGCGCTAAATACAGCATTGTGCTTGGCGACGACGAGCTGAGCAGCAATACCGCCAAGCTTAAAAATATGGAAAACAGCGAAGAAACAGAAATTAAACTTGACTCTCTTGTTGAGATTTTAGGAAAGTAAGGTTTTTAAAATGGCACTTGACAGAATGGACAATTTAAAGCGCACACACTACTGCGGAACACTGCGCCCTGAGGACGAGGGCAGTGAAGTAGTTGTTTGCGGCTGGGCTCAAAGACAGCGCGACCTCGGCGGACTTATTTTTATAGACCTTAGGGACAGAACAGGTATTGTTCAGTTAGCCTTTGACGATAATACCGAAAAGGAGATTTTCGACAAAGCTTTTACCGTTAGAAGCGAGTTTGTGCTTATGGCACAGGGTAAGGTGCGCCGTCGCTCGTCAATAAACAAGGATATCCCTACAGGCGAAATTGAAATTGAGGTAACCACCCTTAAAATTCTGGGTAAGGCCGAAACTCCGCCCTTTGATATCAGTGACGATACCAAGGCTAACGAGGAGCTTCGACTTAAATACCGTTATCTTGATTTGCGCAGAAATAAACTTCAGCAAAACATTTTAACACGTCACCGCATAGCAAAGCTTACCCGTGATTACTTTGACGAAAACGGTTTCCTTGAAATAGAAACACCTACCCTTATAAAGTCTACCCCTGAGGGCGCCAGAGATTATCTTGTTCCCTCCCGTATTCATCACGGCAGTTTCTATGCTCTGCCTCAGTCACCTCAGCTTTACAAACAGCTTTTAATGCTATCGGGCTTTGACCGCTATTTCCAGCTTGCCCGTTGCTACAGAGATGAGGACCTGCGCGCCGACCGTCAGCCTGAGTTTACTCAGATTGACCTTGAAATGTCCTTTATTACAATGGAGGATATTTTTGCTGTTGCAGAGGGCTATATGAAGCGCCTTTTCAGTGAGATTTTAGGTGTTGAGCTAACTTTACCCCTTAAAAGACTTAAATTTAACGACGCTATGGAGCAGTACGGCTCAGACAAGCCTGATATCCGCTTTGATATGAAGCTTATTGATTTATCAAGTGTGGTTAAGGACTGCGGCTTCTCGGTATTTGCCGACACCGTAAGAGGCGGCGGTACAGTAAGGGCTATTACGGCAAAGGGCGGCGCAGGTATTTACACCAGAAAAGAAATCGACAAGCTAACAGAAGAAGCAAAGGGTATGGGCGCCAAGGGACTTGCCTTTATACGCTATGCAGAGGATACACCCACCTGTGCCTTTGCTAAGTTTTTAAGCGAAAATGAGTTCGCCGCCATAATGGAAAAAACAGGCTGCGAAAAGGGTGACGTCGTATTTATCATTGCAGACAAAAGGCGCCTTGCTCTCTCTGTACTGGGTAATCTTCGCCTTAGTGTTGCTAAGCGTCTTAATATTATTCCCGACACCTATGCTCCTCTCTGGATAACCGAATTCCCCTTCTTTGAGTATAACGAGGACACAGGCAACTGGGACGCTATGCACCATCCCTTTACCTCTCCGCTGGATGAATGTATCCCCTATCTTGAAAGTGAACCGGATAAAGTATATGCCAAGGCTTATGACCTTGTTATGAACGGTATTGAGCTTTCTTCAGGCTCTATCCGTATTACCGACCCCGAGCTTCAGACAAAAATGTTTAAGGCATTGGGGCTTAGCGAAGAAGAAGCCCACGAAAAATTCGGTTTCTTAACCGACGCTTTCCGTTTTGGCGCTCCCCCTCACGGCGGTATGGCTATCGGTCTTGACAGACTTTGTATGCTGCTTACCGACTGCGAGAGTCTTAGAGATGTAGTTGCCTTCCCCAAGGTTTCAAATGCAAGTGAGCTTATGTCAGGCGCTCCGGCCGCTGTTGACAGCCTACAGCTTAACGACTTATCTATTGCGGTAGTTCCAGAAAAAGAATAAACTTGCCAATAACCGACTCTAAAATGAGTCGGTTATTTTTTTGCCGCTGAATATAATTTCATAAGTTATGAACAACAAAAACCCCTATTTTTCGCGGTTTTATGCACCTTTTAAGGCAAGTTATGAATATTATGCACCGAGTTATGCACAATTTCTCGGTGCTTTTTTTATTTTCTGGTGTCGGTGAATGTCGCACTTTTTGTCTATATACTTGCCTCATAAAATGCAAGGAGGAAAAAAATGAAAAGCGAAAGCATTAAAGAAGAAATGCAAAATTTACTTTCCCAAACGCTGCCGCAGGAAGAAAGAAAAGCTTTGAAAGAGGACGGCTTTAAGTTTATTCGTCCCACCCGTGCCTCCTGCATTTTAGCGGCACTTTATAAAAAAGCCGCAAACGGTGATATGTCGGCAATAAAGGAAATTTTAAACCTTATTTGCGACAAAGACACCACCGGCGGTGGGGAGGTGACCATTATCGACGATGTCACAAACTAAAATCTCCTCTCTTATAGGAGAAGGCTATGACGAGTACTGGAACTGCAAAAAGCGTTACAGAGTTTTAAAGGGTGGCAAGGGCAGTAAAAAATCAAGTGTTACGGCTCTTAACTTTATATACCGTCTTATGAAGTACAAAAACACCAATCTTTTAGTTGTACGCGCGGTTATGAACACCCACAAAAACTCTACCTTTGCCGTTCTTTCCTGGGCGCAAAAACGCCTGAATGTAGAAAGGTTTTGGCACAACAGCGTAAGCAATATGGAAATGACTTATTTGCCTACAGGGCAAAAAATTATTTTCAGAGGTGCCGATGACGTTTTAAAGTTGGCAGGACTGACCGTAGACACCGGAACAATAAATTTTGTTTGGATAGAAGAAGCCTTTGAGATAGCCAGAGAGGAGGACTTTGACAAGCTGGACCTTACCGTTCCCCGCGGCAAAACTGACAAGGGTATTTTTAAACAGACTACCCTTACCTTTAACCCTTGGAGCAGTGAGCACTGGCTGAAAAAGAGATTCTTTGACACAAAAAGCAGTAATGCTCAGGTTTTTTCCACTAACTATTTGTGCAACGAATTTCTTGACGCTACCGACCGCTTGGTTTTTGAGCGAATGAAGGAAACAAACGCCAGAAAGTATGCTGTTGCAGGGCTTGGAGAATGGGGTGTAGCTGAAGGACTTGTTTTTGAGAATTGGTCGGTTGAGCACAAGGAAATTAAAAAAAGCGACAACCTGTGCGCTTATTTCGGGCTTGACTACGGTTACGTAAACGACCCCACCGCCTTTATTGCTTTTTATGTTGACAGAAAAAATATGAGTATACATATTTTTGACGAGTTTTATAAAAAGCGAATGCTTAATTCTGATATTGCAGAGGAAATAAAGAAAAAGGGCTACGGCAAAGAGAGAATACGCGCCGACTCCTCAGAGCCTAAATCCAACGAGGACCTGAGGCGTATGGGTATAACACGTATTACCCCTGCTGTTAAAGGGCCTGACAGTATACTGGGCGGTATTGCAAGAATCAGCGAGTATAAAATTACCGTAGAGCCCCACTGCAAAAACACTATTGCCGAGCTTAGCAGCTATTGCTACAGTCAGCGTAAAAACGACAAGGGGCAGCGTCTGCCCGAGGACAGCAACAACCATCTGATTGATGCCTTGCGGTATGCCTTTGAAGACGTAAAACCATACAAGGAGGACAGCAATACCGCCATTTACAGTGGCAGGTCTTTGCTTTTAAGCAAGTGGATATAAACATTATTTTAATAATTTTAATTTTGGATATCTTTGCCTTTTCGGCAGGGATACTGGCAGGACGGCTTTACCGCCGTTTTTACCGAACCCATTTTTTAAAAAGCAGACATTCTTCTTTAAAAAAGAACAACGATTGGCTGCTGCTTATGAATTATAACCCAGGTGAACCGACAGAAAAACTGTCTTTAAATAAATATAAAAAAGGAGAAAAAAGATGGAAGAAATAAAAAATATTCCCGATAAGTGCGAGAATGATGACGCTTTCGTTGTACCTGTTAAATTCAACAAGGAAATAAGAAATCTTACTGTCAGCGAGGCCGCCAACCTTTCCCAAAAGGGACTCAAATTCGATGCCATTTTTCCTCAATGGGAAAAGGTAAGGGCCTTTGCAAAGCAGGACAATATGAGTACCGCTGAGTTTCTTGACGCGCTTGAGAAGAAGAGGACAGAAATTAAGGTAGAAGAGCTCACACGTCAGTGCGGAGGAAACAGCGATATTGCTAAGCGGATAATAGAACTTGAAGGTGGAAAAGAGGAGGTTATTCGCGGAGAAAAAGATTTTAAAGAGTATTTTCCCCATAAATCCACCGCCTCGCTTCCCGCAGAGGTTCTTGACCGCGCAAAAGAAAATAACTCTAATTTGCTTGACGAATATTTAAGGTACAAGGCAAGAAAGGAGCTTCTTGCTCGTACAGAGCAGGCACAGAAACGGGAAAATTTACTTAGCTCTGTCGGTTCGCAAAAGGACAGCGGAGTTTCCCGCATTGAAGAAAGCCGCGAATTTATACGCGGTATCTGGAACAATTAAATTTTAAGGAGAAAAAATTATGTCAATTAACAATTTAGAAAACGCAACCGTATACAGCGAAGAGCTTGACCGTCTTTTTACACAGAAAAGTGCCACCGGCTTTTTCGCTGACAACGCCTTCGGCGCCCGTTTTGTAGGCGCCAAAACCGTCATTGTTCCCGATATTGATTTTTCGGGACTTGCAGACTACGACCGTGACACCGGCTTTACCCGTGGCGCAATTACCGTGTCCAACACTTCCTACACTATGAAGATGGACCGTGCCCGTTCCTTGCAGATTGACCGCGAGGACCTTGACGAAACAGGTGTTGCAAATCTTGCAGGTAAAATTCTTGGAGAATATGTTCGCACAAAGGTTGTTCCCGAGTGTGATGCTTATGTTCTCTCTAAGCTTTCAGGTCTTGCCGCTATGAGAGGCAATACCGTTGACGGCGACCCGGAGAGACCCTTCGAAGCTCTTTGCAATCTTATTAACAGTGTTCAGGAAAAGGTTGGCTATGACAATGAGCTTGTTGCTTTCATTGACAGCTGTATGTACGCAAAGCTTATGAATTCCTCTGAGCTTTCTAAAATGATAACCGTTTCCGAATTCAAGCAGGGCGAAATAAGTCTTCAGGTTAAATCCCTTAACGGTGTTGCTCTTATCCCCGTTGTAAGAGAAAGAATGAAGACCGCCTACAACTTTACAAACGGCGGCTTTACCGTAGCAGATAACGCAAAAGAGGTTTATATGCTGGTTTGTGCTAAGGACGGCGCTCACCTTATGAAGAAAACCGAAAATATGCGCATCTTCACCCCTGAGCAGAACCCTGATGCCGACGCTTTCAAGTTCGACTACCGTATTTACTACGATGTATTTGTTAAGAAAAGCGGTCTTGACGCTGTATGGGCATGGATTGCTCCCGAAATTGATATTACCAAACAGCCCGAAAGCATTACTGTAAACGAAGGCGATATTACAGAAACTATTTCTGTTATTGCTGATACAAATTCAGGTGAGCTTTCTTATCAGTGGTACTCCTGCGATGAAAACGGTAAAAACGGCGTTAAGGTTATAGGAGAAAACGCCTCCACCCTTACCCTGCCTTCTGACCTTATTGCTGGTGAATACTACTTCTATGCGGTTATAACCGTAGACGGTCTTGCTAATAAGTCTTCTGACATTGCAAAGGTTACCGTAAACTAAAAAACAATAAAAGGGAGGAATTTTCCTCCCTTCTTTTGAAAGGAAATGTTATGAATACACCTAAAGAAATAGTAAAACAGTATGAAAACGCGCGGCTTATAAAACAGTCTATAGGCGATAAAGGTCTTTATCAGCAGAATGTCTTAAACCGCCGTTTTTTCACAGGTGACCAGTGGTACGGTGCAAACCTTGGCGCCGATAAACCTCTTGTTCGCCACAACATTATAAAGCGCATCGGCGAATATAAAATGGGCGACCTTATAACAAAAAGTTCGAAAATCGAATTTTCTGCCGAAGGTGTTTCCTCTACCCTTTGTGAAAAAGAGGCTACCAGACTTCTTAAGGAAACCGCGGCTACAGGCTCGTTAAGTTTTGAAAAGACGGCAGACAAAAACGAAATTCGTCTGCTTAGTGATGCGCTGAGCCACTATTTTGCCGTCACAAAAAGTAAACTTCACTTTGACGGTATGCAGTCTGACATTTTAAGAAACAGCTATATTACCGGTACGGGTGTTTTATATACCTACTGGGATAACGCTTCAAATGATATTGCCTGTGAGGTATTGCCCATTGAAAACATTTACTTCGGTGATTTTACCGAAACCGAAATAGAAAAACAGCCCTACATTATTATTACTGCTCACAGCTCTACCGAAAGTGTAAAGCGCACCGCCGCCGCTTTTAATTTGCCTACAGACAGAATTACCTCTGATACCCATACAGGCAAAACTACCGTTTACACAAAGCTGTACCGTGAGTTTGACGGCGAAAACTATAAAATTATGGCTACCTCGGTTACCGAAAAGGCATACGTGCGCCCACCCTACGATACAGGGCTTTCCCGCTATCCCATAAATATTTTTTGCTGGGACAAAAGAGAAAACTGTGTTTACGGTGACAGCGAGGTTACCTATCTTATTCCAAACCAGATAGCCATAAACCGTATGCTTACCGCATCTGTATGGGCAAGTATGAATATGGGTATGCCCATAATGACGGTTAACGGCGATACTGTAACAGGCGATATTACCAATGACCCCGGTCAGATAATCAAGGTTTACGGTACCAACGAGGACGTGGCAGGTGCCATACATTATGTTACTCCGCCCGATTTTTCCGCAAACTTTTCTGACAGCATTTCCTCGCTTATAGAAAACACATTGGAAAGCAGCGGCGCAGGCAACATATCCCTTTTAAAGAAAAATTACAACAACACTGCCGCCGTTGAAAGCGTTACTGCCGTTACGGGAATTTCTATGTCAAGCCTTTATGTAAGGTATCTTGCGTTTCTTGAAGAGGTTGCTCTTTTATGGCTTGACTTTTGGATAAAGAAATACGGCAAAAGAAATATTTTAATAGAGGATGAAAACGGCGCCTGGTACTTCCCCTTTGACAGTGCCAGATATAAGGACATACGCTTTCAGGCAAAGGCGGTAAAGGAGGAAAAAGATGAAACTGATTGATTATTATAAAAAGGGCGTTATTTTATCTGGACAAAGAAAAGATGAGGAAATTATTTTTATGGGTGATGCGCCCGACGAGCTTTTCTTTATAAATCAAGCTCTTTCTGACCTTAAAGAGCCCCTTGCAGACAGTGTTTTTGACGAGAGAGTGCTTACCGACGAAAAGGCAGACGCGCTAAGCTACGGTATTGCTTATCTCTTATCGGTGCACAGAGGAGATGCCAAAATGTGCTCATTTTTAGCCGCAATTTATAACGGCAAAAGAGCCGCCGCCCTGTCCTGCACAGTAAAGAGAAAAGATTTTTTAAATAAGGAGAAATAAAGGCTATGAGATTTCCCCAAATAAACCACCAAAACGGCAAAGCCCATAAAATAACGAATGTTACGGGCAACGCTTCGGCAATACATCCTGCCTTTCATTCTCTTGGCCGTCTGCAAGACAGTCTTAATGTCTTCAACAAGGACGGCATTTTAACAAACCGCAACGGTTTTTTAAAAACCAGCAAACAGGATATTACCGATTTCCGCGTTACCACCACCAGTGAGCAGGTGTTTTTTGCCGATTTCCCCTTTACCGAATTTCAAGGCTTTAACACCTTAGGTATGCTTGCAAGAGAAGAAATTATGGCGCATACAACCCTTGACTTTTTTGTGCTTGACGACCTTGGTAATATGAAAAAGCTGTTTTGCCAGGAGATAGTTGCCGCCAACGGCTATACCGTCTTTCAGGTTGTAAATGCCTATTTTATAAAATCTACCCCTATTTCCGGTAGTGGTATTTTTCTTGTTCTGCCTCTTATAAGAATAGACATAAGGCAGGGCATTACCACAAAGGAGCTTCGCATTTTCGAATTTGAAAGTGATTTTTCCCACCTTGTTCCTGCAAGCACTTCACAGTTTTACTGTCCTCTTATTATGAAGCACGGACACGGCGACCACGCACCCACAATTTCAGACGTTCCTATTCTTGAAACCCAGTACCCTGAGGGTGTAAATCTTTTAAACGGCGCTTTTGAGGCGGATTTTACTCTTGATGCTTGTTCTGACACCTTCAGACTTCCCGTAAGCATTAAAGATGACTGCCGCATTGTTATTCATTTTTATACCGGTGAAACCGCCTTCCGTACCTTTACCGTACCGCAAGGCTCCGATTCTTCCGAGTCGCAGGAATTTCTTGATGTTAATCTTTATTTTAAGGTGGACAGAGCAAAGGGTATAATACGGACTATGTCTGAAAACGGACTTTATATACTTCCCCGATACAGAGAACACAATTCTTTAAGAGTCTTTGCATATACTGATACGGGGGATGCCCCTTATAAACTGTTCAGCCACCGCTCCAGACCTATTGTTTTTGACGGAAGAATGTTCTTCCCGGGCGGTGAAGGAAGTGACAACAAGATATACTATTCAGGTAAAAATCAGCCCCTATACTACTGCGAGGAAAACAGCTTTGCCGTCGGCGACAGTTTAGATGCGGTCACCACCCTTTCAAAGCAGGGACGGTATATTATTGCCTTTAAGGAAAGAGAAATATACCGCATAACATTAACCGAGACCGCCGCTGTCAACAGAGAAAAAGCGATTGACGACGACACCGTTAAAAAATTTCCCCAGCCCAATATAAAGACTCTGCGAATTAACGACACTATAGGCTGTGACAGACCCAGCACCGTCAGAAACTGCTCTAACCGTCTTGTTTGGTACCACAGTGACGGCGGTGTATACACCCTTTACGGCAGTAACCTTTATACCGAGGGCAGTGTATATGAACTGTCAAGCGAAATAAAGGATAAACTGAAAGCTCTTTCCGACGAGGAAAAGAAAAACATTAAAGCGGTGGAAATTCACGGCAGGTATGCCCTTGCTACCAGAAAGGCTATTTTTATTATGGACACCGATGTCAGCGGCTTTGCCTATCTTTCGGGGCATAAAAGCGCCGACAAGAATTACAGCGGTCTTCCCTGGTTTTATTGGCAGCCGCCCCGTAATATGAATATTATAAACGGCTACACAAAACGGGATGAAAACTTTTTTATACTGTCAAGCGACGACTATGAGCATTATTACATTGCTCATTTAACAGGCGCTCTTGATACCGTTTATGAGGGCGACACCGAAAAAACCGAGCCACCCGAATTTTATTTTACAACTGCCCTTATGGGCGAAGACGGGCATACAGTTGACAGGTTCAGCTTTGACGCTGTCTTTTCAAGATTTGCCGAGGCTACCATTTACGACATAAACGGCGATAAGGTGCTAGTTCCCGTTATGAATTATGACCGATTTATTCACTATCACATACCGCTAAGCTACCCCAAGGGTAAGCTTGGCATAAAAATAAAAGGCAGTGGCGATTTTGCCCTGCACTATATTACCTGCATAACTAAAGCTTAGAAAGAGAGGATTTTATGAAACGCTTATTATCGGTTATTTTGTGCTGTTTACTGCTTTGCGGCTGTACACCAAAAAACAGAACCGACACATCGCCGCAAAAGGACTGTTTTTACGGAATATGGGTGACCTATGCCGAGCTTCAAAGCATTGCAGAACACAGCTTTGCAGAGGGCTTTGAAGAGGTGTGCATTAACTCGGCAGAGCTTGGCGCAACGGCACTTTTTGTTCATGTTCGCGCCTTTTGCGACAGCGTTTATCCCTCTCAGCTTTTCCCAATGTGTGATTATCTCAGCGCTTTGCCCTATGACCCACTTGAAAAAATGATTACTCTATGCAAAAAGTATGGCCTTGAGTTTCACGCATGGATAAACCCCTACCGCGTGTCAACCTCACCCGACATAGCGCTACTTGATGATTTGTCCCCTGCAAAGAAAGACAGTTCCCTTTTGCTTGACTTTGCAGACGGGCTTTATCTTGACCCTTCAAATCGTCAGGTGCGAAAAATAGTGCTTGAGGGCATAAAGGAAATAGCCGATAACTACGATATAGACGGCATACATTTTGACGACTATTTTTATCCCACCACAGATGAAAACTGTGACGCTAAAAGCTATGCCGCCTATAAAGGCTCTTGCAAAAATCCTTTGCCCCTTGATAACTTTCGCAGAGTAAATGTTACATTACTTGTTTCGGGCGTTGCTTCTTATCTTAAAAGCAACCATAAAGATATTTCCTTTACCATAAGCCCTGCCGCCGACATAGAGCGAAATTACACTTCACTTTATGCCGATATAAAGGGCTGGTGCAGGGCAGGTTATCTTGACGCGGTTATCCCTCAGCTTTATTTCGGTTTTAATTACCCTGCCGAAAGCTTTTGCTTTGAAAGGTTGCTGCTTGACTGGATAAATCTTACCGAAGACAGCCGCGCAAAGCTGTATATTGGTCTTGCCCCTTATAAGCTTGATACCACGAGTAAGCCCGATGCGGCGGAATGGGCAAACGGCACCGATATCGTTGCCCGACAGATAACACATATAAAAAATCAGGCAGAGGTGGACGGCGCGGTGCTGTTTTCCTATTCATATATTTTTGGAAGCAGCAGTAACGCTATGCTTCAAAAGGAAGAAATAACTAAAAGTATTAAGGAGTAAAAAATGTATAATATTTCTAAAGGTACAATTATAAGAACAGTAATGCTTATTATTGTGCTCACAAACATAATTCTCGAAAAGTTCGGTCTTGATGTTATTAATACGGAAGAAAATACCATAGCAGGTATTGTAGAAACCCTTATTGAGCTTGGCTCAATAATCGCTTCCTGGTGGTACAATAACAGTTATACCGAAAAAGCCAAAAGAGCAGACCGCTTTTTTAAGGCTTTAAAAGAAACCGAGAATTGACAAAATACAGAATTATCAGTAAAATAGTAGGTAGCGTAATGCTATCTACTATTTTTTTGGAGTTTTTATTATGAGTGAAATTTTAAAGCTTTCCCCTGCCTTTAAAGACTATCTTTGGGGCGGACAAAATCTTAAAAAGAAATTCTGTGTTACCGATATGGATAAGGTGGCTGAAGCCTGGATTTTCTCTACCCATAAGGACGGAAACTCAGTTGTTTCGGGCGGCAGCTTTGACGGTATGACTATGAGTCAGGCTCTTGAAGCTCTGGGTAAAGAGGCTCTTGGCAAAAAAGCAGAAGAATTTGAAATGTTCCCACAGATGATTAAAATTATTGATGCTGAGCAGAGCCTTTCTATTCAGGTGCACCCCAGTGATGAATACGCCCTTGAAAATGAGGGACAGTACGGCAAAACTGAAATGTGGTATATTTTAGACGCCAAAGAGGGCGCAGGAATTTACTACGGCGTAAAAGAGGAAATTACGCCTGAGCAGTTTAAAACCGCCATTGAAAACAACACCATAGAGGATGTTTTACGCTTTGCGCCCTGCAAGGCAGGAGACTGCTTCTTTATTCCCTCCGGCACTATTCACGCTATAGGCGCAGGACTTCTTATTGCCGAGGTACAGCAAAACTCAAACGTTACATACAGAGTATATGATTTTGGCAGAGTTGGTGTTGACGGAAAACCGAGAGAGCTTCACACCGAAAAGGCTATGAAGGTATCCACCCTTTCACCTATTAAAGAGGATTCAGGCGCTGTGGCTACTCCCCTTAAAAACGGAAGTGAAGTTTTGCTTAGCTCCTGCCCTTACTTTAAGGCAGTGAAAACAGTAATAAAGGGAGAACATAGCTTTACACCAAAAAACAGCTTTGTCTGTGTCTTTATTATAAAGGGTGACGGCAGTATAAACGGCAGAAAATTTGGTCAGTACGATACATTTTTTGTTCCTGCAGATATTGGTGAGGTTACGCTAAACGGTGACTTTGAGGCCATTATCACCGACTGCCCCGGAAAATAAATAACAAATAAAGAGTGGTCTGTGACCACTCTTTAATTTTTATTCTTCGGTTTCCTCTTCTTCGATTTCGTCAGATTCAATAACCAGTTCTTTAATTTCGCCGGTAAGCTCTTTTCTCTTCTTAACAAGGGTGTAAACACCGAATGCGGCAGCGCCTGCAATAACAACAGCGCCCGTAGCGATTAATACTTTCTGAGTAAGTGTTAATTCTTTCATTATTTTTTCCTCCCGTATTTCTTTTTATTTAGTATATCATAGAAATTTATAAAAATCAATAGTTGTCAATACCCGGCTTGCGCTTTAGCCTTGACCATAGAATAATTATTATCTGGGCAGGGGCGCCGAGGGTGAACATAAGCCACACAGGTTTTCCTGCAAACAGCAACACCGTTATAAATATTGAAGCCAGTATTGTCCACATAATTACCGATATAATAAGGTAATTAAAGCGGCGGTTGCCCCATATAGAATTAAATATAAGGGAAACGATTGCCGAAACTGGTACGGCATAAACAAAAACCAACCAGTTTAAATTGTTTTTGGCAAACAAATCTATATTCATATAAATAAACAGTGCCACAAGCCATACCACAACCACAGATATAAGACTGATTATTGTGCGGTTATTACGGCTCACCTGACGCCGCTGCTTTTTGCGCTGTTTATATTCCTTATGCTCTCTTGTTATAAGATAATCAACCGTAACCGAAAAGGTATCGGCAATTTGCTTTAGAGCCGAAATATCGGGGACAGATTCTGCCCTTTCCCACTTGGAAACAGCCTTATCGGTATAGTTGATTTTTCCTGCAAGTTCACTTTGCGTCATTTTATGACTACGTCTTAGCTCTTGTATGTTTGCCGCAATAGCTTCTTTTATCTCCTGCATAAAGCCGCCTCCTTTTTTTATTCTTTTTAAAATTATATCATTTTTTCAACCTTAAATCAAGAGTCTTTTGCCGTTTTAATAAGGTTGAGTTTTCAACAATAATCGACATTTTATTTGACTTTAGACCTAAAATATAGTATTCTTATATATGTAAACTTTTTATTGAGGAGAATTTTTATGAGGCCTGACGGAAAAAGAGTTAAGAGTGACGATGCGGAATATGCGGTTGTTCCGCACATAATGGTAAACCGAAACGACTCTCTTAACTTTATTGAAATAACAGTACCCCTTGCTCCTATGCAGAAATATCTTAACGAAAAAAGAAAAGAGGGAGTTGTGCTAAGCCATCTTTCCTTAGTTCTTGCCGCTTACACCCGTATTGTTGGTGAGTTTCCTCTGCTTAACCGTTTTATTGTAAACAAGAAGATTTATGCCAGAAACGAACTGGCTGTTGGTATGGTTGTGCTCAAGGCTGGTTCTGATAACGGCACTATGTCAAAGGTTAAGTTTGACCCTGCCGATACAGTTTTTGAGGTTAACGATAAAATAAATTCTTACATAAACACCAACCGTGAAGCAGGCGACAACAATAAAACCGACAAACTGGTTTCGGCTCTGCTTAGCATCCCCGGTCTTTTAACTGTGGGTGTTTCCATATTCAAATGGCTTGATAAGCACGGCCTTTTGCCCTATGCTATTGTTGATGCAAGTCCTTTCCACACAAGTATGAGCATAACCAACCTTGCAAGTATACGCACCAATCACATTTTCCATCACATTTATAACTTTGGTACCACCAGCGTATTTCTGGCTATGGGCAATACCGTTGAGGTGCCCTATAAAAATGCTGAGGGTGTAGTTGACCTTGAAAAGCACATCCCCTTTGGCTGTGTAATGGATGAAAGA
>JAZNQX010000178.1:0-3490 GCA_045590395.1 Acutalibacteraceae bacterium
TAAGACGAAGGTCCTGCTTTGCAAAGTCGGTTATATAGCCGCTGTATATCATTTCGCCCGTTTTGCCGTCATAATCCCAGTATTCATTAAAGCCGTTTGTCTTGCTGATTACAGCGTGGCCTTTTTTAGTGGAATTAGCAAGTGTTACAGGGCTTACAACAACACCGTTTTCGGTATAGGTGCCTGTTGCGGTATTTCTTGCATTTTTAAAGATAATACCGCGTTCATCAAGTGTTAAGGTATCCGCGCCTGCGGTAACATTTACAAAGTCAGACGATTTATAGCCAAAAGCAAATCTCATTGCCTGACCGCCTGCGGTATTACTTGCATCCTCGGTTAGTACCATTGAACCTGCGCTACTTAGCACATCTATCTTTTCTACCTTGAAATTATCAAGGCTGATTTTATCGCCCTCTACACCTTCAATAGTTACATAAAGCATATCGCCGTAAACCGCATTTTCATTATCCTTAGCGTTTACATTTTCGTCATTTGGTACGGTATATGTAAAGGAGGAGGTAAGGTAGCGTACTGCAGTACGGTAAGAACCCGTTACCTCACCGGGAGTTATTACACGCACATTACCTTCTTCGGTATAATCTGTACGGTTTACATTAATATCCAGTTCACTTGCCGTGGCAAAGGCTATTTTAACCCCAGCATTTACTGCATTGTAATTAAAGGTTATCTTATAAGAGGTATTGTCTTCAATTTTACCAAGTCTGAAATAACCCTGTTTACCGTCTGAGGTATAGGTTATTTCACCATTATGGGCATAAAGAGAATCGGTATAAGCCTTTTGGTCTACTGATGCATAAGCATAGTTATCAAATGCTTCGGTGTTCTCCTGCCATTTTGAGTACACCTTGGTAACGCCGCTGCTAAGCGCGGTGGCGGTGTAAGCGGTGGTAAGCGCTTCATCTTTATACCAGCCAACATGCTTTGCAAACTGCGAAGCAGGTTTGGTGGCAGGCGCGCTGACTGTACTGCCCACACTGGTAACAACATACTCACCTGCTCTGCCGTCTTGACCGAGGAAAGCAACAACCGCCTTGTCATTTTCAACTATTTCTGCCGTAACAGAGTCGATATAAAGGGTTGTAGTTCCCTCTACTACGGGATGGAAGCTCATATAAAGGTGTGTTGCACCTACATCAGCAAAATCGGTCTGCAGATATACAACCGCCTTGTTCCAGCCGTCACCCTTTTCGCCCGAGTGAATTCGGTATGTGGCGTCACTGTACTCGGTATAAAGTCCGAAATAGCTACCCTTATGGGCTGTTCTGAACTTAATGTCAACATCGCCCTGAGTGTCGGCCAGTTTATACCAGAAGGTCAGTTTATAGGTGGTGTTATCAGTAACATAGCCCAGCGCCGCAACATTTTTTGTGCTGGTTTCATAATGCGGGCTGTAACTGTAATTGTACTTTAAGGAGTAATTTGTGCTATACGCTTCTTCATCAGTTACAGATACATCGTCACCGCGTACATATCGGCTGTTTGAATCAGCGTACTGGTAATTATCAAACTCTATATCCTTCATTTTATAGCTGATATAAAGTTGAGTCACTTGCTCACTTGCATGGGTAAGGGGCGCAGGGGTAGTAAATGCCTGGTCTTTATACAATCCGCCCATTTCATGATATGTGCCCGATATATCGGGAACCTCCAACGGCGCACCGTAAAGACCTAAATACTCATAGGTTTTATTGGAAATATAATCATAAATATAGGTATGGTTTGCATTAGGAACGGTTTCCCAGATTTCTATGGTATCAAAATACATTTCGTATGCTTTAGTAAAATCATAAGCATAGAAATAAAGAATACTGTTGCTTGTAGAATTAGTAGTGAACTGCAGTGTATATTTTGTCCAGCTTTGACCTGGATAAAGCGTGATAGAGCCAACCTTGTTAGAGCTTGAGGAACTGAACGAATCAGAACAAGCGTATAATGACAAGGTTCTATTTTCACTTCCTACATAGCGATAACAGAAGGAAATGCCGTAGGTGGTATTTGCCTTAAGCTGTAAACGGCCGTCCGCATTGGCTAAGGGGAAGTAGGATTTTGTGGTAGAATACTGCGTCTGCTTAAGAGCAACACTGTATGCACCTGAATGATGATATGTAGAAGAAGCAATGGTACTGCTGGTGTTATAGGTAAAAAGGGTTGCGACATTTTCTCCTAAATCATCAAAAGTAACTGTTTTACTCCAGTTTTCACCCCATATAGCGTAAACGGTGGTATCGCTACCTGTAAAGGTTGTACTTGTAAAGGGTGAGGTGCCGCTTGTATTCAAGCCCCAGCCGTAGAAAATATCTGTGCCATAGGCAAATTTTTCGGGGAAGTTTATTTTTGTTCCCGTAGCGCCTGCCCTGACAGAGTCTTCACCGCGAGTATCACTTTCATCAAAGGTTATTACCGAAACATTACCCGTTATTTCGTAGATAACAACTTCGTCAATATAAACTGTTCCGGTGCCTGCAGGGGTAACGGTAAGTGTTAAGGTATCGGTGCTTGGGGTTACAACAAAGGTGGTAGACAGCCAACCTGCGCCTGCAAGGTAGGTTTTCTTGGTCTGTGACGAGCCACCAACGGTAAATACCACATTATCGGTAGCCGAGGCAATATTATAACGGATATCAACACCGTATTTTTTGCCTGCGGTAACATTGCCGATATTTATTGTAGCGGCGCCGCCAAAAGACAAATATTTATTACCTGCGTTTGAAACGTCTTCTGTAAGGGTTACATTTGTTACAGTCTGGCTGTAATTTTCAAAGCCCTCGCCAACTGCCCATTTTGCATAAAGACTGTTGCCCTCTGCGCTATAGGTATAACCGCCTGTATAGCTTGTGGCGTAAGCCTTGTCGGTATAAAAACCCATAAACTTAGCGGCACTGGCTGTAGGTTCATCAAGTTCTATCTCGTCGCCGATAAAGCCTGTTGATACGCTGTTTTTTCCGCTCTTATCATTTATAAGCGCAAAGCCTTGGTCTTCGTCTAAAACCGTCAAGGAAATATCGTCAATATAAACAGTATAATCGGTTGCAGTTTCGCTGTTTACAATTAAAGCAAGACGATTTGCTTCCTCGTTCATAAAATCGGTTTCAATAACAACCGCGCCGATATAGTAGGTGCCATCTGCTTCGGTAGTTTTTACGGTATAAACGCTGTCATAAATTTTAACATCATTTTCCGCGTTTATATCCATATTCATAGTAGCAAAGCGCACCTTTACGTCTGTCGCCAAATCTTCAGCCATATAGTTAAAGGTAACAAGATAACGCTCGTTATTGCCGATAGGGTTTAAAACTACGGCATTATTTGCAGATGACGCTTTATTTTCTATCTTTAAGGCGTGTTTTCCGCTATGGGCATTTTCACTTACAATAGAAGCATTAGTGCTGAAATATTTATTGCTGTCTACAGCGTCAACATCGTAATAGTAGCTTTCAAAGGTGCTGCCCTTAGTCCAGCCTGCATAAAC
>JAZNQX010000179.1:0-2018 GCA_045590395.1 Acutalibacteraceae bacterium
CTCCATCATAGCGGCGCCCATTATGTAATCAACTATCCTTTCCTGTACCGTATTATACATACGGCAAAGCGGACAGCCGTCATTTACTTCAAATACCTCGCTTACAGGTATAGTACAAATATCGTTTCTCATCAGAAAAGATTTCCCCTTTAAGCTATCATTATTTTTCAATATAACACACCTAAGTTAAAGAAGTCAATAAAAAGCCGTCTGAACCCTTTGTTCAAACGGCTTTTTGCTATATTTCGCTTTCAATTATCAAAAGTCGGTTATATTTTGCTACTCTGTCGCTTCTTGCAGGCGCACCCGACTTTATAAAGGGTGCGTTTACGCCTACCGCCAGGTCGGCAATAAAGGTGTCCTCGCTTTCTCCGCTTCTGTGAGAAACTATATTATCATATCCGCTTTTTTCCGCCAGACGCATTACCTCTAAGGTTTCACTTAGTGTTCCTATCTGATTAAGCTTTATTAAAATTGCATTGGCTATTCCCTTTTCAGCCCCCTCTTTAAAACGCTTTGTGTTGGTTACAAACAGGTCGTCACCCACAAGTTTAATTTTATTTCCCAGCCGTTCTGTCAACAGCTTCCAGCCTTCAAAATCGTCCTCGCCTACACCGTCTTCAATGGATATAATGGGATATTTGCTGATCAGTCTTTCATAGTAATCACAAAGCTCCGAGGCGTTCATTACCTTACCGCTTTTTTTAAGGGTGTACTTTCCGTCCTTTACCCATTCACTTGAGGCAACATCCAGCGCAATTCCTATCTGTTTTTCGCTGTAACCTGCAAGACCGATTGCCTCCATAATACAGGCAAGTGCCGCCTCGTCATTTTGAAGATTAGGTGCAAAGCCACCCTCGTCGCCCACACCGCAGGAAAGTCCCTTGTCCTTTAAAATTTTGCCAAGACAATGGTATATTTCACTTCCCGCCCTAAGCTGTTCCTTAAAGGTTTCAATACCATAAGGCACTATCATAAACTCCTGAATGTCTATATTATTTGAGGCATGGGCTCCGCCGTTTAAAATATTCATCATAGGAACGGGAATTTTCTTTGCTTTTTCACCGCCTATATACCGATAAAGCGGTTGTTTGGCACCGTTTGACAGTGCCTTAGCACAAGCAAGGGAAACAGCAAGTATGGCATTGGCACCAAGTCTTGCCTTATTCTCGGTTCCGTCAAGTGCTATCAGAAATTTATCAATTTGCTCTATTGATGACAGTTTTTCGCAAATAAGCTTTTCTCTTATGGTGGTATTGATAATTTCCACCGCTTTATTTACCGATTTGCCGTGATAGTTATTTTTGTCGTTATCACGAAGCTCTATTGCCTCGTGCACACCGGTTGAAGCACCCGAAGGCACTATTGCAAAACCCTTCTCACCGCTGTCTGTCACCGCAAAGCAGGCTACCGTAGGGTTAGCCCTTGAATCAAGAAGCTGATATCCTTTGATTTCTTTAATATAATCTGCCACTTTTTTACACTCCTTTTCTTTTATTCTTACCACTATACAAAAAAATAATACTTTTAAAGCAAAAATATCTTTTATTTCTTAAATTATTATGATATAATAAAATGAATATTTATTGGAGTTGATTTCCTGTTATGGAAAAAGAAATAATAAAAACAGAAAATGAGCAAGAGGAAACCTCCTCTACACAGATAATATGCGGCAGAAACCCAGTTTTTGAGGCTGTTCGTTCTGGCAGAGAAATTGACAGACTGCTTGTTGCCCACTCTGTATCTGGCGGCAGTGTGGCTGCCATTATTGCAAAATGTAAGCAGGCAGGAATACTTATTAAAGAGGTTTCGCTGCAAAAGCTTGATTATCTTTGCGGCGGTGCAAACCATCAGGGTGTTGCCGTTCAATTTGCCAGTCAGTCCTATGCCGAGGTTGAGGATATTTTGAAAGCGGCAGAGGAATCAGGCAGACCGCCATTTATTATAATTTGTGATGAAATTGAAGACCCTCACAATTTAGGTGCTATTATCCGTACAGCCGAGTGTTGCGGTGCCCA
>JAZNQX010000180.1:0-2867 GCA_045590395.1 Acutalibacteraceae bacterium
GTAGTAATCTCGGGAAATTTAAGGCCTAATTCTCTACACTTTTCAAGAGCCTCTCTATCCTTCTTGCTGTAAACAAAAAACTCAGTCTGACGGATAATTCCGTAAGGGCCGCCCAGCTTTGACATAAGCTTATAAAGGTCAACTATCTGTTCTACGGTATAAGGCTCAACCGACTGCTGTCCGTCACGAAGAGATGTATCGGTAATCCATATTTCCTTAGGCATACTCATAGGAACTCGTCTATGGTTGAAGGCAATTTTCGGTACATCCTCATAATTATAAATATTTCTGTAAAGATTGGGCTCGGCTATATCCTGCAGTGAATATTTATAGCTTTTAAGCTCAAGCAAATTACTTTTAGGTGAAATTTCAAGCATTATTATTTCTCTCTTTCAGTATTTTTGTATACAATTATACCGATATACCTGTATTTTGTCAATAGTATATAATAAATAATATGCTTATACAAATAAAAAACGACCGAAATTTATCATTTCAGTCGTTTATATTTATTCTTTTACCTTAAGTTTCTTTTCTTCGCCTTTTATAAGACGCTTTATATTGTCCTTATGCCGACAGAAAACTATTATTCCGCCTATAAGGCTTAAAATTATAATAACAATGTCGGGGTTTTCTATTCCGCTGAAACCGTTAATGGCTATAGAAAAGGATACAACAAGCACCGTTGCCACAAGGGTGCTGAGGGATACAATTCTTGTAATAAGCATAACTACGGCGTAGCCGATAAGTCCTGCAATAATAGCATACGGACAGCAAACCGCAAAAATACCTACACTTGTTGCGGCACATTTACCGCCCTTAAAGCCAAACCATACAGGAAAGGCGTGTCCCACCATACAGGCAATACCGCACATATATTTCCCGTACATAATAAGTGTGTCAGCCGTATTTCCAAAAACAAGACGGAAAATTATAAGACCGAGAAGCACTGCCGCCACACCCTTTAAGGCATCGCACAAAAAGGTAAGTATACCTGCCGTTTTCCCTGCAACACGAAGCACATTTGTTGTACCTGCATTACCGCTTCCATGTTCTCTTACATCGGTTTTTGAAAAGGCTTTTGTAAATATTACAGCAAAGCTTATACTTCCTATAAGGTATGCAAATATGGGGGCTAATACGGCAAAAACTATCATTTCTTATCTTCTCCTCTTTCTCTGATTACAAAACGGATAGGTGTACCTTCAAGTCCGAAAATCGAACGTATTTGATTTTCAAGATATCTCTGATATGAAAAATGGAATAATTCTTTATTATTACAAAAACAAACAAAGGTTGGCGGCGCTGTAGACGCCTGTGTCATATAATATATTTTAAGGCGCTTACCTTTATCGGTAGGCGGTTGCACTCTTGCTGTGGCATCGGCAAGAATATCGTTAAGCTTACCTGTTGAAATACGCATATTATTCTGCTCATACACAAAACGAATAAGCTCAAAAAGACGGTCTATTCTCTGCCCTGTTTTAGCCGAAATAAATATTATGGGGGCATAGGGCATAAAGGAAAAGTCGTTCATTAGCTTTTTACGGTAAGCATCCATTGTAGTGCTGTCTTTAGCAACAGCATCCCACTTATTAACAGCTATAATACAAGCCTTACCTTCCTCCATAGCAAGACCTGCAACCTTCGAATCCTGCTCGGTAAAGCCTTCAACACCGTCGAGCATTATAACACAAACATCGCTTCGCTCTATTGCCATTCTGGCTCTTAGCACACTGTATTTTTCTATCTGGTCATCAACCTTGCTTTTTCGCCTTAGTCCGGCAGTGTCAATGAAATTATAGACAGTATTTTCCATTTCTATACGGGTATCAATGGCATCACGGGTTGTTCCCGCTATGTCTGATACTATTGAGCGTTCTTCACCCGAAATACAGTTAATAAGTGAAGATTTACCCGCATTCGGTTTTCCTATTACTGCTACATTTATAATGCTATCTTCGTCTTCATCAGTATCAGCAAATTCAAGATGCTCAAAAACCGCATCTAATAAATCACCCGTTCCGTGACCGTGAACAGAGGAAACGGCGATAGGGTCGCCAAGACCTAAATTATAGAACTCATAAAATTCCATAGGAGTTTTACCAAGTCCGTCACACTTATTTACGCAAAGAACCACAGGCTTACCGCTTTTTAAAAGCATAGCGGCAATATCATTATCCGCCGCCGTTACACCTGAGGTTAAGTCGGTAACAAAAATAATTACATTTGCGGTTTCTATAGCAAGGTTTGCCTGAGCGCGCATAGATTTAAGAATAATATCATCGGTTTTAGGCTCAATACCGCCTGTGTCAACAAGCATAATTTTACGGTTGCACCATTCGCAGTCGCCGTAAATTCTGTCTCTTGTAACACCGGGGGTATCGTCTACAATAGATAAACGCTGACCGATAAGCTTATTAAAAAGGGTAGATTTTCCAACATTAGGTCTTCCAACCACCGCAACAACCGGTTTTACCATTTTACTTTCCCCCTGTTATTTTTTCTGTAAGTATATAGCCGTCATTATCTACGGCGGTTACCCTGACACCGAGTTTATTTTCCAGTTCCTCTACCGTTACATTATCTAAAAACATATCATTTTCGTGACGCAGCATAGAAGACGGAATAAGGATTTCTTTGCCAAGCTCTTTATCCTTTAACTGATTTATTATATCCTGTCCTGTAACAAGACCTGCAACGGTTATTTTTTCACCAAAAAAGTCGTTTTTAATCTTTACTACCTGACAGTTAAGGTTTTTAATTTTTGATTTCAGATTATCCACAATCTCGCAGAGCAGCGGATATGCCGCCTCGCCCGTTACAACGGTTCTCTTAACACCGTCACAGCTGTTTATATCCTCTGC
>JAZNQX010000181.1:0-15969 GCA_045590395.1 Acutalibacteraceae bacterium
TTAACATATATGCAAATCTACGATTTATATATGCCGCTTGGCGCTCGATAAATTGAGTAGATGGCCCTGTTATAAGTTCTACCAACTTTTGCATCTCTTCTTCTTCTATTACGCGATGCAAAGGTAATAAATCTTGAGCGAGGGCCTCACGTTGTATACGCTTTTTATCAGCTCGTATATTAGCCCAATACTCATCCATTCTTGCTTTTTTTGCCTCTTTAGAATTACCGTTATCAGGCTCTTCCGCAATTTCGAATTGCGCGTCAGCCAAAGCCGCCTCTTGCTCAGCGGCTTTAGCATCCTCTTGCGCAATATCGTCTTCCTGCTCTATCTCGGCTAAGAGGTCAAAATAATCTTTATCTGAAAGTTCTTTATTTTTCATAGTCGATTGGCTTCTCAAAAAGTGACTTGAAAACATCTTTTGCGTATCTAAATTCAAGCAGCCCGCAGAATATAAATGCCAAGGCTAAACGTATTACTTTATACGCTATAAAAAATACCAAATAAATAGGGAAATAAATTACTTTTAAAATAACCCATATTAAACGGCCTAAAAATTTAAACGCTTTTTTCATTTTTTATCTCCTTTCTTTTTAAAATTTCTATAGTTTCGTGAATAGCTGCATGCCCAAGTTGTTCTACAAGCGACCGTATTTTTGCATTATAGCAGCTAGTATCAAGTGATTTAGTAAGGCAACCTACGTATATGTTTTTTACATAAAGCGTATTCCACTCGTGCATATTTTCAAGATAGCGAATAGGGTCTGCCTTAATTTGAAGTTTATCATATTTGCTAAGTACCTCGTCTCTTGTATTTCTAGCTTTTCGCATTATTATTTTCAACGCCTCATCAAACTCCGGCATTTCTAATACTTCCGCTACAGTTAATGTTTTAAGCCACTCAGGCGTTTCCTGTGTTTCCATTGAAGGGCTATAAGTTCCAGGTTCTATTCCTTTTGCAGCCATTTCTTCTTTAATTCTTTGTGCTTCTTTTGGGTCCATAATTATAACATATTTTTAATTTGATTTGCTATTTTAATCATATCAGGATGCGCGTTTGGAGCGCAACGTAAATCTAAGAAGTGTTTCCAATCGCTTTCAAAAGCGGTATGTACTAATTCAGTTGCCGTATCTAATGGTAATATCCTACGAGCTTGCTGAGGCTTCCATCCGAGGCGAAGTAAATTCATATAACAATATTCGCTTACTGCATTTGCTGCAAACCAATAGCTTAAGGCGTCTGGCTGTTTTTCTGCGTTTTTACTTGTCCTATAGCCCATGTAATTTCTTAGTACTCTACGCACGCTACTTGGAAACAACATCTGATGCACTTGGCCTGAGCATTCGTCAGGTATAATTATTGAAATCTCATTGTTAAATTTATCTTTAGAATAATTACAGAAACGTGTGCTCTGCTCTGCTATACTATTAACGCGATGCCTATTAGCTTCGCGTGATACGCCTATATCGCATTGAATCCGGAAAGTCCTTCGCTTAGCGTGCCGCTTAGTAGGCTCGCATAAAAGTTTAAGGTCCTTTTCCCATTTATGCTCAATTATTACTCTGTAATTAGTAGTAATGTATAGTAATTTATTACTCTCAGTATACGGCGCGAAAAAATACTTAATGATTTTACCAATTTGCCACCACTTGAGTTTAAGATAAACAGTTCCGTGCTCAAGCATGGCTCCGTGTTCATTTCTGATAAGGCCTGCGACAAATGCTTCGGCGGAGTCCGGCGTAATCAGGTCCTCTGACTTGTAGCAAGTACGGCCTGCGAGTTCTATCATTTGAAATATGCCGTTAATATCCGGGCCTTGCTTTAATTCTACTACTTTTGCAAATTTTAAATCCATAATTAATCTAAATTTTCTTGTTCTACAATAATTGTTTGAGGCGCTCTTCTGTTGCCCCCGAAATATAGGCCGCAGCCCCAAAGTCTTTCATTCGCGCCAATCCAGGACTCGCCTACGAGCTGGTCATTAATATAATAGCTAAGATAATTAAAATGCCGGCGAATACTAAATTTAAAACGCTTGTTAATAGGAATAGCTTTAACTATACTAGCATCACGACGGCCATTAATATACGTATATATGGCAATCTCTATTTGGCCTGTTCTATCGTTATACCGCCAGGCAAACCTACCAGAATTAGTGTGTATGCCCCTGCATACGCCAAATAGCTTGTTCCAATCATACTGGTCATCTGAATATAGCCTATATCGGCAGGAATCAGTAAATTCAATTTGTTTTGTCAACTCAAAAACGAGCCCGCTTCTCATGTTCTTAAAACATGCGGGAATAAGCTGTAATGGACGGTGAAAGCCCTTAAGGATAATTTGTTTTTTCATTCTTCAATTGCATTTATAATTATTACTACTAATTCAATAGGCCAAACTAAAGATACTATAAAAGTTCCTGCCATCATCTCGCAAAAAGAATATTCTTCTGCATCAATATCATACTTTTGGGCCAGTTTAATAAGATAAATGTTACAAATCCATGCGATAATAGCTATCGCTGCATAAATAATTAAATAAATCATAGTTTATAAATGTTTACATTCAACAATTCCTTTTGCTATTTTAAAATATTTTTTGTAGTCTGTGCCGGATAAGTTCATCAGTTCTTCTTGCGCGTTTTCGTAATACTTACATTGCGTGCACTCGTAGCTACCCACTCTAACACGTGGGTTATGAGGACACGAAGTCAAGTAGTCGCACCAGGTTCTTTCGTACTTAATTCTTGGCATGCTTGAATCTCCTTGACTTTTTCATTACACATGGTTATTGCTGCTTCGCATATTGCTATTTCTTTACATGTAGTCCGAATGTTGTCTAAGAGCCTAGCTATCTTGTTTTGCGCGTTTTCAGCAAGTTTTTGCAATACATCTTGGTAGCTATTAGTCAAAAAGAAATCGCTTGCCCGGCACACAAATTTATCAGGGCTCACCTTGCCGCACTTAAAATCATTGATAAAGTTAGCACTTAGCTCAACTACTCTTTGCTCGAAAATGTCGCTTATGTTGATACTGGTGTACCCTACATAATAAAATGTATCGCCTATTTTAAGACTTTTAATCAATTCGTAATTTGTTTTCATATCAATCTATTATTAAAGTTATTCCATATTCTGTAAAAAGAAGCTCATCTAATTCTTCTTTGGTTTTGCAGTTGTAATAAAACATATATTTCTCGAGTTCCAGCTCATTGCGTACGCGCAATATGCTTTCTTTAATCTCTGTTTCCATTTATCCAATAATTTATAGTTAATATTACATAAACTAAACTGAACACAAGCACATAAACGCAATTTATATTTCCTTCAATTACTTTGATAAGTAGGATTAAAGATAGGATAACAGCCATTGCGACGTAAAATATTCTAAAATATTTCATAATTTTTAAAAATTTTAATATTTCCGCGAGTTCTATTGAATTATTTTTATTTTTTAATATAATTATTCAAATGAAATAAAAAACTCTTTAAAACTCACGGAAATCATTTTACCATTTCCATTTTTTTATTTTGTTTGTCGAGCCGAAGCCACCTATTCCGCGCTCAGATTTATCTGTAAACAGCTCATTTTCTGGTACTTCTTGCAGCTCAAAATATGATACTGGCACAAAGATAAATTGCGCTATTTTCATGCCTGGGCGCAATTCAATACATTCGTCTGAGGTATTTATCACGTGGATATGAATTTCTCCCTGATAGTCCTCGTCGATGATTTTAGCTCCTATAATTAAAGAGCCTAATAAGGCGTCTTTCTTTTCGGGTAAGTGCGCTAAGCAACGGGCTCTATATGATGTTACAACGCCTGACTTATCTGCGCCTATCAGCATATAGCCTTCGGGCATATCAATCTTTATGCCTGAGGGAATTAACAAGTCTTTATGCGCTGGAATAGTTAAAAACTCTGTAAACTCGGGAATATAGAAATCTATACCCGCAGATTTGCCCGTGCCCCTTGTCGGGCTTTTTACTTTTCTTACTTTACTGAATTTCACCATAATACTCAATATTTAATTCGTCTAAAAGTTCTTTATTATACCATACGTTTATTTTATATTCCCCGTCTTCCGGGTCTATTTCAGCGTGGCTTTCAGTCAAAACAGTCGGGCCATGGTCTTTATATCCATGTAAAATTATTTTATAATTATCAGTCTCCGCGCAGCGTCGTGCCGACTCATTAAAGATAGCTTGCAAATCTAAGTCCTCTTTATACGTTATAGCACAAACAGACGACGCCCACGCGCGTTGTTTTTCCTTTTGAGGCAGCTCTGTTGCATCAGTATTCGCTTCAATATAGTCATTCATAGAGCCCATATAGGCTACGGCGTCTAAGAGGTTATCCTCTTTGTGATGATAAGCTTCTCTTGCAAGCTTCAAAGCTATAAGGGCTTTATACATACCTGTCGTTGAGATTTTCTCTTGCGGATTCATTTCGTTATAAATCCTTGTTGCGCGCTCCATGGTCTCGAAAAACGGACCGTACATGCGCTCTTTTTCTTCCGAACGATTGTTTACAATATCGTTCGCATGTGTTAGAATATTACTCATAAATACATTAATTTAAGTTCTACTTTTTGTGGGCTGTTTTCAAATGTTACTTCTGGAAAACTGCCTTTATCGAAAAGTCCCATAAAAGACGCATCGCCTATTTCACCTAACCAGTCATAGAATGGCTCAGAGGACCATGCTACTTTTCTCCAAATGGGCTTTTGCCTATACAAGCCAATATCTCCGCTTTTATCGCGAGCTACCCAAAGTATCATTTTACCATCGATTTAAGTTCTGCTTTAATTCGTCTTGCGTCTTCACCTCTGAAGGTCAGAGCGTTACATAGGAAACGTAATACTATATCATCAGCGCGCTCAAAGAGGTAAGGAGCTTTAGGGTCTGTTGTGTCTAAGTCCATCATAGCATCAATGTATGGCACAGCGCCGAAATATGGCTTCGGCCATACTTTTTTAATCTCGATTGCAATTTCTTTAAATGTTCGTTTTTTCATATCAATTTAATTTTTAAAAATTTTTCATTATGCAAATATAAAAAAAATTTTAATACGAAAAACAAAAATGTTAAATTTTTATTAAATTTTTTTTCTCCTTCATTTCTTTACGCAATGAAGAACTATTGTAGTCTTCAGGTATTCTTTTTAAGATATACATAAAGCCGTCTTCACCTCTGCCCAAATATCCTAATTTTATTAAGTTACTTACATAAAAAGTTTCTGTGTTTCTTCCCCACGGCCCTAAGAATATAGTCGTATATAGGGGATATTTATTTATAGTAGCTTTTAGCTCCTTAAAAATATTACGCTTGTTTCCCATAGTTTATAAATTTTTTATATTTATCTATTTTTGCTTTGATACTATCCATTAAGGCATTTTGTTTTTTATCTTTCATTTTAAGAGCTTTGATAACTTCTTCGTCGTGCGTGCCTTCTAAGATAAGGTGGTTTATAACTACATGGCTTTGTTGCCCTTGCCTATACAAGCGAGCGTTGAACTGCTGGTATAACTCTAAGCTCCAGGTCTGCCCGAACCATACTATTATGCTGCCTCCGGCTTGCAAATTAAGTCCATGGCCTGCAGACGCCGGGTGAGCAAGCATAACTTGTATTTTACCGTTATTCCAGTCTTCTATATCTTTATTGTTTTTTAGTTCGCGCGGCTTATACTTTTTAAGATATTCCATTATTCTATCGCGGTCAAATCTAAATGTCCATGCCACTAAAACTGATTGTCCATTGGAGTTCTCTATTATCTCAGAAAGCGCTTCTAATTTAATATCATGGACCGGTACTACATCGCGATTGACAAGGTCAGGAGCTTCAGTATAAATAGCGCCATTGGCAAATTGTAACAGCTTATTAGATAAAGCAGCTGCGTTAACAACATTTATTTCCACCTCTTCTTTTGAGCCATTTATAAGCTCTAGTACTTTATTCTTTTCAAACTCATCATATTTTGACTTTAAGTCTTTAGGCATTCTGAGTTTAATATAATTATCAGTTCTTACCGGCATTGTCAAATAATCATCGGCCTTCATGCTTATGCAAATATCTTCTATTTTCTTATGTATAGCTTTTTCGGAGTCCGTAAGCAACTTATAACTATAAACTACATTGCCATTAGTTTGGCCAGGCTTAAAATACTTCTCGCGATAACGGGTAATAGTTTTTTCAAGACGTTCACCCCTGTCCATAAGATAGATTTGCGGCCACAAGTCAATCAGGCCATTAGGTGCTGGAGTACCTGTTAAACCTACTAAGCGCTTAAAATATGGTCTGGCACCTCTTAAGGCTTTAAAGCGCTCTGATTTATAGGATTTAAAGCTACTCAGCTCATCTACTACTATCATGTCAAAAGGTAATTTGCCGCCGCCATATAAAGCGCATAGCCATGCTATATTATCTCTCGATATGATATAAATATCAGCCTTTTCTTTAATAGCTGCTTCTCTTTGCTTCGCGCTTCCTATTATCTTTGAAAAACGCAGATGCTTTAAATGGCTCCACTTTTCGGCTTCTTCTTGCCAAACTGACTCTGCTACTCTCTTAGGCGCTATCACTAATACTTTATTTATCTCGCAATAGTCATTCATTAGAAGCTCCACAGCAGTCAGCGTAGATACTGTTTTGCCTAAGCCCATATCAAGGAACACGCCACAATAAGGGTTGTTTATGATATGCTCCACGCAGGCATTTTGATAATTATGTAAGTTCGTCCTGTTCAACATAATTATTTAGCATTAGTCCATACTACCTCTTCTGCTTCTTTACCAAATAGGCCCCTTGTATATAATATGGCCTCCTCTTTATTGGTAAATATTGCTGGTTTTTGCTTATCGATTCCAACTGAATAATTTTCGGTAACCCATTCAATTTTATGGGTGTCCTCAAACGCGGTGGCTGTAATTACTTGTTTTTGTACATGGTACTCTTCTATGTCAAAAAATGTTATTTCGCCTGTGTCCCCCCTATAACCCATTTTTCTACATGTTTTTTTTAATATTCGTCTTGCTGCTTCCATATCAATAAATTATAGTTTTCTAAGATTTTTATTTCTTTGTTCGTCTTTTATCTTTTTAATTAAATATTCGATTTCTCTATTTCTAAGGCTCTGTAAAGTTGCAAAAGCGTCCACTAATTTTGAATAACTTTTAAAACGTAAATATCTATCTGTCCATTTAAAATGGACTTCAAATTCTGGATAGTTACTCACAAGTATGTACTCCTTTTTTACTTTTTTTCTAAGTCGTTTTAAAAGTCTTGTTTTCATATCAATAAATAGTTTTTAAAAATTCATTAACGCCTTCTATAGTATCTATTACTTCTACCTTAAAGCCTAAAAGCCTAAATCTGTTATGCACTGCTATCTGAAGCGGGCGAGGCTTTTGTCCGGTAGACTTTAATTCGACAAAAACAATTTTGCCTCCGGGAAATAGGCACATTCGGTCTGGAAGACCGGAGAACTGGTCGCACAAGAGCTTTATGCAAAGTCCCCCGGTTTTCTTAACCTCTGTAACTAGTTTAGCCTCTATTACTTTTTCACTACTTTGCTTCTTCATATTCTCGGTATATAAAAAAGATATTTTCTACTTCTACTCCTATTATATCAAGGTGGGCGTCTAATTGACTTTTTAATTGAGCTCTAAAAAGTTCTAAGTTTTCGCAAATATTATTCTCTAATAGCTCACTCGAGTCTGGAGTAAGAGTAACGGTAATCCCATTAGTAAGTTTGCATTGAGCTTTTTCTATTACATATTTCATAATAAGCTGTCTTTACGTTTATAATATTTTTGTTTACCATATAAAGAGAAGTTCTTAGTAGATTGAACTGCTTCCCACTCAGGTATTGACTTAAGTATTTCATTTATGTCACGTGTATTATAGCGAGACATATCATTTCTATCTTTACCTAAGCACTCGCACCATATTTCGGCAATACATACAAAATCTTTATTTGTAGAGCCTTTAAGAGCTAATGGGTCTTCTAACCAAGTTCTTCTTTGATATAAATCTAAAGAGTCCCAATTATCAGGGTAAAGCCTATTTAAATATTCTTCTATTATGCCACGCCTACTATCCGTTTCGGAGTGTTTATGCTGTTCTATCTTAGCAAGTTTTTCTTCTTCACCTTCAAGATATAAAGTTTCCCCGTTCTTATATAAATAGTAAGCCTCAGCCCATATTTGGTCCACTTCATCGTCTGTTAAATAAGACGTAACGTCCTTTTTAACAAATTCTTTTCTTACATCGACGGGCATAAAACGCCTATTTCCAGTCGGGTCTCTTAAAAAGTCTTTATCGTTCGTGGTGCCAAAAAATACGCATTGACGTTTATAAGTCTCAACAACTCTTCCATAGGCTGGCCTAAAAGAATCTTCCCTTTTCGAAATATAGTGCTTAATAACTTCTACTTCAGCTTTTTTCAAACCGGAGAGCTCAGCTATTTCGATAAGCCAAGCGCCTTGTATTTGCTCAAAGGCTTCTTTACCTTGCACTGTTGTGAAAGTATCAGAAAACCAATCTTTGCCTAATTTCTTAACAAACGTGCTTTTGTAGGTACCTTGCTCGCCTACAAGTATAAGGGCTGTATCAAATTTTATACCTGGCTCAAAAACGCGGGCTACTGCCGCGCATAAAGTCTTTCGGATAGCAGCTCTTGAGTATATATTATCCTCGGCGCCAAAATAGTCAATAAGTAAATTGTCAATTCTATTCTCGCCGTCCCATACTAATCCCGATATATAGTCTACAATCGGGTGAAATTTATGCTTTTCAAATTCAAGCGATAAAGTGTCATCTATTTTTTGATTTGAAGCGATTCCATATACGCACTCTATATAATTACGCACGCCTGAATAATCGATGTCTCTAAATAGCTCAACGCCCTCTACTTTGCGCCAAGGTAATGATTTTACAACATAGCGCTTATTATCAAAGACGTTTAATCTAAATGAGCCTTTTAGATATTGGTCATTCTGGAATATAATATTTAAATTATTGGCAGAACTTACATACTCGCCTTTGGTATTAGCCTCTAATTCTGTTACCCATGAATTATCTACTTCTTCTACCTCTTCTACAAACTCGGCAAATTCAAATTTTGCTTCTGCAAATTTTTCACTTGCTAATTGCTTTTTTGACAAAGGGTCTTTAGCTGCGAAATCCTCCATGGCTTTAAAGCTTTTTCTATCTTGCTCCCCTTTTTCTTTACCAGAATCTAAATGACCAAACTTATGAATGCGTACTAAGTCAAACGCATTGCATAGTCTTCCGCCAGCAGGGTCTGTTCCATGATGGGAATAAGCAAACTTATCATCATAGACTATAAGGCCCGCAGCCGTAGAGCCGTTTATAAAAGTATATCGGTCATTACCAGCGGGAGTATAAACATCAGATAAAAAAGTCTCTATGGCGCTTTGAATTGTATGAGTGCGACAAAATAGACCAACTATTCCTTTTTTAGCCTCAGGGTCTTCTTGTTTTTTTATTGCTAAGCGAATTACGTCATTATTATTAGAAGCTATAGGCCATTCGTTTATATCTTGCCAATTATTATAAGACTCTAATATTATATCAGCTTGTAAAAATTTACCATCTTGATACTGAAAATAATAAGAAGCATCTTGCGAAATGGAAGGCCAAAACATTAAACGATTTACATCAAATGTAGATGGGTCAAATAAATTTATATTTAAGTCGCCTGCTATTTTTCTGGAAATGGCTTGGTACTCTTCTTGCGATACTTCGCGGTCTAAAGGTATAATAAGCCTATGGCGCGGCTTATCTTCAGACGATTTATGCGTAGAGTGTATTACTGCAGCGCAGTCAAATAACATTGTAAAGTCCCACCAAAAATTAGTATGCGAAAAATCTATATCTAAAGTAACTAATTGCCTATAAAGCACGCTGGACTTTTCTCTGCGGCCATTGGTCAAAAAGCCCCCAACAAATCCTCCGACGTCTTTAATTTTACCTTGCTCATCTTTTGAGGCCTCCATAAAGCGCTTATACGTTTCATTTGTTATTACAGGCTTAGATAGTTTATCAACTAATTCTGACCATAACATTTTGGTATTTTTCCATACTTTACTTGTAGCATTTAAGCCTATAGCAATATTAAGATAATCATCGTGTTTTAACTTTATCATAGCGCTAATCTTTTAAATAAAATTTAGTAGTGTATCCGTCAGCTTTTAACGGTAATTCCTTAGCCCAATAAGGTGATATACTCATAATGCTTACCATTCTCTCGTATTGTTCTTTTGCGTCTACTTCAGGCACTTCTACTAATACTTCGTCATGTATATGACAAACAGGCAGGAAGCCATTTTCATATAAAGCGAGCATACGATTGCCCAATAAATCACGAGCAGTAGCTTGAACTATATTCTCCGCTAATTTCCCGCCATATGTAGGAATTTCGCCCCATTGTTTTGTTTCCTGTATTACGCCCTGGTATACAAGAGAATTTGTTTTCTTATCAATCCTTGGTTTATAATAGAATAATTTACGGCCAGATGGCAATTGAATTGTCATAAATACTCCATTATATTCAAATACTATATTTCGGGCCGTGCATGTAACAGGAGCACCATATAATACGCAAGCTCTGGCTGCTCTATCTAACTCGTCCCACATCTCAACTATGCAAGGATTAGCAGAACGCCACTTGCGAACCAAACTCATCATTTCTGCGTCAGATAAGCCCATGCGTTCGCCACCCATACGTCTAAGAGCGCCTAATGAACCGCCAAAGCCTAAAGCAAGCTCAGAAATCTTTGACTTGTCTCTGAGGGCCGAGCCTTTTGTAATAGCTGAAATAGGGACATTAAACATCTTAGAGCCCGTTGCTTCATAAATCTTACCATCGCCGGCAAAAACATCCATTCTCCATTTTTCATTAGCAAGCCATGAAATTACGCGAGCTTCAATAGCTGAGAAATCCGCTACACTAAATACTTTACCTTCAGGGGCTATAAGCGCTGTGCGCACTAATTGTGATAAAATATCAGGCACATCATCATATAGCATCTCTACTGATTCCCAATCTCTTGCTCTAATTAAATCACGCGGTATAGATATATTTGAGACATGATTCTTGGCTAAATTTTGTAATTGTAATAAGCGGCCAGCCCAACGACCCGTTCTATTAGCGCCATAAAACTGGAATGTACCACGCACTCTACCATCGCTCATAGCACAATTAAGCATAGCATAGTATTTTTTAATAGAAGTCTTAGATAACTTATTACGTAAGTCAAGCAATTCAGAGACCTCTGGATAATCTTTAAACTGCTCTAAAACTTTAGGCATATTAGCTTTATTTAAAGAGTCAACTGCTATGCCAGTCTTATTTTCTATCCAGCCTTTAACTTGCGCATTAGAATTAGGATTATCGAGTCCTGTTAGAGCTTTTGCTTTATCTAACAAAAACTCCGTATAAATATTATCAACTGCTATAGCTGATAAAGCTAATTCTTTATCTACTAAAATGCCTTTATCATTTATACGCTGGTCTAAAGCATACAATTTACGCTCTATTTCCGGAATTTCATACTCTTCTAAGCAGTTATATATTTCGCGTTCTGCTAATACGTCGTAAACATTATATTCTTTATACATTTCCCACTTATCTGGGGCGTGCCAAGGATAATTACGAGTACGGCCGCCATTTATCTTTGTAGGTTTGCGTGGGCATGAGAAATATTTAATAAGTAATCTGCCTGTATCTAACTTTTTATTATCTAAGTCTAATACCTTAGATACGCTATCGAGAGATAATGGCAAACCGCAATAAGCGGCCTTTACCGAAGTACAATACCACTCTTCAATAGGTATATCTAGCCCAATACGTTTAAATGATAAGCGCTCAAATACTGCGTTATGTGCGACCTTACGAACTTTAGGGTCTTGCAGCGCTTCTAAGAACTCTTGTGGCATATCATCATCTTGTGCCAAGTCTATTATTTTAACATCGCTATCATCTATAGCATAACCTATAATAAGAATTTCAAAGTCAGGGGACTCTATATATTTATAGGCCCCTGACTCTTTAATATCTACTGAAGAGTATGTTTCAATATCTATAAATAACTTTTTCATACTGCAACATCTCCTTTTAAGAATCCGTGGTGCTTGTAATTTTTTATTTCAAAGTCTTCATACTTATAATCATATATAGACTCTTTTTCAGGTAATACCAATATAGGTAAAGCTAATGGTGCACGCTGTAACAATTTACATACTTGTGAAATGTGGTTTTCATATATATGCGCGTCGCCAATAACATATCTCAATATATACGGCGTATAGCCCGTGACTTTAGCTATTAAAGACAATAATATACCTCCTTCAGCTATATCAAAAGGTAAGCCTAAGAATACATCAGCTGAGCGCATATATACCTGCAGACTTAATCGTTTAATAGTAGGGTCCGCGTAGAATTGGTACAATATATGGCAAGGAGGCAAAGCCATATCTTGCATATCAGATGGGTTCCATGTATCTAAAATTATACGACGTGAGTACGGATTTGTCTTTATCTCATTTATAATAAAATCAATTTGATTGACTTTATTAGGGCCGCTCTCAATCCACTGTTTGCCATAAACAGGCCCGAGGTCTCCATTTGCATCTGCCCACGGGTCCCAAATATGGACGCCGTTATCATTGAGATACTTTATATTAGTATCGCCTTTTAAAAACCATAAAAGCTCATGAATACAAGCTTTTATATTAACTTTTTTAGTAGTTAGCACTGGCAAGCCTCGGCCCATATAGTGTTCGAGCACAACGCCAAATTGACTTCTCGCGTCTGTGCCTGTTCTATTTGGGCGGTCTATACCGCGCTCCAAGATTGAAAGAATAAGCTTTTTATAGGATTGCATAATTTAATTATTTAAAGTGAGAAGGAGAGCAGGCAGGACTCGAACCTGCATAAAGAGCCGACAAATCAATGAGACCCCTGACTCTACCATTGAGTTACTGCTCTCGGAAATAAACAACGTTTAACTAAAAAGGAAGGGGGTTATGCTAATTCGTCAAAGTCTTCTGCAAAGTCGCTTTCAGCTGAACCAGGTCCTGCTAAGCGCTCGCCATCTTCGAGTTTTTGTATATTGTTCAAACCCGCGGCTATGCCTTTTGACTGTACGTTATACGCATAAAAGTTCAATGATACACGGCCGTAGCAGCCCGAGTAAAACTCATCTCTGTCTAAAATAGGCTGTATATCACGGTCAACAATACTTGGCTTGTAACTTGAACTCGCATTAAGGAAATAACAGCCTTCAAATGCTGGGTCGTCTTCTCTTTCAAGGTCGCCGTCGTGAAGAGGTGTTTTAAGCATAGTCGGAATTTTACCGTTCTTGTCAGCAATTTTAGCTTTGCCAACTTGTTTAGCGGCCTCAATAGCCTTATTGATAGCGTCTAAAGTTTTTGTGTCTGACTTTGGAATCAAAATACATGCGCTGTATTTTGGTATGTCACCTTCATTCATAGCCTTTGGCTCGAATACATTCAAGAATGAAAATCTTACTTTTCCGGTTACTACTTTTGTTGTTAATTGTCCTGTTGCCATAATTTTAAATTTTTTAAGGGTTGTTAATTATTTTAATCAATAAAGTCTAATTTTGCTTGGTCATTGCCCATAGCTGGGCGCTTGTCATTTATCGAGACAAGAGAAGGTTTGCCTTGAGGTTTTATGGTTAAGTCACTAAATTGCTCATTAAAGCGCTTCTTGCCGACTAATTTCTCTATAGCCGTTATACTTTTAAGTTTCATATCAAATATGTCTTCTTCTGAAAGCTCTTGCGCTTTTTTAAATAAAGACTCGGCTATGATTGAGTCGTCGGCGGCCCATTTACGGCGGCTTACTCCTTCTACTAATTTAAGGCCTGGCCATTCTTTACGCTCGTTAATAGCTTTTTCTTGGGCATATTCTTGAATGCTATTAGCCCATTCCATAAATTTAGGCGCTTTAAGAACTATATCAGCAATCTCTTCGTCAGTTAAGAAATCAGGAGACGCAAATTCATACTTTGCTATTTCTATTTGTTGCTCATATAATTTACGGCAACGGGCCTTAACAGAACAGAATTTACACCATTCGCCAGGGTTAAGCTCACCTTCTCCGGCAAAAGCCATTTTAGCTTTTGGGGCTAATTCGGTATGAGCCCATTCAAGTAAATCGTCGACTGAGATTTGCCAGCTTGATATGTTATTAAGGCGAGGCTGACAAATAGTCAATACTATTTCTGAAATATCATACATAGTATCGTATTTACGCAAAGCACCCAAGCCATATAACATTAATTGTTTATTCCAATCAGCATAAACTGGCACGCCTTTACCATATTTCAAGTCTATGACTTGCATTACGTCATCTTTAATGATAATACAGTCTGCTGTACCAAAAGAGTCTGGTATAAATTCAGTCAAGTCCAAGCGTTGCTCAATTTCTAATATAGCGAGGCCTGAAGTTGCTTTTGCAGAAGTAAACTCTTCGGAGCAATAATCTGTGTAGATAGGCACACAGTCAAGCATCTCTTCATTAAAAAGCTTATGCGACATTATCTCTTCGAGCTTATTATCGAAGGCTACGTCATCTAAATCAAAATGGTCTTTACGTAAATAAAGCTCGGCCAATTCATGCGCTACAGTTCCTTCTTCGGCGTATGAAGAGCTTTTCTTTTCACCGAACTCATCTTCAAGCTTTGCTGATGGTGTGCAATTAAGCCATCGAGAAGCTCCAGAAGCCGAAAGTAATGCATGCGCTCTTGTATTGTGCTTAATCATTTGGCAAAGAGTTTAAAAAGTCATACATCTCTTGATATTTACTTGTATCAAGCTTTGTAACGCTTGGTGCGCCGAGCTCTGTGAGCTTTTCTTTAATTGCTTCGCGGTGATTGTTGACTTTACTTTTTAATGCGGCTCGTAAGTCTTCAATGTCCAATGTTGAAGTTTTAGCAGCTTCTTCTGCTTTAGGAGCCTTTTCTGCTTTAGCAGCTTCTTCTACCTTAGGAGCCTTTTCTGCCTTAGGGGCTTCTTCTGCTTTAGCAGCTTCTTCTGCCTTAGCAGCTTCATCACCTGTAAGAGCCGGCCCACATCCGCAAAGGCCTGATAAATTTACAGGACCTTTCAAACAATTTACTAATGCTTTGTTTATTAAGCAACTTTGAATAAACTGCTGAGTGCCTTCTGTGAGGCTGAGGTTTACATTTACCTCTACTGAAATTTTAAATGCTTCCATTTTCTAAATTTTTAATTAGGGAATCTAAATATTTAATAAACTTAGGTATTGACATATTTGGAGTGCCGCATATTTCTTGCAAGCACAAATCATTATTTTTATAAAGAGAAAGAAATGCCCCATTGTAATTAAGCTTTGCTTTATATTCGCCCCTTAAGAAAACAAGGCAATTATCTTCTACACTACCTTTCCAGAAATCCTCAGATAATAATTCGGAGGCAGGCACTCCTATATAAGTGGCTAACGCGCCTAACTGCTCGACATCTAAGACAGCCTCCCCTTTTAATAGGCGAGTAAGAGCATGCTTCGGATATTTCACGGTAGGAAATAATACCTTGGCTAGCGCTTCAGTATTTATGCCATACCTCTCAATTATCTCGTTTAAATTTATTTGTAAATTCATTGTTTTTTAATTTTACAATGCAAATATAAAAAAAATTTTAATACAAAATGAAAAAATTTTAAATTTTTTTTCAAATATTTTTTAACTTATTGATTTTCAATAATTTAGGCTGAAAAATAATATTGTTTATCTGTAACTCTTTGATTTTCAATAATTTAAGACTGCCCATAAACAAAGAAACAATATAAACAATAATTTCTATAAAGCATTATAGGATATAAATATTTATCATAATACAGGCTTTTATATTTTTATTTTTCAGCCTATGTTTTTATAGAAATTATTGTTTATATTGTTT
>JAZNQX010000182.1:0-1648 GCA_045590395.1 Acutalibacteraceae bacterium
GGTTATCCTTCCCTTTATCATCTACGATAAAAACGATAACCTCATTGGCGAACGCGTATTCATCGCTGCTCTTATAATGGGCGCTTTAGGCTTTATCTGCTTCCAGTTTATGATAAGAAACACCGAAATTCGTGTTGATACAAATGTTGAGCTTGGTGAAGAAGCACCTAAATTCAACGTTTTCACGGCTTTTGGTAACTTTATCAAAAACCGTCCCGCAGTTGGCGCCACAATTGCCGCTATGGGTATGTTTATCGGTATGCAGGGCGCTGCCACTGCCGTTACCGTTATATTCCAGTCTTACTACAATAATGTAAAAATTTCCGGTATTGTTCAGCTTTTCGCTATGATTCCCATAGTTGTGTTTACTCCCCTTGCAAGAAATATGGTTGCAAAGTTCGGTAAAAAAGAGCTTGCTACCTTTGGTTCTATCGTTTCTATAATTGCAGGTCTCGGTCTGTTTATTGTTCTTCCCAACAACACAAATCTTGACCTTGTTATCTACATTGTTTGTCAGCTCTTCTTCTCCCTTGGTCTTGGTATTTACTCTACAGTATCCTGGGCTATGATGGGCGATGCTATTGACTATAACGAATGGAAAACCGGCAGACGTGAAGAAGGTACTGTATATTCACTTCATTCCTTCTTCAGAAAACTGGCTCAGGGCGTCGGCCCCTCCCTCGTTCTCATTATAATGGTTGCTTTCGGTTATGTTGGCGCTGATGAAGGTAATCAGGCTTGGAACGTAGCTGTAAATATGCGTTATATCGTTGCTTCAACATATATCTTCTCTGCCATACTTCAGTTTATCGGTCTTGCTCTTGTGTATAATCTTGACAAGAAGACCCTTGCCCAGATGAATAAAGAGCTTGGTCGTGAGGTTTCTGAAGAAGCTTCCGTTGACGCTAAGGCATAATTCTTTAACGCTTTTATAATTTTAATTCGTCCGATTAGTAAAAATCGGACGAATTTTTACAGGAGATACTATTATGAGAAAAATTGTTAATTTCAATGCCAAATGGGCTTTTACCAAAATGGCAACCGAAATTCCCACCGAAATCAACAACAAGTGGGATTTCGTAAACCTGCCTCATTGCTTTAATGCTATTGACGGACAGGACGGCGGTAACGACTATTTCCGCGGTACCGCTTACTATGCAAAAACCCTTGATAAGATGGATTTGCCCGAAGCAGAAAAGTACTTCCTTGAAATAAAGGGTGCTAATTCCTCGGCTGACGTTTATCTTAACGGAAAACACCTTACCCATCACGACGGCGGTTATTCTACCTTCAGAGTAGATATTACCGATACTCTCCAGCGTGAAAACCTTTTTGTTATTGCTGTTGATAACTCGGCAAATGATAAGGTTTATCCTCAGGTTGCCGACTTTACCTTCTACGGCGGTCTTTACAGAGATGTTAACATTATATGTACCGCAAAAGACCACTTTGACCTTGAATACTTCGGCGGCCCCGGTATAAAGGTAACCCCCGAAATTACTGACAGGGACGCAAAGGTTGAGGTACAGGTTTATGCCGACCTTTTAGAAAACCAGAAAATTCTTTATACTCTTTATGACAAAGAGGAAAACGAGATAGACAGCATTGAGTCTACCGATACTTTAGTTTACTTTGATATCAAAAACGT
>JAZNQX010000183.1:0-10697 GCA_045590395.1 Acutalibacteraceae bacterium
GAGAACCTTATCAGAAAGAGCAGACTTTAATGCAAGCTTGCGTACCTTCTTGTTGAGGCTATATGAATAGTCTCTGGGCTTGGGTGCGTGAACAATACCACCGTGTCTCCACTGGGGAGCTCTTGTAGAACCTTGTCTTGCGTGACCGGTTCCCTTCTGTCTCCAAGGCTTTTTACCGCCGCCGGAAACTTCAGTACGGGTGAGAGTGGACTGTGTGCCCTGTCTTTGATTTGCAAGATAATTTACAACTGCAGCATGCATAACAACTGCGTTGGGTTCAATTCCGAATATAGCATCGCTTAAAGTGATTTTACCAACCTTTTCGCCTGCCATATTTACAACTGCTACGTTAGGCATTATTCAACACTCCTTCCCTTAAGCTTTAACGCTGTCGAAAAGAACTACGATGCCGCCCTTAGGACCAGGAACTGCGCCCTTAACAGCGATGATATTCTTTTCTGCGTCTACCTTAACTACACTCAAGTTCTGAACAGTTACGCGTTCAGCACCGAGATGTCCTGCCATCTTTTTGCCCTTGAATACGCGAGCCGGGTCGATAACACCGAGAGAACCGCCGTGTCGATGTACAGGGCCGGTACCGTGAGACTCTTTAAGGCGGCTGAAGTTCCAGCGTTTTACAACGCCTGCATAACCCTTACCTTTAGAGGTACCTCTTACATCTACTGCATCGCCTTCGGCAAATACGTCAGCCTTAATGATGTCGCCAACATTCATAGCGCTCATATCTTCAAAGCGGAACTCGCGAAGAACCTTCTTCGGAGCAACGTCGCCTTTAGCGAAGTGACCCTTCATGGGCTTGTTTACCTTAGAAGCCTTAAGATCGCCGTAGCCAATCTGTACTGCTTCATAACCGTCATTTTCAACTGTTTTCTTCTGAGCAATCACACAGGGACCTGCTTCAATTACAGTTACGGGAATGACATTACCGTTTGCATCAAAAAGCTGAGTCATGCCAAGCTTCTTGCCTACAATACCTTTTTGCATTTTATTTTCCTCCTTGTAGTTATTGGTTGGGTTTTTCCCAACATGACCACGAACGTAAAAGATTAAAGTTTAATTTCAATCTCAACGCCGGCGGGAAGCTCAAGTCCGGTCAAAGCCTCAACAGTTTTGTTGGAAGGTCTTATCACGTCGATGAGTCTCTTGTGAGTTCTGGTTTCGAACTGTTCACGAGAATCTTTGTACTTGTGAACTGCACGAAGGATGGTTACAACTTCCTTTTCAGTAGGTAGCGGGACAGGACCCGATACTCTTGCACCTGTACGTTTAGCGGTTTCCACAATTTTTTCTGCGGACTGGTCTACAAGCGCGTGGTCGTAACCCTTGATTCTGATACGAATCTTTTCTTTTACTGCCATTTTTGTCGCCTCCTTGTTAGATTGGCGGGCTACCTCACACTGTGCCGTGTGTTTCATCACGGTCCATTATAAAACCGGATCACTGGGGTTGAGGTGAATCCGGATACACAGCAGGTTCGCAAGTTATCCTGCTATGCCAAATAGTCTGAGGTATTGGTTCGCCCGGTTTAAAATCGGACATACTCCGTGGAAATTTCCTGACTCGAAGTCAGCCACCTCCCACATCAACGCATGACAGTACGCCACTCGCGTACTCAAGTATCATAACATAAAAACACCTGCAATGCAAGTGTTTTTTTCAAAAAATATAAATTTTTTTTAAATTTCTTTTTTTGCCCTTAAAAACGGCTTTTTCTCTACCTTCTACGCGCGTATATATATAATGTAAGAAAAAGGGGGCTTTTCAAAGAAATTCGGGGCGGCTTATTTTAGTAAGCCTTACCCCAATAAATCATTTTTTCAGCAGGTTTGCCACAGCAAACACACTTATCGCCAAGATTTTCCTGCTCGAAAGGCATACATCTTGAGGATACGCCTGCCTTTTCTTTAAGCATTTCTTCGCAGGCTCTGTCGCCGCACCACATAGTTTTAATAAAGCCGGGCTTATTATCTGCAATTTCCTTTAATTCTTCAAAGTTATTTGCAGTATAGGTCTTCTCTGTTCTGTTTGCAAGTGCCTTTTCATAAAGTCCGTCACGAACTTTATCAAGAAGTGCAAGAACTGCAGTTTCAAGCTCGTCAAGAGAAACTATGGTCTTTTCACCGCTGTCTCTGCGAACAAGCACACACTGATTATTTTCAATATCACGGGGACCGATTTCAAGACGGAGGGGCACACCCTTCATTTCATATTCGGCAAACTTCCAGCCGGGTGAATTATCAGAGGTATCAATTTTAGCGCGGCATACCTTTTTCATTCTGTCATATATTTCTTCTGCCTTTTCGGTTACTCCTGCCTTATGAGAAGCAATAGGCACTACAACCAATTGAATAGGTGCCACCGCGGGAGGCAGAACAAGACCGTTATCGTCACCGTGAGTCATAATTATAGCGCCGATAAGTCGTGTAGAAACACCCCAAGAGGTCTGGAAAGGAGTAGAAAGCTTATTTTCTTTATCGGTAAACTGAATACCGAATGCCTTTGCAAAGCCGTCACCGAAGAAATGAGAGGTTCCGCTCTGAAGAGCCTTACCGTCGTGCATCATAGCCTCAATAGTATAGGTATCTACTGCGCCTGCAAAACGCTCTTTCTCGGTCTTTACGCCCTTTATTACCGGAATAGCCAGGTATTTCTCGGAAAACTCGGCATATATATTAAGCATACGTACCGTTTCTTCTCTCGCCTCAGCCTCAGTTGCATGAATGGTATGACCCTCCTGCCAATGAAATTCGCGTGAGCGAAGGAAGGGACGGGTAGTCTTTTCCCATCTTACAACACTGCACCACTGATTATAAAGCTTAGGTAAATCACGCCAGGAATGTATTATGTTTTTATAATGGTCACAGAAAAGGGTTTCGGAGGTAGGACGAACACAAAGACGCTCCTCCAGCTTTTCATTACCGCCGTGAGTTATCCACGCTGCTTCAGGCGCAAAGCCTTCAACATGGTCCTTTTCTATCTGAAGCAGACCTTCAGGAATAAACATAGGCATAGATACATTCTCATGCCCTGTTTCTTTAAACATACCGTCCATTATTCTCTGTATGTTTTCCCAGATAGCCCAACCGTAAGGACGAATTATCATACAGCCCTTAACAGAGGAGTAATCCATAAGTTCTGCCTTTGATACAACATCAGTATACCATTTAGCAAAATCTTCCTCCATAGAGGTAATTTCTTTAACTAATTTTTCTTTTGCCATTCTTAATCACCGTACATAATATAATAACATATAGATTATAAAGCATAGTGTCTGTTTTTGCAACCAAAATTTGATATAAGAGGACATTAAAACGGTCATTTTTAAAAAAACTATTGACAAAACGTTGTTTTTTCAATATTATTTTGTTGTAGACCTTTATTTTGGTCAATTAACAAAAAAGGGGTATTTTTTAATGATTTTTGAAAAACTCAAAGAAATTATAGCAGAACAGTTAGAAATTGATGCTGACAGCGTTACCGCTGAAACCCGTCTTGGTGAAGACCTTAACGCAGACAGCCTTGACATTGTTGAAATGCTTATGGCTCTTGAAGATGAGTTCGGTGTTGATATCCCCGACGAAGAAATTGAAAAGATGAAAACCGTTGGCGATGTTGTTGCTTACATAGAAAACAACAAATAAAAATCATAAAAATTTTAAAGCCTGATTTTATCAGGCTTTATTTTTTATACCCTCTCTGTAATCTCTCATAGAAACGCCGTACTTTTTCTTAAACTGCTCACACGCCCAGCTTATATTGTTAAAGCCACTGTCATAAATAATATCCGATATACTGTGATTACTGTTTCTCAGCATATTTGCTATGTAATTGAGCCTTAACATATTTATATATTCGGTAACGGTCATACCCGTGTACCTTTTCATACTTCTTGAAATATGCTCTCTGCTTTTACTTGACAGAGAAAAGAAATATTCACTGCCAAGGGAAAAACGGCAGTTCTTTTTTATTTTATTACACATTTCTTCAAGCCATAAGGGTATCTTTTCCTCTGCCGCTTCCTCGTCTGAAAAGTAACGTACAAAAGTATCAAATAATAAAATTCTCAGCGCCGTTTTCAGCCCCGAAACATCCTTTGGGTCAATAGCCCTTATGCCGTCAGCCCTTTTGCAAAATCTTTCGTATTCAAAGCTGTTAAGATGCACCTCAGGCGGAAGTGTGGCGCCCATAAGCTGTGATTTCGGAAAGCCCTCACCCAGATAATCAAAAAGCTCATTTGCTGTTTTTGCCGAAAAGGTAATGTTAAGCATCGAAAACTTTTTGCCGTCATCAAGACAGTAGGTATGTCGGTCTTCAGGCCTTATAAAAACAAGACTTCCCTTACTAAGCCTTACCTCTGCGCCGTTTACAATATGCACCGCGCTGCCGTCAAGTATCAAAAAAAGCTCAAAATAATCGTGATAATGCTTTCTGAAATATTCGGTATCGCTATAAACGTATCTATAGGATATTTCGGTGTTCATATCAATAAATCTATTTGCAACAAGCAGTTTTGCATCCATAAGTATCACCTTAAAAAATCAAAATACCATAACTATATTATCACATTAGTGTTTGCATTTCAACCTCTGTTATATTACAATAAAATAAAATACTGCAAAGGTGTGATTATATGAGCTTTTTTAAAGAAAAAATCAAAATAACCTGCGATAATCTGTTCGCCGCCGCAAACAAGCATTTATTTGATATTGAAAATATTGAATATGTAAAGACCGACGGCTATAAAACAGATAACACCTTCCCGACAGAAAACTGGCAGCCCCTTACAAAAGGTATGCCGCTTACGGGAAATGACGACCACTACTGGTTCCGTTGTACCTTTAAAACTCCCCCTGCAAAAAATCATTCCTCCTACTATGTAAAGGTAGATGACGGTATGGGCCCCGCCTGGACCGCCATAACCCCTCAGGGTATTCTTTACTTAAACGGTGAAATGGTACAGGGTATTGACGGTAATCATAAGGAAGTTTTTTTACAGCCTGATACAGAGTATGTTATGCACAACTACTATTATCTGGGACTACAGAACTACCGTATATTCCACAGCGTAAAGATGTTTGAGCTGAGAGAACTGCCCGAACAGCTTTATTATGATATGAAGGTTCCCTATGACTGTATAGTGTTATCCAATGAGAACAGCAATGAATATACAACCGTTATGCCCCTGCTTGAGCGAACCGCAAATCTTATAGATTTCCGCGATACTGCCAGCAAGGATTTTGAGGACAGCGTTATAGAGGCTATCGATTTTATTGGAAGCGAGCTTTACGAAAAGGTTTGCTCGGTAGAAAATAAGCCTGTTGTTCACTGTATCGGTCATACCCATATCGACGTAGAATGGCTTTGGGACCGCGCCCAGACAAGAGAAAAGGTACAGCGCAGCTTCTCCACCGCCATTAACCTTATGGGAAGATACCCTGAGTACAGCTTTATGCTTTCTCAGCCTGAGCTTTACCGCTACCTTAAAGAAGAAGCACCCGAAAAGTATGCGGAGCTTAAACAGCTTGTTAAGGAAGGCCGTTGGGAGCCCGAGGGCGCTATGTGGGTAGAAGCCGACTGCAACCTTATAAGCGGCGAAAGCTTTGTCCGTCAGCTAATTCAGGGCAAGAAGTTCTTTATGGACGAGTTCGGTGTTGATTCTAAAATACTTTTCCTGCCCGATGTTTTCGGTTACAGCGCCGCAATGCCTCAGATTCTAAAAAAAGCAGGCATAAAACACTTTGTAACCTCTAAAATTTCCTGGAACGAATTTAACACTATGCCCGTTGACAGATTTATGTGGGAGGGTATAGACGGCAGTGAAATTTTCACAAACTTCATTACCACACAAAACTATACAGGCGTAGAGCCTAACAGAATTGCCACCTATGTAGGTCTTCTTACCCCCTCTCATATAAAGGGTACCTGGAACCGCTTTAAGCAGAAGGAATACGGCACACATACCATGACCTCTTACGGTCACGGTGACGGTGGCGGCGGACCTACCAAGGAAATGCTTGAAACACAGCGCAGACTGTCAAAAGGTATCCCCGGTATGCCCGTTACCAAACCTTCTTCCCTTTCAGATTACCTTGACAAAACCAAGGAAGAATTTGACGAAGCCTCAAAAAACTTAAAGCGCACACCTAAATGGGTTGGTGAACTTTATCTTGAGTACCATCGCGGTACCTATACTTCTATTGCCAAAAACAAGCGCAATAACCGTAAATGCGAGTTCTTACTGGGCGAGGCAGAAGCCCTTTCCTACACCGACCTTTTATTCGGCGGTACATACGATGCCGAGGGTCTTTACAGCAGATGGAACAAGGTTCTTCATAATCAGTTCCACGATATTATCCCCGGCTCGTCAATTAAGTCGGTTTACGACGGCACCGATGAGGATTATGCCGAAATTTATGAGTATCTTGACACTCTCTTTAAAGAGAAGCTTTCTAAAATCAAGGAAAATATTGCTACAGACGGCGGTGTGCTGGTTTATAACCCCTCAGGCTTTGAAAGAAAAGGCGCTGTTAATCTTAACGGCGAAACCGTAGAGCTTACTGAGGCCGTTCCCGCTTTTGGTTGGTCGGTTGTAAAGAACGTTAACAACAAGAGTGCTGTTAACATTGACGGTCTTACCGCAGAAAACAAATTCTACAAGTTAACCCTTGATAAGAGTGGACGTATTGTAAGCCTGTTTGATAAATCTGCAGGTCGTCAGATGTTTAAAGAGGGCGCCTTTGGTAATGAACTTCAGGTTTTTGAGGATTATCCCAAGGTATACGACAACTGGGAAATAACCGATTACTATAAGCAGAAAATGTGGGTACTGGACGAGGATGCGGAGATTTCTCCCATTACCGACGGCTCACGCGCAGGCTTCTCGGTTAAGAAAAACTATATGAACTGTGTTATTTCACAGAATATCTGGCTTTATACAGATGTAAACAGGGTTGATTTTGATACCGAGATTGACTGGAATCTCCATCATCAGTTATTAAAGGTTTCCTTCCCTCTTGATGTTCTTGTTAAAAATGCTACCTACGAAATTCAGTACGGTCATACCGAGCGCCCCGTTCATCAGAACACCAGTTGGGATGCGGCTAAATTTGAAACCTGCGCTCACAAGTGGGTGGATATGGCAGACAACAACTACGGTGTGGCACTGCTTAATGACTGCAAGTACGGTTACAGCACCGAGGGCAACACCATAAAGCTTACCATGCTTAAATGCGGTACCTATCCCAATGCGCAGGCGGATATCGGAAAGCATACCTTTACCTACTCACTTATGGGACATACCGGAAGCTTCAGAGAATCAGGTGTTATAAACGAGGCTTATGCTCTTAATCAGCCTATGTATGCTGAAAAGACCGATAAGCAGAACGGCGCAATGAAGGAAAGCTTCTCCCTTGTTTCTACGGACAGCAAGAATGTTATTATTGAAACCGTTAAGAAGGCAGAAAACGGCGATTCTATGATTGTCAGAATGTACGAAGCCTTTGACTGCCGTACGACTGCCGAAATCAAGGTTGCAGAAGGATTCAGCAAAGCATATCTTTGTGACCTGCTGGAAAACGAGATAAGTGAGCTTGAGCTTAAAGATAATAAAGTCAAACTGCCCTTGTCAAACTTTGAAATTATTACACTTAAATTTAAAAAATAAGAAAAAGAGGAAGACCGACGGTCTTCCTCTTTTTCTTTTAAAGGAGTTCACAAAAGAAAGGAAAATGAAAAACAATTTATGCGTAATATTTATTAACGCTTCTGCCGCCATTTACAACCTTGAATCTTCTGCGGCGAAGCTTTTTTGCAATACGCTTTTCAAAAGCGACAAGCTTTTGTTCGTTAAACAGACACCATACCGTAAAGGCAACTACAACTATTTCTAAAGCACTGATAATATAAGCATTCATAAACATTTCCTCCTAAAAAGAACATTTGTTCTTTTTCTGTAATTTCATTATACACTTAAATTTTTCATTTGTCAAGTGTTTTTTTATTTCTAATTTACAAGTATATTTTAGCAAGGGTGGAGTGCCATAAACGGTACTTTGTTTACCCCTTGTAAAAAATTTTTATTTATGGTATATTTTATATGTTAAAGGAGTGTGGGTTATGAGTAAGAATTCCCGTAACCCTAAATGCAAAATTGTATCATCCGCCTGGAAGCTTTTTTATGAGCAAGGCTATGATGATACAACAGTAGACGATATTATTTATGCTTCAGGTACCTCTAAGGGTTCCTTTTATCATTATTTTGACAGTAAGGATGCCCTGCTTGGCTCCCTTGCCTATCTCTTTGACGAAAAGTATGCCGAGCTTGAAGGTAAGCTTAGCGAAGATGCCCATAGTATTGAAGCCTTGATTTTCTTAAACCGTCAGTTGTTTGAAATGATAGAAAATACAGTTGACCTTGAGCTTATAAAGCGGCTTTATTCCACACAGCTTTTAACAAAGAGTGAAAAGCAGTTGCTTGACCACAACAGAGTTTATTATAAGCTTTTAAGGAAAATAGTTTTATCAGGACAAGCAAAGGGTGATATTACTAAAGACCTTTCTGCCAACGATATTGTAAAGTATTACGCCTTTTGCGAAAGAGCTATTATATATGACTGGTGCCTTTGCAATGGTGACTATTCACTAAGCGATTCCGCCGCTTCTTTACTTCCTTTTTTCCTAAAACGCATAGAAAACCGTTAAAAAATTTTTTGTACTATTTTTAGTATAGAATTTAGTCTAATTTGTTTTTCCTTTATTTAAAAGCAAGTTTAATACGAAAATATAACGAAGTACAGATTTTAGTCTGTACTTCGTTTCCTATTGCATTCATCAAAAATTTGTGATATACTATTTTTGTTATTTTGAAAAAAGGAGTAATATTATGAATATTTTCAAACTCTTGGCATTTGTAATTTATTTTATTGCAATGCTGGCTATCGGATTTATATTTTTTGTAAAATCCAAAAACGAAAACGGAGATAAGGAATATTTCCTTGGCGGTCGTTCCATGGGTCCCTGGGTAACCGCTATGAGTGCCCAAGCCTCTGATATGAGTGGTTGGCTTCTTATGGGATTCCCCGGAAGTATACTTGCTTTCGGTATGGGCAAGGTTTGGATTGGTATCGGTCTTGCAATAGGTACAGCACTCAACTGGATTATTATTGCAAAAAGATTACGCCGCTTTTCACAGGCAGCAAACGATTCTATTACCCTTCCTCAGTACTTAACCAATCGTTTTGCAACCTCCAACCCCGCCTTAAAGGTAATTTGCGCAGTAATCTTTTTAATTGCTTTTACAGTTTATGTTGCCTCTGCTTTTAACGCAGGCACTATTGTTTTTTGCTCGGTTATTCCTTGGTTTGAAACCCGAAAAGAATTAGCAATGATAATTTTTGCCGCCATTATACTTGTCTACACATTTATGGGCGGTTACAAGGCGGTATGCTGGACCGACTTCTTCCAGGGTGTTCTTATGTTAATTGCCCTTTTAGCCGTTCCCATCATTATGCTTTCTCTCGGCAACTTTGATAACAGTTATAAAGATGCCTTTACAGAGGGAGTTAAAGCATTCAACTCTAACCCCTTTACTGCAAGTTGGCAGGATATTGCTTCGGGTCTTGGTTGGGGTCTCGGCTACTTTGGTATGCCTCACATTCTTGTAAGATTTATGTCTATAAAGAAATCCTCAATGGTTAAAAAATCCGCTTCTGTTGCTATCGTTTGGGTTGTTTTAACTCTGGGCGCCGCTGTTGTTATTGCCTACTTTGCACGCAGTTTCATTTTTAGTGACGGAACTTCACTTGCCGCCGCACTTATTCCCGCAGGAGTACAACAGAACATATTTATAAAAATAGTTGACAACATCTTCCCCGGCTTTATCGCTGGTTTGCTTTTATCGGCAATTATAGCCGCTTCCATGTCTACTGCCGACTCTCAGTTGCTTGTTGCCTCTTCTTCTTTTACAAGCGATATTTATAAGCCGATTATCAGAAAAGGCAAGGCAACCGATAAAGAAACTCTTTGGGTTGGCAGAATAGTGGTTCTTATCGTATCCGTTGTAGCACTGCTCATTTCCCTTTCGGGTCTTAGCGACAATAACGCCTGGGCTTCAAACATTATGGCTATGGTTGAAAATGCCTGGGGCCTTTTCGGTGCCGCTTTCGGTCCTGTTGTTATACTCTCGCTTTTCTGGAAGCGTTTCAATTATGCAGGTGCCGTTTCGGGTATCATTGCAGGTGCTGTTGTTGATATTGCCTGGCTCATTCTTTTCACAAGCACGGTAACCAAAGCAGTTATTTTCAACACCGGCGTTTATGAAATTATCCCCGGCTTTGCCGTTGGTATGATAGTTTCAATAGTTGCAACCCTTTTAACTAAAGCGCCAAATGAAAAGGTAGTTGCAATATACAAAGCCGCAATAGACACTTCTATTGACGACTAATTAAAATTTAATCATAACCGACGGTAAATTTTCCGTCGGTTATTTTTTTATTGATATTTCTACTATATTTAAGTATAATAATATATATTAGCATAAAAAAACGGAAGGAAACTGTATTATGGATTGCAAACAGTTCTGGCAACATATTTCATCTAAGAAAATCGCTATTTGCGGAATAGGAATCAGCAACACCCCTTTAATACACGATTTTGTAGAAAAGGGCGCAAGGGTTATT
>JAZNQX010000184.1:0-2566 GCA_045590395.1 Acutalibacteraceae bacterium
CATTGAAGTGAACCCCAAAGTTTAGACAAAATTAAATATTAAATTGTTAGCGAATGAGTTCGGTATTGTACCGGACTCATTCCTTTTAGTTTTAAGGAAATACGTTCATTGTTGTAGTAATGAATATATTTCTTTAATTCATCAATGAAAGCGTTAACGCTTTCGAATTTTTCGCCGTAGAACATTTCAACTTTCAGTCTGCCGAAGAAATTTTCCATTGCACCATTATCCATACAGTTACCTTTGCGGGACATACTTTGAATAATGTTATGTTCTGCTAATAATCGTTGGTATTCGGCATGTTGGTACTGCCAACCTTGATCAGAATGAAAAATTGGTGTTGCATCAGCAGGGAGTTTTTCAAATAAACCATTAAGCATTTCTCTAACTTGTTCTAAATTAGGACTCGTAGAAATTGAATAAGATACAACTTCATTGTTGAATAAATCTAAAACAGGCGAAAGATATACTTTTTCATCACAAATATTAAATTGTGTAACATCAGTTGTTATCTTTTCAAATGGTTTTTCTGCATAGAAATCTCTTTTCAGTAAATTGTCAGCAACCTTGCCAACAGTACCTTTGTATGAATGGTATTTATCGTTTTTGCGTTGTTTGCCTTTCAAACCAAGGTTATTCATTAGTTTTTGTACGGTTTTATGGTTAATTACATAACCTTTGTTACGCATAGCTATTGTTATTCTACGGTATCCGTATCTGCCTTTATTCGTATTGTAGATTTCTTGTATTTCTTGTTTTTCGCATTCGTATTTATCTGTATTTAAATGTTTTAGATAATAGTAAAATGTGCTACGAGCCAAGCCTGACAGTTGCAACAAGTCATTTAATGGATATTCTTGCCTTAATTCATTGACTATTGCTGCTTTTTCTTTTCCTCTTGCAACCTTTTCTGAACTAAGGCATCGAGTTTTTTTAAGTATTCAATTTCCATTCGAAGTCGTTGGTTTTCGGCAATTAAATCTTCTTCGACTTTTTTATCCAACTTAGGTGGCCTGCCTTTCCTTGTGCCGCTAGCGGCACAAGCTCTGCCTCGTCTTTCTTTCATTAAGCCTTCGGCTCCTTCTTCTAGGTATATGCGTTCCCACCGTTGTATAATATTTCTTTTAGAATCTCCGTTATTTGATTCTTCTATTCCCCAGTATTTTCGTACTGTTTCGTGATAACTTAAATGGTGTTCTCGCATATCCATTATAACACCCATTTTAAATTCTGCACTATAAACTTTGTTTTTTCTTCCTGTTTTACCCATAAAAAATATGCACCTCCAAAAGTGTCTAACTTTTGGGGTGCATATCACAACAGTCGGGGCGTTTTTTATTTTGCTGTCTTTTTTCTTTTTACAGCGTCCTTTATTTTTCTTAAAATAAAACAGCATATCATAACTGTTAAATTAGTTATAACAATAGTTGCGCCGGTGGGGAAGGAAAAAGCGTAGGAAAGAATCAGTCCGCAGATAAAGGAAAATACCGAAATAATAGCAGAAGTAATTGTTACACCCTTAAAGGTACTGCATAATCTTATGGCGGCAAGGGGTGGGAAAACTATAAGGCTTGAAACAAGAAGCGTTCCCATCATTCGCATACCTATCACTACGGTTACCGAAGTAAGTATTGCAATTACCGTGTTTAAAAGGTTAACCTTTATTCCCGTTGCGGCGGCAAATTCTTCGTCAAAGGTAACGGCAAAAATTCTGTGGTAAAAGAAAATAAAAAGACCTGATACCAAAAGGGTTATTATAATGCCCGATATGGTGTCGGTAGAGCTTAAGGATAAAATACTGCCGAACATATAATTGTTAAGGTCGGTATTGGTGCCGAAAACCGAAACGATAATTACGCCAAGTGCCAGAGCAGAGGTGGAAATGACCGCTATGGCAGAATCTCCCTTTATTTTACTGCTTGAAGAAAGCTTTAGTAAAAATATTGACGCTATTATTACAACGGGAATGGCAACCGCCATAGGAGTAAGGTTCAGCGCCGCGGCAATAGCCAGTGCGCCAAAGCCTACGTGGGAAAGACCGTCTCCTATCATAGAATAACGCTTCAGTACAAGGCTGACACCAAGAAGCGATGAGCAAAGGGAAATAAGGGTACCCACAATAACCGCTCTCGACATAAAGGAGTAGGAAAAAATTTCAAAAAACTCAGTCATATATTCCGCCTCCGTAAAATCTTTTATGGAACTGGCTGTTACGGTATTCATCAGTGGTACCGAAGAAAACGCCGTCCTTTGATAAATGCAGAATATGTGTTGCATACTTAAAAGCCGCCGTTATATCGTGAGAAACCATAATAACCGCAATTCTGTATTCCTTGTTTATTGTTTCAATCAGAGAGTACATATCGGTGGTGGCAATGGGGTCAAGACCTGTAACAGGCTCGTCTAAAATCAGTGCCTTACTGCCGGAGGTTAAAGCACGGGCAAGTAAAACACGCTGTTGCTGACCGCCAGATAAATTCTGATAGCTTTCATTTTTTATATGGTCTATTTTCATAAGCTCCATATTGTGCAGGGCTTTTTTGCGGTTTTTTGCGCTGTAAAAGGG
>JAZNQX010000185.1:0-16406 GCA_045590395.1 Acutalibacteraceae bacterium
AACCTTTACTCATTATTCTACCACCTCAAAAAATGTATCGGGATGAGATTTATCAAACTGCTCATTAGCCCACATAAGTGTTACAAGGTCCTCTGTGTCACTTAAGTTTATAATGTTGTGGGTATATCCCGGCAGCATATGTACCGCTTCAATTTTCTCACCGCTGACCTCGAAATTCAGCACTTCGTCACTGCCTATTTTTCTTTGCTGAATAAGGGCTTTACCCGACACAACAATAAAGAATTCCCATTTTGTGTTATGCCAGTGTTGTCCTTTTACTATGCCGGGTTTTGAAATATTTACCGAAAACTGACCGCAAGAGGCCGTCTTTAAAAGTTCTGTAAAAGAGCCTCTGTCATCCACATTCATAGTCAGCGGAAAAGCAACCTTATCTTTCGGCAAATATGAAAGATATGTGGAATAAAGCTTCTTTTCAAAACTGCCGCAGGGTATTTCGGGCATAACAAGACTTTTTGGTTGCTCTCTAAAGCTATTTAAAAGCTCTACAATTTTACCGAGGGTAACCTTATGCGTAACGGGCGCTACACAAAACTCTTTTTCCCTATGCTCTTTACCCTCAAGGCATAAAAGCATTTCGTCAACCAAATCGTCAATATAGAGAAGTGTAAGTTCTACATTAGGGTCATTTACAGTAATAGGCAAATCATTTGCTATATTATTGCAAAAGGTAGCCACCGCGCTGTTGTAATTTGGTCGGCACCATTTGCCGAAAAGGTTTGGAAAACGGTAAATCAGTACCTTTGCGCCGGTTTCTTTTCCGTAGGCGAAGAATAAGTCCTCCCCTGCTTTTTTGCTTTGACCGTAGGGGCCGTTATATCTGCCCTCAAGGGTAGCCTGAACAGAGCTGGAAAGCACTATGGGGCAGGTGTTGTTATATTTTTTTAATGTATCCAGCAGTTCTGATGCAAAACCAAAATTACCCTGCATAAACTCTTCTTCACTTTTCGGGCGGTTAACACCTGCAAGGTTAAATACGAAATCGGCATTTTTACAGCCTTCCTCCAAAACCTTTTTATCGGTGTCAATATCAAAAAGATAAAGCTGGCTAACCGTAATATCGGGGTGAGTTCTGTCCTTGCCGTCTTTAATATTGTTAAGGGCGGCAGTAAGATTTTTACCCACAAAACCGTTTGCGCCTGTTATGAGTATTTTCATACATTTTACTCCTTGAATTTAAAATCAAGACCTACATATTCAAGTTTTCTTCTTAAATCTTCAACATCTTTGTCATTGACTCTTTTAATGTCTTTTATATGCTTTGCTATATTTTTTCTTTTTTTAAGCAAAGCGTTAAACCATCTGCACACCCATGCAAAAGGCAGTAAAAAGCCTAGCTTTTCAAGATATTTGTAATGCACCTTCATTACCGAGAGTGTGGGGAAAGCACGCATAACAAACAGCTTAAACTTTGACGATGTACCGAAATCATATCCATTGATTTTCTTTTGAAGCACCAGTGATGCTATTTCGTTTTCGTGTCTGCCGTAAACACCGCTCTTAATAATAAAGTCAGAGATGAACTCTGTTTTTTCGTCCATCACGCCGTCGTTAAACCAGCACTCAATTACCCTTTCAATATTACGGTAAAACTCTAAAATGCCGATTTTCTCAAGTTCTCTCTCTATATATTCATAATCAAGCTTTTTGTTTTTACGGTACATAAAGAGGTCAATAATGTATTTTACACCTATTCCGCAATAGCGATAATGCTTTGTAAAATGACAAAAGGTATAAATAAACTCGTCTTCAAGACTTAGACCGTACTCATATTCACCCTTTTTAACCGCTTTATCCAAGCCGTCGCCGAAATATCCATAAAAGTCTTCATTTCTTGATGAAACAAGACTTTTATGCAATTCTAAAATGAGAACTCCCACTTTTGCCCATATATATTCATGACTGCTTTCACATCGGTATGTATAACCAAAATCGGAAATAGCCTTTTTGATTATACCGTAATCGCGGTCACGTATCAGTATATCAACATCGTTCATATACCTGAGCGTCGGCTCCGGATACAGTTCCTTTATAAGAACGCCCTTTATGGGCATATAGTCTATACCAAGCTCATTAAACTTATGTTTAATCTGCTCAAACTCGTGCTTCTGCCTTTCGTGAACTGCCGCTTCCTTTAAAGTACCTAAAAAAAGTTTCTTCATAACAGGAAGTTCTTTATCAATTCCGCAAAGCACAGCGCCGTTATACACTATACCGATTAAGTGATGCATTTTTGCCGCATCAAAAAGCCGCTCTGTATCAAAACCTTCGGGAAGTACCTGTTTCTCATTTTTTACTCCTGCGCGAACTATCTGCAAAAAGCCTTGCTGAAAAACAGTAAGCACTATTTTTTCTCCTCCCAAGCCTTCAGTTCATCTCTTATGTACTGAAGAGAAAGCAGTTTTTCTTTTACCTGCTCTACATTTAAAAGTTCTGTATTGTTTGAGTCAAAGAGGGTAAGCGGATTACGCTCTGTATCACCGTCTTTGAAATATTTATCGTAGTTAAGACCTCTGTTGTCACTGGGAACACGGTAAAAATCACCCATATCAACAGCAGTAGCACATTCCTCATCGGTAAGCAGAGTTTCATACATTTTCTCGCCGTGTCTGATACCGATAATCTTAATTTCGGTATCCTCGTTAAACAGTCCTGTTACTGCCTTTGCAAGTGTTTCAATAGTGCAGGCAGGAGCCTTTTGAACAAGGATATCTCCGCTGACGCCATGCTGGAAAGCAAAAAGAACAAGGTCAACTGCTTCATCAAGGCTCATAATAAATCTGGTCATAGAGGGTTCGGTTATGGTTATGGGTTTACCCTGCTTTATCTGCTCTATCCAAAGGGGAATAACGCTGCCTCTTGAGCACATAACATTACCGTAACGGGTACAGCATATTTTTGTTTTATCGGGAGAAACGGTACGTGCTTTTGCCACGGCAACCCTTTCCTCCAAAGCTTTTGAAATACCCATAGCATTAACAGGATATGCCGCTTTATCGGTAGAAAGACAAATTACGCTCTTAACACCTGCTTCAATAGCGGCAGTCAGCACATTTTCTGTTCCTATTACGTTTGTTCTTACCGCTTCCATAGGGAAAAACTCACAGGACGGAACCTGCTTTAAAGCGGCGGCGTGAAAAATAAAATCTACACCGTGCATTGCATTCTTAACCGAAGCCAAATCTCTTACATCACCGATATAAAAGGTTATTTTCTCGGCAACCTCAGGCATTTTTGCCTGAAATTCGTGGCGCATATCGTCCTGCTTTTTCTCATCTCTGGAGAATATACGAATTTCTCCTATATCGGTTTTTAAGAAACGATTCAGCACCGCATTACCGAAAGAACCGGTACCGCCTGTAATAAGTAATGTTTTACCTTCAAATAAACTCATAGTAATCCCTCTCCAAACTTTATCTTTCTATTCTTCTCTTTTTTAATATTCTTCTTTTAATTTTATTTATGGCGTCTTTAATACCTCGATAACGCAAAAACAAAAAGAAAACTTCTATTTTTCTGAGCAGACTGCTTATCGGTCGGTTTCTGCAAAGAATTTTATCTTCACATTCCATATAATCAGGGTCAGCAATCATATATTTAGGATGTTTTAGCGGAAAATCGTATTCATAGGTTCTCATATTGAAAATTCTGCGGATTCCGTGGGGTAAAAGCTTATATTCAGAAGCGTGTTCTGAATTATCGGTACAGCCGATATTGCACATCATATTATATTTAGGCACAATGTAAAGCTGATTTTGACTATATACCGCAAGTCTTCCGAAAAATTCACCACCCGGAATATGACCACCAAAGCTGGAATTCACAGCATAACCTTCCACATTTTTCAGGTATGCTTTGTCGTTTTTAATACGCTTTCTTAGCAAACTCATAGTATAGGGATCTTTGCCGTATTCAAGCTCAAAATCCCTTTGCATATAAGACCTTTTCCACATTGCCTGGCCGCAGATAGGTGCTCTTTCTGCAAAGAAATAGTCGGCATCGGTCTTTTCCCACTCACCTGCAAGGTTCATAGAGCAAATACAAAGAATACGCTCATCATCTTTATATTTTTCAAGCAGTTCCTCGCAGTATTTAAAGTACGATACCGAAGGAATTGAGTCATCCTCAAGAAATATACAGCGGTCAACATTGGACCAGACAAGCTCTGCACCCTTACGGCTCATTGTGTAAAGGCCGTTATTTTTTTCTTCGTATATTTTATGTACGGTACATTCCCAGTCTATTTCGTTATCAAACATAGCTCGGTTTTGCCTTATGGCTTCCCACTCCTGCTCGTTTCTTCCGCCGTCGGATATCAAAAACAAGGTAGAAGGACGAGCTTGCTTTAATACTTCAAACTGTCTTCTCTGACATTCAGGGCGTATCCAAACATTTACACGTACGGGGACATCCGCCAAAAACTGTTTTTTCTCCATTTCTTAGCACCTTTATTTTTTAATTTTATTTACTAAAGTGAAAATACTGTTTTTTTCTTCCTTGGTAGTATAGAGAAGGAAAATCACAGCAAGGAAAACTATGGCAATAAGCAGAGCCTTAACCGCAAAGCCCTTCCAACCTAAAAGCGGAATGTATTTTGCTATGGCAAGACCTGCCGCAAGAGAAATTGCATAGCAGGGTAAAAGTCTTAAATAACATTTTTTATAGAACTCAAAAACATTTATACCTGCTTTTTTCTTATATATAACATTCATAAATGAAATATTTGAAAGAGAGGTAAGTGCAGTACCTAAACAAACACCTAAAGCGCCAACCTTAAGTGACATAAGATATGATGCTATAAGTCCGAAAACACCTGTAAAAATCATACCTATAGCCTGATACTTTATAAGTTTTTTGGCTATTACGGTGGTTTTGGCTATCTGCTGTGTTGCGGATATAAGGGTGGGAAAAAGAATTATCATCGCCAGATAATAGGTTTTTGTATAGTCAGGACCCATCCAAAGCGTCATAAACTCTTTACCTATACATACAAAACCTATATATGCAAGTCCCAGTACTATCGACTGATATCTGCCCACCTTTATCATAAGGTCAAGAATTTTATCCTCTTTTTTATCAGCAATATATTTTGAAACACGCGGTAAAAACATACCGTTAATTGCAGTACCTAAGGTATAGAAATAGCCCTCTAAGGTTACGGCAGGCGCATAAAGACCGATTTCCAAGGCGCCTGAGGTTATACCTAAAACAGAAGGAGCAAAGCTATGGGTAAAGCGTTGCATTATATTTATAACGGTAGTCCATACAGTAAAGCTGAAAAGCTTTTTATATTTTTCTTTGCCCGAGGCTTTAAAATTCACCTTCAGCGGTACAGAGGTCTTTACAAATATAAACTTTGCCAAAACGGTAGCCAAGTGAGACAGCACCGTTGCCAGAATAACCACCGTTACACTGGAAGAAAAAATAAGAACAAAAATCACAGAAAATACAGAAAGAAGTCTGTATAAAAGGTTGCATGATTTAAGCTGTGAAAATTTCTCATAGGCGTTAAGAATACCGTCAACGGGAGAAAGCGGAAAGGCAATAAGCTGGTATCCTGCAACTATAATGTAAAGAACCTTAAAGGTCTGAAGCTCTGAGGGGGTTAGTTCCTTATAAATTTCGCCTACAAAGAAGTACACCACCGTAAGCACCACAAAAATAACAGCATCAATTATAATATAAAGCTTATAAATGATACCCATTATATCATTTATGTCCTGCTGTCTGCCTTCAGCGCGGTATTTTGATACAAATCTGGAAACAGCCGAGCTGAGTCCAAAGTCAAGCATAAATATTGCAATTAAAGAATTTGCAAGGGTATAAAGGCCGTAATTTGACTGCCCGATTTTAGCAACCATCCAGGGAGTATAAACAAGCCCGGCGACTATATTAAAGCCCATTGTAAAATAGGAAATAAGAGCCCCCATTTTAAGCTGACTGATTTTAAGTTTTTTCATTAAAAAACTCCTCTGACAATTTAGTGGTTATATCTGCTCCATAGATGCACAGGCCGGAATTATAAGAAGCATAAGATAAAGTCCTGCAATACCAACAAACACCGATGCTTCAAAACAGCCTGTAAATAAAATCGCAGCAAGACTAAGTGCGGCATAAAGGGATGAGCGCTCTTGGAGTCGTTTTAATGCATTGTAAGTAAGCATACAAACTGCCACAACCGCAGGAGCACCAAAACGGCAGAAAACAGTAATAAGAGAGTTATGCTGCTGACTGTTATAGTAGTAACCATAATCACCTATAAGGAAGCAATTCCAGAAATTATCCAAAACCTTTTGCCAAATATTTTCACGAGAGTCAATACTCTTGTCAACACTGTCAAAAGCAAATATGCTCTCCCAGAAATCCTGATTTTTAACCACAACAAACATATAGAAGAAGAATACTATTATGGGCAGGCAGGCAAGAAGTGCAAGACACCAGTTGGGAATTTTTTTAATTTTAAAAATCTTAGTTATAATTACGCAAATTGCAAGGAAAAAACAAGCAATATAAGAGTTTCTTGATTCGGTTGCAAAAATTATAGGTACAATACCTACAGTGCAAACAAGAAAAGCAAATCTTAAAGCTTTTTTATACAGAAATACGCAATAGAAAAGCAGAATGAATATGCATACAAGCCAAAGTCCCGCAGCGTTAGGGTTGGGGAAGTTAAGACATATAGCCTCAGTATCTTCAAAATAACTTGATTTCAGCGGTCCGAAATAATATGCCACCAACAGCACCACCGACATCAGCAGGAACATAGTTGAAATTATTTTAAAGAATTTTACGTCTATTTTCGCGTTTACGCCTACCTCAATACATATATAAGTACAAATCATTATAAGTATATGAGACACATAGTCTACTACACCCTCTACGTCAATAATACTTATTGCAACCGCTATAAGTACATCGAAAATGAGAAACAGCATTATTTTGCTTATGCTTCCGCTTAAAAAATAGCAAGCAAAAACAAAAATCAGCGAAAAAGCAAAAACTAAATTGACAACGGCTCTGACATTAAATAACTGAGCTGTAAATGACATAACAACGCATACAGCACACACAAGTATGGCACTGTTGCTAAAATACTTTGAAGACTTCAATTTGCGTGATACCTCTAATCAAAACATTTTACTTTGACAGGCTTAAAACCCTGTCCATTATAATTTTCCAATTATCTTTTATATCATCGGTCAAATCATCGGTTCTTTTCCTTACAATTTCACCGTTTATAACCTTTTTCATAAGTATGGATAGTTCCCTTGCGTCAAAGGGATTAAAGAAATAGGCGTTTTCGTAATTTTCCAGCGCTTCTCTCGAAAAGGCGCAGTCTGATGCTAAAACTATAGCCCCCATTTTTCTTGCCTCAGTCATCGGATATCCGAAGGTTTCGATATAAGACGGGAATATAAGTGTACTTCTGTTATAATAGGCTATTACCTCTTCATAAGGAATTCTTCCTATACACTTAATACCGTCAACCGACTTGCTTTCGGGCAAGGTAAGCACCGTATTAAAGGCTATTCCCTCTCCTTTTAAAATTTCACAGGCATCAAAAATGCACTTGTTATTCTTATAAAGCGCAGGAGATGTGGGATAAAAGAAATTTTCCTTTGAAAACACATTTTCCTCTTTTAAATGGGAAATGTTTTTCACATTTGGCGGAATCTGAAAAACCTTATCTGCTTTTACCTTACAAATATCGGTAACTGCTTCCTTCATCCATTTTGTCTGGACTATTACTTTGTCACATTTTTTTACGGTAAGCTTTAAAATGGGACCGATAAAATACTGTATAAAAGCAAGTTTTCTCTCACTGCCCTTTAAAAAGGAAAACTTTTTAACCCTTTGAAAAGGGATAGACTGATGAAGATATACTATCTGAGGAGCCTTAACACCAAAGGTCATAATATTCTGCATAGAGAAAACCACATCAGGCTTTAATTTATTTATATATTTTTTGCCTGTAACAAAATCAAACAGCACCTTTTTAAAGGGATTTTTCTTTATTTCGGGCAAAGTAACTATTTTTACATTGTCGGTTTCATCAAAAAATTTATCAGACAGTAAAAATATCCACTCATTTTCCTTGTCGTTTTGACAGACGCAATTATAAAAATCTTTAAGCACCGTCATGGCACCGCCGGTAATTGCGGCTATATTGTTTACAACTATACGCATAAATTCAGGCTCCCACAAATTTTATACCGTAATTTCTTGGCTCTCTCCTAAATTTTTCATTATAATTTCATAACTGTTTTTGCTGGTGTAATTTTCAAGGAGATAGTTATATCCTTTTTCTCCCATAGCTTCAAGGTCTTCACCCAAGGCGAATTCAACAGCCTTTGTAAATTTATCTGCGCTGTCGCTTTCACACCACCAGCCAAAGCCGCCCGTGCTTATAACCTTGCCTATATCAGTGTTTTTATCGGTACAGGCAAGAACCGGCATTTTGCTGTTCATATAACTTAAGAGTCTGCTTGGGAAATTAGGAATGGTAAAGCGTTTATCAAGGAAAATAAGACCTACATCAAACGCCTTTACAAATTCCTCATACTCAGCCTTTGGCAGTCCGTTTATAAGCAGAACATTTTTAGGCTTTCTCTCATCTACATAAGCTTTAAGCTTAGGATAATCGGTACCTGTTCCGCAAATAACAAAATATCTGTCGCTTTTATTTTCATTGGCCTTAAGACATTCTATTACAAAGGGTATATCCTGAGGACGACCTAAATTTCCGCCGTATATGAATACCTTAGCGTCTTTTGGTATACCGTATTTATCCCTTATCTCAAGTTTACGCTCAGCACTTAAAAAATCGTCTGTTACTTCGATTGTATTGGGGCAAATATGTACCTTTGCTTTGTCAACTTCACTGTTATGCTTTAAAACAAAATCTACATTTGCCTGACTCATACAGCCGATAAAGTCAGAAACCTTATACAGCTTCTTTTCTTTTTTGCGAAACATTTTGTAAAGGATACCCTTAAGACCTGTTTTGCTCATCATACCGATATCAACGGCATTCTGCGGAAAAATATCCTTAAGCAAAAGATACGAAACAGCATTATCCCGCTTTTTAATAAAGGAAACGGTTTCAACCTGAGTAACAGGCGGAGTGGGATAAAGCACCAAATCAAATTTAATATCCATAAAATACTTTTTTATTGCGGATATATACTGATACGGAAGAAGTACTGTGGCAATACCCTTTTCTATTATATTACTTTTAGTAACATTACCCGTTTTAACGCGGAGCACTTGACAGCCCTCTTCTTCGCAAAGTGAAGTTTCCTTACCCTCTCTGCGCTGATTAGAGCCCATAACATACACATTATGTCCCTGACTTTTAAGTTCTCTTATAAGGTCAAGAGAAATGGAATGCCCACTTAAATGCGGTACGGCGCTTATTGATAAAAAAAGGATATTCATTTATTTTAAATTCCCTTCTCAGAAAGATTGGCTACTAAATCGTGGCGAATAAGGTCCTCACCGTCAATACTCAGAGCCTTTATACGCTGATTTGCAATAGCGTGATGCTTTTTAAGTGTTTCTATATTGTCAGTCTGTATGGTAAAGCAGGCGATTCTATCGCCACTGCTCTTCATACTTCCAACCTTTGTACCACTTGCTTTAAGCTGATAGTATTCATTTATAATTCCTTCATTCAGCAGTTCTTCAAAGCCTTCAAGACGGTCAATTATACCCTCTTTAGCATAAAGGAATTCGTTGATTATAAACGGGCGCGGTCTTCCGTCATCTTCATAGTGAGGTTTAAGACCTAAGGTAAGGTCGGCAACCGCCTTAATAACGTCAAAGCCTGAAACCCTTTTTATAAGTCTGAACTTAATGCCGCCGCCTGTTCTGGCACAGAACTCTATAACTGAAATTCTCTTGCCGTCGGTAATCAGCTGAATAAGCATAGGCGAATTTTTAAGGCCGAAGCCGTCGGCTATTTTTTGGGCGGTATCTTTAATCTTTGCTAAAATATCATCAGACACACCTGCAGGGTTTCTGGTTCTGTGAATAACAAAGCCTTCTCCCTTTACCTTGTCGGAAATAGAGGTGGTAAGAAGCTTGGCAACACCGTTTTCTACATAAACGTCTACCGTAACCTCTTCGCCCTCTACAAACTCCTCAACAATAACTGTGCCTTCGCGGCTTATATTTTTAGCCTCATAAAATGCGGTTTCAAGCTCGGCATTATTTAAAACCTTTTTAACACCGCGTGAGCTATAGGAGTCAATAGGTTTTACTATAATGGGAAACTGAAGCTCATTTATTTTATCAAAGTCAAGCTCACTCATTACTACATGCTTAGATGTAGGAACACCGTTTTCACAGAAAATCTTTTTCATATAAGATTTCTTAGATACATTTGCAGCAGTTTCGGCATCAATATAACAAGGAAGCGAGAGCTCATCTGAAATCTGAGCAACTATTTCAAGCACCTGGTCGGCACAAACGGTAATAAGAAAATCAACCTTTTCCTTTATGGCAACTTCCTTTACCGCTTCCTTATCAAGCACCGAAACGGGATAGAAAATATCACAGTATTTCCTACCTGCTACTTTTTCGTTCATATCTGCAAGAACAACGGTTATTCCTCTGCTTTTAAGGTCCTCCATTAACGCTAACTGCGGTATTCCTCCGCAAAGTACAAGAGCTTTCATAAATTAAAAACCTTTCGTTTATTTTGTAGTCACTTTTTCGCTGTCGTTTACTTTTTTCTCGGTAATCGAGTCGTATTTATTAAAATCAATACCCTCTTTTTTGAATACAACCAAAATAGTCTTAAAAAATATCTTTATATCAAGCCAGAGTGAGAAGTTATCTATGTACTTAACATCGTACTCAATTTTTTCTGTCCAGGTAAGGTCGTTTCTGCCGTTAACCTGAGCAAGTCCCGTAATACCCGGGCGCATATTATGTCTTCTCATCTGCTCGTCTGTATACCGTTCAACCTGATACGGTAAAGTGGGGCGCGGACCTACAAAGCTCATAGTTCCGTTTATAACATTGAATATCTGCATAAGCTCGTCAATACTGGTCTTGCGCAGAATTCTGCCCACCTTTGTTATACGCTGTTTAGGTTCAAGCTGGTTTCCGTCTTTATCATAGCTTTCCTCGGGAATAAGCATTGTACGGTATTTATATATCTTAAAAACTTTACCATCCTTGCCTACCCTGTCCTGAGTAAACACGGCAGGGCCCTTTGAGGTGGCTCTAATAACAATAGGCACTACAATAAAAACAGGTATAACGGTCAAAATCAGGACTATTATGCATCCTGCAACTATATCAAAAGCGCGCTTAATAAAAAGTTGAATATTTCTCATAATTTCACCTTTTAGTTAAAAAAGCTTTTGATAATTTCAATTACTTTATCCTGTTCTTCCTTTGTCATCTTTATATCGCTGGGCAGACAAAGGCCGCGGCTGAAAATATCTTCACCCACACTATTGTCTTTTGCAGATATAAAGTCATAACCTTCAAAAACAGGTTGCATATGCATAGGCTTCCATATAGGACGGGCCTCAATGTTTTCCTCTGCCAGTTTATTGATAATGTCCATAAAGGGCACGTCACAGCCCTTATCAATAAGAATACAGGAAAGCCAGAAGTTAGGGTCAGAGCATTCAAGATAGGGATTCATGGTAACGGGCAAGCCCTTAAAGGCTTCTTTGTATCTGTTGTAGATATCTCTCTTTAATTCCTTATGATCATCAAGATGCAAAAGTTGACCTCTGCCGATACCTGCAACAATATTGCTCATACGGTAGTTATAGCCTGTTTCGCTATGCTGATACCAAGGAGCTATATCTCTGGACTGAGTAGACCAGAAGTGAGCCTTTTTAATAGCCTCTTCATCGTCGCTGAGAAGCATACCGCCGCCCGAGGTGGTTATAATCTTATTTCCGTTAAAGCTTATTGCATTGTACTTACCAAAAGTACCGGTCTGAACGCCCTTGTAGGTAGCAGAAAGGCTTTCTGCCGCATCCTCAATAAGCACAGCGCCGTTTTCATCGCAAATAGCTCTTATTTCATCAAGCTTTGCAGGTACGCCGTAAAGATTAACCACAATAACACATTTACACTGTGGGTATTTTTTAAAGGCAAGACGAAGTGCCTCGGGGTCCATATTCCAGGTTTCATATTCGCTGTCGATAAATACCTGTCTTCCCTTTTCGTATGTAACGGGGTTAACGGTTGCCGCAAAGGTTAAGTCGGAACAGAAAACAATATCGTCCTGCTTTACACCCGCAAGCTTTACCGCAAGGTGCAGTGCCGAGGTACCGCTTACACAAGCCGCGGCATGTCCTACGCCAATATACTCTGACATTTCTTTTTCAAAACCGTCAACATTGGCGCCAAGGGGTGCAACCCAGTTGGTATCAAAGGCTTCCTTTACAAATTTTTGCTCTTCACCGTGAATAGTAGGCGAAGAAAGAAATATACGCTTATCTGACATTTTATCACACTCTCCAAACTCAATAATATGCCATTATATATAATATATCTATAATATAATAACACTTTTATAGTCTTTCGTCAATAATTATTGTGAAATATGCAATAGTTGGTAATTAGGATTTCATAAAAAGTGATAATTTTTAAATTCTATCCTATTGACTTATTAAACCCGATATGTTATTATTTTAGCAGAGAAAATGTATTGGAGGTCAGTACAGTGAAACATATTATTACCATTGAAACTCGCAATCTTTGTGAAAGCGCTAAGAACGGCGGCTGCGGTGAATGTCAGACTTCTTGTCAGTCTGCTTGTAAAACAAGCTGCGGTATTGCTAATCAGGAATGCGAAAACAAGGCTGAAAGCAAATAATTGCTAAACTTAAATGCCGCCGCTTAAGGCGGCATTTTTTCTTAGGAGATTTATAATGATTCATCAGTACAAACAATGCGGTCACAACATAGTTCTTGATGTTTGCAGTGGCGCCGTTCATGTTGTAGACGATATTGCTTACGATATTATTTCGCTGTTTTGTGATAACAGTAAAAGTGATGTAATAGATAAAATTAAAACTAAATACAGCGATATTGATATAGCCGAAATTACAGAATGTTATGAGCAGATAGAAAAGCTTAAAGAAGACGGCAAGCTTTTCACAAGTGATACCTTTGAGGGTATGGCAAACACCCTTAAAGAAAAAACCGCAGGGGTTATAAAGGCCCTTTGTATTCATATTGCCCACACCTGCAATTTAAACTGCGAGTACTGCTTTGCTAGTCAAGGTAAATACCACGGTGACAGAGCTGTAATGAGCTTTGAGGTTGGTAAACGCGCCCTTGATTTTCTTGTTGAAAATTCAGGCAGCAGACGAAACCTTGAGGTAGACTTTTTCGGCGGTGAACCTCTTATGAATTTTGAGGTAGTAAAGCAGATGGTAGCCTATGCACGTTGTATTGAAAAAGAAAAGGGCAAAAACTTCCGCTTTACCCTTACTACAAACGGTCTGCTTATAGACGACGAGGTTATTGAATTTGCCAATAAAGAAATGAGCAATGTGGTGCTTAGTCTTGACGGCAGAAAAGAAATACATGACCGCTTCCGCGTTGACTATAAAGGCAACGGAAGCTTTGATAAAATTGTTCCTAAATTCCAGAAACTCGTTAAGGAAAGAAACAACAAAAACTACTATATGCGCGGTACCTTTACCCACGCTAATCCCGATTTCTTAGAGGATATAAAAGAAATGCTTAGCCTTGGCTTTACCGAGCTTAGTATGGAGCCTGTAGTATGTGCTTCGGGTGACCCTTCCGAGCTAACACTTGACGACCTGCCGATTGTTATGGAGCAGTACGAGAAACTGGCAGAGCTAATGCTTCAAAAAGATAAAGAGGGCAAGCCCTTTACCTTCTACCACTATATGATAGATTTAAACGACGGCCCCTGCATTTATAAAAGAATTTCGGGCTGTGGCTCGGGCACCGAGTATATGGCAGTTACCCCTTGGGGTGATTTATACCCCTGCCATCAGTTTGTAGGCGAGGAAAAATTCAAATTAGGTGATATTTGGAATGGTGTCCAAAACACTAATGTACAGAAAGCATTTATGAACTGTAACGTTTACGCCAGAGAAGAGTGCAAAACCTGTTGGGCAAGGCTTTATTGCTCAGGTGGTTGCGCGGCTAACGCCTATCATTCTACAGGCAGTGTTACGGGTGTATACAAATACGGCTGTGAGCTGTTTAAAAAGCGTATGGAATGTGCCATCGCAGTAGCAGTTTCAAGGCAGTTAGGCGGAAAAGTATAGTGAATACACCAATTTGTGATTTTGTAAAAAAATATAACGAAAGCGATACCCTGCGCCTACATATGCCGGGTCACAAGGGGAAAGATCGTCTCGGTTTTGAAAGCCTTGATATTACCGAAATTAACGGTGCCGATAGTCTTTATAACGCTGACGGTATAATAAAGCAAAGCGAAAAAAATGCGGGTAGCCTTTTCGGTACCAATACCTTTTACAGTACCGAGGGCTCATCCCACTGTATCCGCGCAATGCTGTTTCTCGCAAAGAAAAAAGGGGTTAAAAAAATACTTGCAGGCAGAAATGCCCACAAGACCTTTTTAACCGCCTGTGCTTTGCTTAACATTGAAATTGTCTGGTTTTACGGGGATAGCTCATACCTTTCCTGCACATTTGATGAACAGACCTTACAGCAGGAAATTGAAAAAGAAAAACCTGATGCTGTATACATCACAAGTCCCGATTATTTAGGGCTGATGGCTGATATTTCGTCAACCGGAAAGGTTTGCAGAAAAAACGGCAAATTTCTCCTTGTAGACAATGCGCACGGCGCATATTTAAAATTTACACAGCCCTCTATGCACCCCATAGACCTCGGCGCCGATATGTGCTGTGATTCTGCCCATAAAACCCTTCCCTGTTTAACGGGTGGTGCCTATCTTCATATTAAAGACGATGATATAGCAAAAGAAGCTAAAAGTGCTCTGTCACTTTTCGGTTCTACCAGTCCGTCTTATCTTACCTTGCAATCCCTTGATATGTTAAATTTCTATCTGTCAAACGGTTATAAAGAAAAGCTTTCCGCCTTTATTTTAAGGGTTGAAAACCTAAAAAAGAGGCTAAGAAGTATTGGTTACTCTCTTTATGAAAATGAGCCTCTTAAAATCACAATCTGTACCAAAGCATACGGCTATACCGGTATTGATTTTGCAGAACTTTTAAGGCAAAAAAAGGCGGAATGTGAATTTGCTGACCCCGATTTTACGGTGCTTATGCTAAGCCTTGATACCGACCTTGAACGACTTTTTGAAGCTTTAAAGGATATTAAAATGCTCACCCCCATAACAAACTTTCCGCCAAAATTTCAAAAAGCAGAAAAGATTTTATCGGTACAAGAGGCTATGCTTTTAAGGTCAGAAGAAATAGACATAGAAAAAGCTGAAGGCCGAATATTAACAGAGCTAAATATCTCCTGCCCCCCTGCCGTTCCTATTGCGGTGTGTGGAGAAAAAGTAAACAAAAACACAATAGAATGTTTTAAATACTACGGTATTAAAACCTGTAAGGTAGTAAAAAAGACACAGTGAAACACTGTGTCTTTTAGTTTTATTCTTCTATTCTTTTATCTTCTTCCATTATGGAGATAAAACGCTCACCGTCAATCTTTTCTTCAGTAAAGAGCACCTTAGCAACCTCGTGAAGTTTTTGCATATTCTCATTAAGAATATTAAGTGCCTTATCATACTGTGTCATAACGATAGAATTGATTTCCTCGTCTATCTGTGCCGCGATTTTTTCTGAGTAGTTAGGTGTAGAGGAGAAATCTCTGCCAAGGAACACAGCATCATTATCTGTACCAAAGGTAATAAGACCAAGCTTCTCGCTCATACCGTACTTGGTTATCATTTTTCTGGCCATCTCGGTAGCGCGCTGAATATCATTAGAAGCGCCTGTGCAGATATCGTCTTGGGTAAGCTGTTCAGCAGCTCTGCCGCCAAGAAGGGAACAAATCTGCTCAAGCATAGTGTTTTTGGATACATGCCCCTTTTCCTCGGTAGGAATATACATAGTATAGCCTGCCGCCATACCGCGAGGAATAATGGAAATCTGATGAACAGGGTCTTGAGTGGGCAGGAAGTAAGAAACAATAGCATGGCCTGCCTCATGGTAAGAGGTTATCATTTTGTCCTTATCCTTAATTACATGGGATTTCTTCTCGGTACCCATAACAACCTTAATGGTGGCTTCCTCAATTTCAGGCTGAGTAATAGCCTTTTTATTTCGTCTTACAGCAAGTAATGCGGCTTCGTTTAAAAGGTTTTCAAGGTCTGCTCCTGTAAAGCCTGCAGTAGAAGCAGCAATGGTTTGAAGATTAACATCAGGACCTAAGGG
>JAZNQX010000186.1:0-1686 GCA_045590395.1 Acutalibacteraceae bacterium
AGCAAAGGCGGTCTGAAGAACGAAAAGTTCTTCAAAAACAAGCCGCTTTTTAGCTGCATCGCGTGACGCCGCCAAAAAGGGTAAGTGAATATTGCGTATAGCATAGTCAAAATCGCAAAGGTGATAGGTTGTTCTGATATGTTCGGGCAAAATATCAACAGGTGTATGGATTTCAAGTGCACTTTCTACTATACGCGAAATCTGCTTAGAGGTTATGCCGCTTTTAAGTGGATAAACGGGCTGAATACGGCTCTCATTCTCAAATACAACGGTAGGGGATGAAAGAACAGGGTCGAAAAGACTGCCCTCGGCCTTGCCCGAAAAGATATATGATGTATTGAGTTTGAGGTAAAAAGTAACCTGACGTTTGTGGAAAATTATAACGGTCATACTGCCGCTTTTATCAGCTACCTTAAAGGTGGAACGAGATATAGGCTGACGGTATAGATTTTCGGTTTTGACTTCACCGATAATAGTGCCCTTAATGTTTACCTGCATATCGGGAACAACATCGCTTATAGGTGTTATTACAGTGTAATCCCTATAATCTCTGGGATAATAACGCAAAAGAGCATCGACGGAGTCAATGCCCAGCTTTGAAAGCTGAGTAACTTTTGCTTCGCCGATACCCTTAACATTTAGTAAATCGCAATTTGCTTTTTTCATATTATTCAACCGAGAGGAAGAAATAGTATATTGGCTGACCGCCGTTAACCATAGTGATTTCCACCTTATCACCAAATTTGGCGTTTAAGTCAACCTCGATTTTTTCTGCTTGTTCATCGCTTATGTCTTCACCGTAAATTACGGTTAAGAACTCGCTGTCGCGCTTAAGCATTGTTTTTACAAGCTTTGCAACAGATTTTTCAATATCTGTATCAACAAAAGCGATTTTGCCGTTATTCATACAAAGAAGTTCGCCCTTTTTAATCTTGTGGCCGTCAAAATCAGAATCTCTTGCGGCAAAGGTAATAGAGCCTGATGAAATTTTCTCTAAAGCCTCAGACATACCAATAGCGTTATCCTTGTCATCAGCCTCGGGGTCGAAGGCAAGCATGGCCGCAATACCCTGAGGAATGGTACGGGAATGAATAACAATAACCTTTCTTGTGCTAAGGGGCACAGCCTGTTCTGCCGCCATAATTATGTTCTTGTTATTGGGAAGAACAAAAACGGTTTCGGCAGGTGTAGACTCAATAGCGCGAAGGATGTCATCTGTACTGGGGTTCATGGTCTGACCGCCGCTTACAATAGTATCAACAGCAAGGTCGCGGAATAATTCTGCAAGACCGTCACCTGCGCAAACAGAAACAAAACCAACAGGATTTGTTTTTTCAGCAGGAATAAAGGTTTCGGTACGGGTGCTGTTCTGAGCAGGTTTTTTAGAAGCATTGTCACTGTCGTGCTTTGCTCTTTCGTGCTGGTCTCTCATATTTTCTATTTTAAGGTGAACCAGCTGACCAAAGGTAAGAGCCTTTTCAATAGCGTTACCGGGATGGTCGGTGTGTACATGAACCTTTATGATTTCTTCATCGTCAACTACAACAACACAGTCACCGATAGTTTCAAGATATGCGCGAAGCTCAGAGGGCTCTTTTTTGTCTTCAATCTCACGGTTAACAATAAACTCGGTGCAGTAGGTAAAGGTGATTTCACCCTCAAACTCTGCGGCGGCGTTTCTGCCTG